>CAZZIS010000044.1:0-24627 GCA_964654445.1 uncultured Thioalkalispiraceae bacterium
TTGCCCCTTGCTCATGCCGAACCAAAATGTGTTTTACCGCATCCTGTCTGAATAAAGCATCATATATATGTAAAACAGCACCACCCGGGTAGCCGAATATATATTCCACACCTTCATCTTTCAGGAATTGAGTAACAATGTCGTCACCGCTGAGTTCCACGATTTTTAACTCCAAATCTTCAATTTCACAGACAAAAACGCCCGTAATCACGGGCAGTGCTCCTACAATAAATAGAGGAAACACGAAACGCCGTATTATACGCAGCCTCGCAGAAGATTTGCACCATATGAGCCTTATTTTATGCCGCTTTTCCTTAAATTTCACATGGTTAAGGTGGGGATTCGATTATAAATGCTCTCAATAAAGAAAAACCCCATCACATCCCCGCCACTGCTGCTAAATTAAGATCTACTAGCCAATTTACAAGTTAGCTACTCCCTGCGATACTTAAATACAAAGATGAGATAACATATTGATATTAAACAACCTATACGGGACTACGTTATGAGAATATTGCTTCTAGCGGCTATGATGATTATTACCAATTCAGCTTCTGCGGGTCTCTATAAATGGGTTGATAACGATGGAAATGTACATTACTCACAAAAGCGTCCTCGAAACCAACAGTACAAGCGACTAAAGGCACCTCCTTCAGCTCCTGAAAATAGTAAGCCGCTCTATCAACCAGTAACAGAAGAAAACAAAAGTAGTGATACAGCTGCAAAAGAAACGGCTAAAAATAATAAAGTCCGTGCAGAAAACTGTGCGATTGCTAAAAAGAATCTAAATGCATACCAGGTTTACCGTCGGATTCGTGATAAAGATGGCAACGTAAAAGTAATTGACGATAAAGAAAGAGCCAAACAAATTAAGAACGCACAACAAGATATCAATGATTTTTGTAATTAATTTAAGCAAAAATTTGACCTAAGCTACAAAAAATATGAGAACCAAATACCTTATTCTTTTCAGCATTATTGGAGCAACTTCATTTTACATTTACCAAAATGAAGCCTTACGCATAAAAATCCTTGGTAGAATTCACCAGGTTGCACCGGAATTAAATAAATCAATCCTGTATAAATGGAAAAATAACAAAGGTGAATGGCAAATTACGGATAGTCCTCCTGGAAAAGGCATTGCATTTACAACCGTCACTAGCCAGGATCAAATCAACGTCATGCCTGGCCCGTCCAGCAAGAAGAATAAGTAAATCATCATATATCACTGTACCCGCACCTGGCATCAAGATAAAATCTGTCTCATTCACTAGTTAACGAGAATTATTCCATCATGCGTGTTTCCAAACTTTTACTTGCCACTTTAAAAGAATCTCCTTCTGACGCAGAAGTCATCAGCCACAAGCTCATGTTACGCGCAGGTATGATTCGCAAACTCGCTTCTGGACTATACACCTGGTTACCGCTTGGATTACGTGTCTTACGAAAAGTTGAAAATATTATTCGTGAGGAGCTCAATCGAGTGGGCGCACAGGAAGTTTTTATGCCCGCTACACAGCCTTCTGAATTATGGAAAGAGTCGGGGCGCTGGGAACAATATGGACCCGAATTATTGCGCATGAAAGACCGCCATGGCAGAGAATTTTGCTTTGGACCAACACATGAAGAAGTGATTACCGATATGGTGCGTAATGAACTACGCAGCTATAAACAGCTACCTGCTAACTTTTACCAAATTCAAACTAAATTTCGTGATGAAATTCGCCCTCGCTTTGGCATTATGCGTTCACGTGAATTTTTAATGAAAGACGCTTACTCATTTCATATTGATGAAGCTTCACTCAATGAAACCTATGAAGAAATGCATGCAACTTACTGCAAAATTTTTGATCGCATTGGTCTGGATTATCGTCCAGTTCAGGCAGACACCGGCTCAATTGGTGGTAGTGCCTCACATGAGTTCCACGTTTTAGCTGACTCCGGTGAAGATGATATTGCCTTCAGTAGTGACAGTGATTATGCCGCCAATATTGAATTTGCCGAAGCGGTTGCACCTGCAACAAAACGCCCCGCAGCAACACAAAAAATGGAATTAGTTGATACGCCGAACGCTAAAACAATTAATGAGTTAGTTGAGCAGTTTAATCTTAAAATTGAGCAGACGGTTAAAACTTTAATCGTGCACGCTGATGAAGAAAGTGAACATTCACTTGTTGCTTTATTAGTGCGTGGTGATCATGAGCTTAATGAAATTAAAGCAGAAAAATTAACAGGGATTGCCTCCCCACTTAGTTTTGCCACTGATGAAGAAATTCGTGATGCGACTGGTGCTGGTCCGGGTTCATTAGGTCCGGTTAAATTATCAATCCCATATATTACTGATCACAGCGTTGCTGTCATGTGTGACTTTTCAGCAGGTGCAAATATTGATGGCCAACATTATTTCGGCATTAATTGGGAAAGAGATCTTGAATTAGATCAAGTCACAGATTTAAGAAACGTAGTCGAAGGCGACCCAAGTCCAGATGGCAAAGGCACTCTTTCCATTAAACGTGGTATTGAGGTTGGACATATTTTCCAACTCGGTAAAAAATACACTGAAGCATTAAAAGCCACTGTTCTGAATGAGCAAGGTAAAGCCACCGTAATGACTATGGGCTGTTACGGTATAGGTGTTTCACGTGTCGTTGCTTCAGCCATTGAACAAAATCATGATGACAAAGGCATTATCTGGCCAGAGTCAATTGCACCTTTCCAGTTGGTGATTATTCCAATGAATATGCATAAATCAGATACATTAAAACCTGTTGCTGAAAAACTCTATAACGATCTTCTTCAGCTAAATATTGATGTTTTGTTTGATGACCGTAAAGGCCGTGCAGGGATTATGTTTGCGGATATGGAGTTAATTGGCATTCCACACAGAATCGTTATTGGTGATCGCGGTTTAGAAAACGGTACGGTGGAATACAAAGGCCGTCGTGATAAAGATAACATTGATGTACCACTTGAAAATATTGTTCAGTTTATAAAAGATAAGTTAATCTGAGATGCGGGCATATACTTTCCAGTACAGGTTATTTATTTTAACTGGCAGTCTGCTACTGGCAATAACTCATTCTTTTGCTAATGAAACCACACTTAAAGATAATCCCGCCACAAATAATGAGCTGCGTTTATTATTACAACAAGCAATAAATGACAGCGATAGTTTTGGAGACAGATTTGATGCTGAGGTTTGGCTGCTTGATATGTCAAATCGATTAAAGAAAAAGATTAAACAACCAGAAAAACGCTTAAAGCTATTACGACAGATCCACCATGAAGCAAGCCGGGCTGATTTACATCCTGAACTCATTCTTGCAGTAATAGATGTTGAAAGTAACTTTGATCGTTTCGCTATCTCAAAAGCAGGTGCTCAGGGATTAATGCAAGTCATGCCCTTCTGGCTAAAAGAAATTGGTCAACCACGCGACAGTTTATTTAATGTTCGTACTAACTTACGAATGGGTTGTACTATTCTTAAATATTATCTAAAAAAAGAAAAAGGTGATCTTACTCGTGCTCTTGCACGTTATAACGGTAGCCTGGGACGTTATAAATATACTAATAAGGTATTTAAGCTGTTAAATCAGCGTTGGTATAAACACTAACACAAGTGTTTATATTATAAATCTACTATTACTTTTTGGCCCGCACGTAATATGTTGTTTTTTGAATCAAAAAGAACATCAACCGCGTAATGATCCACTTTTAACTTACCCGGTTCTAACGCAATATTCAGAATCTTGCCTTGATAGCTATTTTCTGCAACATTAATCTTCACTTCCTGATTAACAATAAAACTTTTAATTTTATCTGTTGTAGTATAAAACCGCGCCAGCATTCGATGCGCTTCTGCAACAACCACTAAAACAGGGGGATTAATTTCAGAGGCAACAACCTGCCCCTTCACCGTTGTAGTACTAATAATAATTGCATTAAAAGGTGCGCGAATAGCACTATATTCCAGATTCAGTTTCGCCTTTGTTAAAGAAGATTGCGCCTGTAGATATAAGGCTTGTGCTGAGGTAAAGTTATTTTTTGCTACCTGTAAATCATGATCTGATAACATCGTGCGATCATACATATCAGTTTGTCTGTCAAGCTCGCGTTTTGCTTCCTGACGTTGTTCATCCGTATTATTAAATTCTGCCTTTGCATATATTAAATCGGCTTTAAAAGAACGAGGATCAAGTTGTATTAACACTTCTCCTTTTGCAACAATCTTTCCTGGTTGCACAAATACTTTTTGCACCAAACCATTTACAGGGGTTGATAATTCAACACGTTTTGACCAACCTAATACAGCTTCAAATTCTTCAGCTGAAACAATTGTGTTTACAAATATCGTTAATGTCGCTATCGATATAAAAAATCTAATATTATATTTTGATGTCATAACTTTATGCTCATAATTTATCTGCTGATATTCTATTAGGTTTATTTAACAATACCCCACTCAATGCATCGAGTTGAGCCCATGCCAGTGCCATATCAAAATTTGTTTGCACTACTTTTCGTTCAGCTTCAGAAAACCGAACCATTGAATAACCTAAGTCTGACTTAACTTCTAATTCATATAAAGCACGACTTTTATCCAGTGACAGTTCTGTAAAATTCATACCGGCAATTACTTCATCATATTTTATTTTTAATGTTTCGATGCCCAACCATAACTCCAGAACCTGTTGTTGAACTAATAATTCCTGTTTAGCCAGCTTAGCTTCAAGTTTATATACTGCCGCTTTTGCTTTTGCTACAGCAGCATCTACTCTCCCTCCACTCCATAAAGGAACATCCAGGGTTATTTTTGCGCGCCATTTATCCGAAGCGCCTGTTTCTCTTGCGTAACTAAAAGCTTCAAACCCACCAGTTAATACCGGGTTGTTACCTGAGCGTGCAAACTGAATATTATTTTTTTCCGCAACAAGCCCGGCACGCAAAGCTCGAAGTGTCGGATTATTTTCATTAATTTCTTTTTGCAATAATTCTATTTCTGGCAATTTACGGGAAATCACATCAAGTTCAGGTTTTGCAACTGTTTCCGGTAAATGATTTGGCTTGTTTAATGACTGAGCTAATAATGAACGCGTCACCCGTTGTTGATTTTGACTATGGCTACGTAAACGACGAATACGTTGATATTCAACTTCCTTTTCGGCAACGTCCACTTCTGTGTACTGACCTAACTTTTCCCGGGTTTGCATTCGATCAAACTGAATATATGCAACTGCCATTTCTTCGTTATAACGATAAAACTGTAAATCAGCCAAAACAACATCAAAGTATCTTTTCATTACAGTGAGATATTGATGTTGTTGTGCATTAAGATAATGTAAGTTCTGACTTACAATTTGTTGTGAAGCGGCACCAGTCAGGGCTGAACGACGACCAAAATCATACAATGTTTTATTAACAAATAATCCTAAACGGTGATCTTCATTTGACTGATTTGTTGCGAGTAAAGAGGGTTCAATCCAACGAGCTGTTGCTTTTATATTTACCTGTAAATCATTATTAGATGTAGCCTGATCAAGGCCTGAACGTGCATTTTGTAAATCAGCAGCAATGTTACGTAAATCAGGATGTTGTTTGTCAATTAAGCTTAATGCAAGATCAAGTGTTAGCGGTTCAGGTAATAATTCTGATTCTGTTGTTGCCTCGGCCGTATAAGCCGATATTGCAGGAAATACCTGCAATATAATAATAGCCAAAAAAATTAATAACTTGTTTAACAACATTATTTGTTTTTCTTTTCAGCACGTTTTTGTCTTTTATAGCGGCTAAAAGAAATTTTCTTATACGTGCCATTTGCAATATATTCACCCAACCACATAAACTCATCTACACCTGATGTTTTCCCTGTATGTCGATAAATACGTTTTCCATTTAAATCGAAAAAAGCAATAACGGGAGTTGCTCTAACTCGATTTTCTTTAAAAGCAAAATCTTTTTGTTTTACGGTTTTACCTTTCAGGTTAACCATTTCAACATCACCCTCAATATCAATTGAGAAATTCAAAAAATGTTTACGATAAAAGGCCTGAACTTTAGGCTGATTTAAAACGTTCTTTTTCATATAATGGCAAAAGGGGCATTCATCCATTTCAAAAAATATTAAAATAGCTTTTTTGCCACTTTGTTTCGCATTTTGTAATTCTTCAGGTAAATCTCCCCATGTTTCATTAAAGAAAAATTTATAGGGATCACGAACATTTGTGCTTCCTGCCCAGCTTATTGAAACAAGCATCGCTAGTAACAGAAAAACAACGCCAGACTGTATTTTATATTTCATATTATATTTATATAAATTTATTTATAGTATGTGATAAGGATATACCAGAAAAAATGTATAAGATACTGTGCAGATGCACATTTATTCATTTCATCTACTCCAGACTTTATTTATATACTGTGCGAATGCACAGTGGATTTAGCCACATATTCGCTATACTATCTAAATATAAAACAAAGCGAATATATATGCGATCATTACCCCTTAAATACAAGCTTGTCCTTGCTCCAGCCGTCATAATAATCCCGGTTATATTTGTTATTTTCCTGATGCTTTATTATTTAAATGTTATCGGCCAGCAAAATGATACTGTACGAAACTGGGCACATACTACTGACCAGATTCGAATTGCAATCACATCAAGTGAACAATTAAAAATCATTACAGATAAACTCCCCCGCACACAATCATCTGAAAATGAAGAGCTTATTTTTAACTATATTGAACAATCTCGCGTTCTTGAAGATAGCATTTCAAATCCGATATTACGCGACAAAGTCCAAAAAGAAACACTAGATGAACTTCATATAATTAGTAATGAAATAAAGTTCAAAGAAAAAATGGATCTCCTCTCAGTCACATCGGCTTTGACAGTGCTTATCCCCAAGCTGGAACAACTTTATAATAGCCTGCAAGCACAGAAACGCGCCATCTATATTGATTCGAACGAATATGTCAAAAACAAAACTTCCACGTTAGCAAGTATCTCGGTTAGCGTATTAGCTTTATGTGTTTTACTCGGTGTAATTTTATCCTTGTGGATCTCTCGAAGTACTATCTCTAAAATCAAACAACTTGCACAAAATGCCAATCTTGTTTGTGATCTCAATCAAAAAGAAAATCAGCAAGGTAAAAAATTTGATGAGCTGGAAGATATCGCCCTGTGCCTCTCCATTATTTCGAATCGTATGCTTAATACTATTGCTGCAGAAAAACTACTGCAGGGTGTAGAAGATGAACGCAGCCGTATCGCAATGGATATCCATGACCAGTTTCTTTCAGATTTAAATATTTTCAAACGTACCCTTAATCAGAATTTAATCAGTTCAAACAACTCTGCTGTATCTGATATTGATATTAACGAAATTAATTCAATGCTTGATGAGCTTACATTTACATTACGCGGCATTATCGACGATCTTCATCCGCAGGCCCTGGATATGTTTGGGCTTGAGGCTGCATTGCAAAGTTACCTGGATCGAAAACTTTCTTCAGCTAATCATCCTGACTATTACATCAACATTGATCCTGTGATTGAAAATAAGCTCTCATTGTTTCAGAAGCTGAGTCTGTATCGAATATTGCTGGAATCAATTCAGAACATCATACGCCATGCACATTGTAGTCGTTATGAAATTGACTTGCGTGTAGCCGATGACTTTCTTGTACTTACAATAGATGATAATGGAATTGGCATGAACATGGATGAGCAAACGCAAAAGCGCGGTCATGGTATATTTAATATTACACAACGTGCCTATTCTATAAATGCAGAAATACAATGGAACACATCCCGCTTTAGTACAGGCACCCAGGTATTACTTAAGTTACCAATACTATTCCTCTGCAGTGATATAATTTCATCTGTAGACATCAAGGCTTCACACTATGTCCAAACCGTATGAAGTAATAATCGCAGAAGATAACCCTCGTGACCGTGAATTTCTTTCAAGTAACCTGACTGACTATTCTCTGATATTATCAGCTGATTCCAAACATGCACTGGAACTGGCATTACAAACTGAAACACCTTGCATTATCACTGACCTGCAAATGCCTGATATGAATGGTATCGAACTTGCCAGGCGGATCTGGCAGGAAATACCATTAGCACGCATTGTATTCTGGTCACATTATGGTGATGAAACGTATATACGTTCTTTGTCCAGTATCATTCCAGCAGAAACAGTCTATGCCTATATTCTTAAAGATAACCCGTCGAAAATTCTCAAAAAGGCATGCCATGCTGTATTTGATGAAGATCAGTGTTGGATAGATAAAAAACTACGTCCTGCTCAATCCCGTACTCATACATCTGATAGTGCGGTTAATGATATAGAGTATGAAGTCTTAATCGATATTGCACTTGGTTTAACTGATAATATGATTGCACAACGTCGTTACCTTTCGCGACGTGGTGCACAAAACAGACTCAAATCGTTATACAGTAAACTTGGTGTAACTCAGGATAAAAATGAAAGCACAAATAGTGAAGCACTTAATTTAAGAACCCGTGCTATATCTATTGCAATGCGTCGAGGTTTACTAAATAATTTTGAACTGGAACAAGAGGAAATTTTTCTGCAACAGTGGCTAAAAAAAATTAAATCCTGATTATTTTTCCATAAAATGAGCGATTTCAGCCCCTACCAAAACAATTAACCATGTTAAATAAATCCAGATAAGTAACAACGGAATAGATGCCAGGGCACCATACAATATTTCATAAGTAGGAAAATGACTCACATATAAAGTAAAACCACTTTTTGCAATTTCAAATAAAAAAACAGCAATCGTAGCGCCAGAAAAAGCATGTAACCATCTGACTTTGCAATCAGGGATCCACTTGTACAACATTGTAAAAGCTGTCCATAAAACAACCAAAGGTAACCAACTAAATCTGCTGTCGTCGACAGACTCACCTAAAAATCTTGTAATTAAAGGTAATGAAGCAACATATGTACTAACAAATAAGCTTAAAAATATTGCAAGCGGTCCAAAAATAAGTAGCGTTAAATAAATAAAAAAACGACGAACCAGGTAACGAGGTTTATTGATTTTCCAGATACTATTTAACGCTGAATCAATGGTATACATCATAACGACCACTGAAATCAGTAACGTAAAAAGACCAAAAAGATTAATACTACTGCCTTGAATTGCACTATCAAATAAATAGTGTTGAACCTGTTCTACAGTTGCAGGTGAAAGGCTTTCAAATACAAATGCCTGAACTTTCTGTTGCCAGGCCGGATCGATGAAAGCGGCTGTGTATATTTTGTAAGTTAAAACAGTTAAAGGGATAAGTGCAAGTAAAGTGGTATATGCGAGAGATGCAGCGATCTGAGGGCAACGATCAACGATACATTGATTAAATATACTTTTAATCACCCGGCTTTTTAACATTCTTTCCCCCTTTATTATGAACTGGAAAAACAAGAGGTAAAATAATAACTGGAAATAAAAAGGGCTCCTAAAAGGAGCCCATAAAATAGAACTTATTTATAATTATTATTGTGCTAAATAAGCTTTATCCGATTCTTCTGTAACACCAATTGACCAGCTACCACGTGTTTTCGCATGATTAATTGCGGCAGCACTATCTGCATCACTTGGATCTGAATCAATATCCAAAACCTGACCAGGATAAATCAAGTCTGCATCTTTAATTTTATCGCTATTCGCTTTATAAATTAAAGGCCATTTATATGGGTTTCCATAAGAACTTCCGGAAATTCCCCAAAGATGATCACCTTTGTTAACTTCATAAGCAGAAGAAGTGGAAGCAACAGGTTCTGGTTCAGCAGCCGGTTCTGGTTCAGCAGGGGCAGCAGCTGGTTCAGGAGCAGGAGCTGGTTCTTCTTTTTCAGCAGGTCCTGCACAGCCTACAGCTAAAGTAAATGCTCCCAATAATCCCATTAGTTTCAGCATTTTATTCAATTTCATTGTTTTAAACTCCAGAAGAATTATTTTTCTTTAAAATCCAACACTTTATGACATCTAAAAGTATTATTAGTAAATATATACAGAAATTAGCACCGCCTTAAGCTTACGTCAAGAAACTACTTGCAGGTTTGTGATTTAGTTACACTTTAGTCTATGTTTAAGCATATTTCAGACTCTTTTAGTCCGCTTTATGACTCGTCGCTATTTGTCGTGCTTTCAATGCTAAATGTTTAGCCTCAATTGCTAATCTCCGGGCTCTTTCATACTCACCTGCATCAAGCTCGCGCATTGCAGAGCTAAGCCGTTGCCTAGCCTCAGACAAGACGTTAGCAGCCAGGTTCTCTGCATTTGCATCTTTTGCTGCTTTTATTGACTGTCGAGCATTGCTCATTTCCTGAACAGGCGCAGTCATTGCACAAGCACTGACCAATATAGTCAACAAGACAACATTTATAATATAAAAAATTCGTTTATGTAAGCGTTCAAATGACATGAAATCAGGTAAAATATCTCTGTAGTAATTAATGTAAGCTTGATATTTAAGACTTACTCAATAGTAAGAATAGTTAAATACTGACTAAAAGAAAGCTAACACTCGTCTCAAATACTGTCAAGACTGTAGTGTTTGAACTAATTTGAGATGAAATAAAATTAAATCCATATTTTAAGAGCCCACATAAAATTATGAGTACCAAAATATATCACAATCCACGTTGCTCAAAGTCTCGTCAAACACTTGAGTTACTCCATGAGAAAGGTGTTGATACAGAAGTTATCGAATATTTAAATACACCGCCCGACGCTAAAACCTTGAAAAAAATTTTAAACGGGCTTGGAATGGAACCAAGAGAACTGATGCGTAAAGGTCAGGATGAATACAAAACACTAGGCCTCGATGATGAAAGTTTATCACACGATGCTTTAATCAATGCGATGATTGAAAACCCGATATTAATAGAACGTCCAATTGTTATTACCAATAAAGGTATTGCGATTGGTCGCCCTATTGAAAACGTAAAGAAAATACTAAGCTAATGGCTGATATACTTGTACTTTATTATAGTCGCCATGGTGCAACCGCTAATATGGCACAACAGATTGCCTTAGGTATTGAAGACGGCGGCTGCAATGCTCGCTTACGTACTGTGCCGAATATATCAACAGTGACTGAAGCCACTGAAAATAATATCCCCGAGTCAGGCGCACCTTATGTATCACTTGATGACATGCAGCAATGTATTGCTTTAGCAGTAGGTAGCCCTACTCGTTTTGGCAATATGTCCGCAGAGTTAAAATATTTTTTTGATAGCACCAGTCCACTTTGGTTGTCGGGTGAAATGGTAAATAAACCTGCTGCAGTATTTACCTCAACCTCAAGTTTACATGGAGGCCAGGAAAGTACTTTGCTATCAATGATGCTACCCTTACTACATCACGGCATGCAGCTTATTGGCATTCCTTATACCGAAACAACATTATTAAAAACCCAAACGGGTGGAACACCCTATGGAGCCAGCCACACATCAGGAATTGATGGTACTTTACCATTAAGCAGTGACGAAAAAACATTATGCCAGGCTCTGGGTAAACGTCTTTCCTTAACTGCATTAGCTCAAAATAACGCAAACTTGATCAGAACAACTTCATAACGGCACTAAATTTTATGGCAACTAATTTTATGACTCCTCGTAACTCACTTTATATAACCTTAAGTGGTTACTTTTCACTTTTATTGTTACTTATTATCTGGCATGGATTTATTTTTCCTGCAAACAACCAACCGTGGCTGATTTTGGGTTTTATCATTGCTCCCTTATTGTTTCCATTAAGAGGATTATTAAAAGAAAAACCGTATACCTATGCCTGGACCAGTTTTGTGGTTTTTCTTTATTTTATGCATGGTGTCGTCGAAGCCTGGGCAAATAGTGATGAGCGAATACTGGCTTCAATAGAAATATTTTTAAGTGTACAAGTTTATATTGGTGCTATTTATTTTGCACGACTGCAAGGGCGAGCATTAAAAGAAGAAGCTGAGAATAAAGAGTAACTTAAAAGATCTCAGAGATAACCTTTAATGAAGGGAATGGTCAGTTTTCTTTTTTCAACCATAGAAGCTTTATCCAGTTTTTCAAATAAAGCAAATAGGCTATTCATGTCGCGTGGACTGCGTTTTAACAAGTAAGCCACAACGTCATCCGTTAAATCTAAACCTCGGTTTTTCGCCCGTTGCTGCAAGGCATACTGCTTTTCTTTGTCAGTTAACGCAGTTAATTTAAACGTTGGACCCCAGGACAATCTTGATTTTAAATCTGCCAGTTTTATATTTAATGAAGAAAGAGGTTCAGTTGAAGAAACCAGCATATTCACACCTTTTTCTCTGACTCGATTATATAAATTAAATAATGCATGCTCCCAATCTTCATCTCCAATCACTTTTTGAATATCATCCAGGGCAATAAGTGACATACCTTCTAATCCATCCAGCATAGCAGGCATTAAGCTTTCTTCAGCCAGGGGTAGATAAACAACGGGTAAACCTTTATTGCTTGATTGATGACAAGCTGCTTGTAATAAATGACTCTTACCCGCTCCATTTGTACCAAATAAAAAAACATAAGGTTCTTCCTGCCTTTGCAGGTTATAAACTACTTGCTCATTTTCTCCGGAAAAATAATTATCAAAAGTAGCATCATCATGTAGATTGATAGCTAATGTTAATTGCCGACTCATTGTATTATTAGCACCCAAGGATATTATTCTGCGTAAAGTTCGCTTTGTGTATAACGTTCATGCACATGGCGCAATACAACAGCGATAACTGCCGCAACAGGTAAAGCGAGTAAAATACCGACAAAACCGAATAACTGGCCTCCCGCTAACACTGCAAAAATAACTGCAACGGGATGCAAACCGATTCGATCTCCTACTAACCAGGGAGTTAACAACATGCCTTCCAGCATTTGACCAGTCAAAAAAACAATTGCGATGTAAAATAAGGGAGCTATTTCCTGAAACTGCATAAGCGCAGCGATACTGGCAATGACAATACCTACCATGAAACCAAGGTACGGTACAAAACTAACTATGCCGGACAATCCACCAATCAATAATGCGGTGTCAAGCCCAACAATCATTAAACCAACGGTATACACCACGGACAAAGCGAACATCACAAGTATTTGTCCACGAAAAAAAGCACCTAAGACTTCATCTGATTCCTTAGCAATAACAACAATAGTCTTCTCATTCTTACGTGGAATAAGCACATGAATTTTTTCGACCAGGGAATCCCAGTCACGCAACAAATAAAAGGTCACAACCAGCATCAATAAGAAATTAGCAATCCAACCCGCTAATATCAGACCAGAACGGGATATTGAGGTAAGGATGTTTGCCGCTATGCCCCCTGCTGTTTTCCAGTAATCGGATAATGACTGCTTTAGTGTATTTAAATCAAATGCACCGATGTCCAGACCAAACTGGTCTTTCAATAATGGCAACAAATAATATTGTGCACGATCAATATACAAGGGCAGTTTTTCTGCCAACACCACAACCTGTCTTTCAACCAGGGGTAATACAATTAATAAGAGCAACAGTGCAATTAACGAAAGGACAAAAAACACGACACTTACGGCTAATGTACGTGACATCTTTTTCTCAAGTTTATCTGCAAGTGGATCGGCAATGTATGCCAAAACCGCAGCGGACATAAAGGGCATAAGTATAGGAGCAAGTAAGTAAATCAAAACTGAAACAATAACAAATACAGCTAGCCATATACTTTTACTTGATTCAATCATGCCTTGTAACCTCTTTCTCTTTTAGAATATGCCAGGCACGCCTGCCCCATTCATCTATATAGGCATAACCACTCATTATCGTTGTTACAACAACCAACCACAAAATGCTATCCACTATTAGTGAATTTAAATTAATTACCTGAGAAAACATAATTAATAGTACAAGCAATATCTGAAAAACAGTATTGAGTTTACTAATAAACAGAGGTTTAAGTTTTGCTTCACCAATAAATTTACGATACAGCAGTGTACCGAGAACTATAATTAAATCACGAAAAATAACCAGGCTCACCAGCCACCAGCTTAATAAATTTTGCCAGCCTAATAAAAGATAGGCCGTCAACATCATGAGTTTGTCACCCATGGGATCAAGTATTACACCAAGCTCTGTTTCCCATTTGTAACGCCGCGCAAGAAAACCATCAAGGCCATCTGAAAGTCCACCGATGAGAAAAAGAAGTAATGCAATTAAATAATTTTGAGACCATAAAAAATACGCAATCGGTACAACCAGAATGATGCGCAGGATGCTAATTAAATTTGGAATATCTCTTTTATTCACGGCACCAGTTTATATGTAAGGTCAGCAGTTAATTTCCCGGGTTTATTCTCAGCAGATTCAACCCGAATAACTGGCTGATTGATATCTGTCACTAACACATGTCCAAGCGCGATAGCCTGAGCAATACCTAAGCGCCCACTACGACTATTGATGCTAAAAATCACATCATCTATATTCACCTGGTATGCCTGAACCTGTCTCGCAATACTTAAACTTTTCAAATATTTTATAACTTTATTATATGTTTTCAAATTTGATATATTTTTAACCTGAATGAGAACCAAACCACTTTCTTCTGCTGTCGTTTCCTGGGTAAAACGAGCAGATAAGACTTCACCTGTTTTAGACAAGCCTTCTTTTACTGCAGCACGTAAGCTATTGCTGTTACTGACTTCCCAGTCGTAGCGTTGTCCTGCTGAATACAAACTCCAACGTGTATTCCATGTTTTAGCAAAACTTAAATAAATTCTTCCGACCAGAACAGCTTCTGTCTGGTAACGTAAGGAAGCGTCTAAAATAGTATCCTCAAAATTACCCCAAACATCGGTGACTTGTAATTTTGACTGATCTGCCAGGTCCAGAAGAGGTAAACGAAATGGCAACCCCTTTTTTGTTGCTTCTTGTGCTATGTAGGTGCGGCTAATATGTGGCGTACTATTTCCAATCAAAATACGTTGTTTTTGATCATCAACAACTAACCAGACTAAAGTAACAGGGCGAGTTTTGCCCCAAACAGGTAAACCTTGCTCGCGTAATAATTTAGCTATCGTTTTTTTAGTAAAACGTAACCAGAGTTTCTGTGTATACGGTTTTGCTCCATCCGGTGCCGCGGGAATAACCTCATCACGCTTAAATTTCAAATATCGAAATTGTTGTATAAATAAAGTCGGACGTGGCACGAGCGCTTCATCCTCAGCCAACACAGCCGCCTCATTTCGCCCTGAAATTCTGACCAGGACTTCTTTCAAGGCTTCACGTACAACATAGCTCCGTTCTTCACGGCCCTGACCTTCAACAGGTACTTCAACCTCGTACAAATGAGGCACAATATCCGCATTAACACTGCCGGAGGGTAAAAATGCCGTTATTAACAAACAAATTGCCGTAAATACAAAATTCTTTATGCCGTTTATTCTTATTTTCATTCCATGCCTATGTCTGAATTGTTAAACTACTGCTCCATTATAACAGTATTGATCCTTAATTCAGGAGTTACCCGTGGGTACAAAAGAACCATCCAAGAACCAATCACTCAGTTATCGCGATGCTGGTGTCGATATCGATGCCGGCAATAACCTTATTGAGCACATTAAACCACTAGCTGCCGCCACTAAACGCCCCGGTGTCATGGCAGGCTTAGGTGGCTTTGGTGCATTGTTTGAACTTCCGCTCGATCGTTACAAGGAACCGGTTCTCGTTTCAGGCACTGATGGTGTTGGCACCAAGCTGAAACTCGCCATGGATCTCAATAAGCACGACACGATTGGTATTGATCTGGTCGCCATGTGTGTCAACGACCTGATTGTTCAAGGTGCTGAACCCCTGTTTTTCCTCGATTATTATGCCACAGGTAAACTCAATGTGGAGGCTGCAACCGATGTCGTTGCCGGTATTGCCGAAGGCTGCAAACAATCAAATGCTGCCCTGATTGGTGGTGAAACAGCTGAAATGCCCGGAATGTACCAGGCTGAAGACTACGATTTGGCTGGCTTTTGTGTCGGTGTGGTCGAAAAAAGCAAGATCATCGATGGCTCTAAAGTTAAACCCGGTGATGTGCTACTGGGTTTACCTTCAAGCGGCCCTCACTCAAACGGCTATTCGCTCATCCGTAAAGTCATTGAAGTTTCAGGTGCAGACTTGAGTGAGCAATTTGATGGTGCAACATTAGGCGAACGTTTACTCGAACCGACCACCATTTATATCAAACCACTCCTGGCCTTGTTAGAAGAGGTTGAAGTCCACGCCATGTCTCATATTACAGGTGGTGGTTTACTGGAGAATATTCCTCGTGTTATGCCTGACAACACCTGTGCCGTAATTAATAAATCAAGCTGGCAACGTCCTGCCGTTTTTGACTGGTTACAGGAAAAAGGGAATATCGACGATATGGAAATGTACCGTACCTTTAATAATGGCCTCGGCATGGTGCTTATTCTGGATGAAAGTAATGCCGATAAAGCAGTCGATATTTTAAAACAAAATCAAATCAAGGCTGTTCATATTGGACAAATTGAAACTAAAGAAAATGATGAAGCGGTTCGTATTCTGTAATGAACCCAGACTTAGTTTCACCTCTACGCTTAGTCGTATTAATCTCCGGTAATGGAAGCAACCTGCAAGCCATTATTGATGACATAACAAAAAATAATCTACCCGCCAAGATTGTTGCTGTCATCAGTAATAGGGCAGATGCTTATGGTTTAGAACGAGCAAAAAAAGCCGGTATTGAACAACGTGTTTTATCACACAAAAATTTTTCAGATCGCAAACAATATGATTTTGCATTAAAAGAACTCATTGATGGCTATCAAGCTGATTTAATTATACTCGCAGGTTTTATGCGCATCCTTAGTAATGAATTTGTTAAACATTTTTCTCACAAAATGATGAACATTCACCCATCTTTGTTGCCCAAATATAAAGGTATCAATACTCACCAGCGTGTGCTTGATGCTGGGGAGAAAGAACACGGCTGTAGTGTGCACTTTGTGACCCCTGAGCTGGATGATGGGCCGGTGATATTACAGGCAAGAGTTGCAATTAAGGATAACGATACGGCAGAAACGCTGGCGACCCGCGTACATGAACAAGAACACCGGATTTATCCTGAGGCTATTCGACTTTTTGCAGAGAATAAAATTAAAACATCATAATATGCGGTATTTATTAACATTAATTTTTTATTTTATTCTACATAGCATTGCATTTGCTGCGCCCATTAAAGACTTTACCGCAAGCTATGATCTCTATCACAATGAATTTTATATCGGCCAATCCACAAGAAGGTTAAAAACAAAAAACAAATTCCTTACATTTACATCTACAGCAGAAACGGCGGGGATTGCAGCCTGGTTTTTTAATATCACTATTACTGAAACGAGCAAATTACGGTTTAAAAATAAACGTCTGAATTTTTTCTCTTATCAATATAATGAAAAAAATAATGATAAAAATGAAGGCTATCAATTACGCCTTGATAAATCTCATCAGTTCTATAACTCTCATACAAAACAACTTTACCCTGCAGCAAAAAACTTACATGACACTCTCGGTTTTACCGTAGCTATTATGCTCGACCTGCAGGCCGGTAAACGAGAAATAACATACACTATCGCAGAAAAAGATAACCTCAAAACATACACACTAAAATTTATTAAAAAAGAAAAATTAATAACAAATACGGGGGAAATAAGCACCCTGAAAATGGAACACTATAATCCTCAAACAAAACACCGCTTTACCTTCTGGTGTGCCGAAAATATGGGGTTTTTACCGGTAAGAATTCGAAATATTAATCATAAGGGTGATGAAAACCTTCTAAATTTGACTCATTTTAATCAACAATCAATTTACCTGAACCTGGATAGCGAAGAACCCGATTAAGCACACGTATAAACGGTATAAATCAACATTATTTCCACACTATTTTCTCAAGTCCAGTCCAAATATCCCGATATATAATAAGTAATTCTTTATATTTGAAGGTATACATGTGTCTGTTAGCAGACTAAAAAATTCATTAATTTGTATCCTGTTTTCACTTCTATTTTCAATCTCGCAAACCAGCTGCGCAGAAGAAAAAGATGTGTATATTGGCGTGCTCGCTGTATGGGGAGAAAAAATCACCCATCAAATGTGGCAACCAACCATGAACTACCTGAATAAAACCATTCCACAGCATAATTTTATTATCAAACCACTCAAACTTGGACAAACTGTCGAGGTTGTAAAACAAAACAGCATAGATTTCATTATCACCAACCCGGGAAATTATATTGATTTGGAAGCTCGTTTTGGAATCAGTCGACTCGCCACATTAAAAACAATCAAACAAAATAAAACATCAAACCAGTTTGCTGCAATCATCTTCACCCGTAACAATCGTGATGATATTCAGTCATTAGAAGACCTGCGTAACAAGTCTTTCATGGGGGTGAAGAAAGGTGCCTTTGGTGGTTTTCAAATGGCCTGGTTAGAATTTAAAAACAAAGGCATTAATCCTTTTGAAGATTTTTCATCATTACAATTCAGTGGTCTCCCACAGGATAAAATTGTTTATGCTGTTCTTAATGGAAAAATAGATGCTGGCACGGTACGCACAACAACTCTGGAGCGTATGGCTGCGGAAGGACTCATTGACATAAACAAATTTAAAATCATCAATCGTAAACCAAAAAATGATTTTCCATTTATTCGTTCAACACGACTTTATCCGGAATGGCCAATAGCAAAATTAAAAAACACATCAGAAAAACTCGCTAAAGCAGTAAATATTGCTCTGTTGGAACTTCCTACAGATAGTTCAGTCGCAAAACAAGCCAGAAGTTCAGGATGGACCGTACCTCTTGACTACTTTCCTGTACGTAACTTATTCAGAGAACTTAATCTCTCACCCTATAAAACTAACCTGCCTGGTTTTTTTGAACGCTACTGGGTGCAGTCACTACTATTTCTTATGTTATTTTTACAACCTCTTTTTCTTTATATTCATAAATTAAAAATAGACTTACGCATTGATGAAGAAAAAATCGCACGATCAGAAACTGAATGGTCAAATGCACTCGATTTTCTTGATGAACCAATGTACATGGTCGATCTTAATGACCGTATTATTCGTGCCAATAAAGCCTTCTATAAAAATATTAACGCTAGGCCAGAGGAAGCTATTGGTAAGGTTGTTACTGACTTTACCCATCCTGAGGGTGAAAAAAGTCCCTGCAAAGTATGTCAGGCACGAAACGACCTGGTAGACACCGTACTTACCCTGGAAGCGGAAGATCCTGTAAATAAAGCAGGCGTACCTATGGAAATTAGTGTGAAAATTATTCGAAATAATAGTCATCAACCTATAGGCATAATTCAAAGAATGCGTGACCTGACAGAATCACGTAAAGCACAAAAAGCGCTACGCAGAAGCGAAACACTTTTTAAAGAATTACTGAATGCTACACCTGAACCACTTATTGTTTCTAATATTGATGGAACCATTACGCTGGTAAATTCCCGGTTTGAAAAAGAATTTGGATATGGCCGTGACGAAATTATTGGTCATAAACTAGAAAAACTTATTCCTGAAAAATATCATTCAAAACATAAATCTATGCGCAACGAATATTCTACTCTTCCATATGAACGTCCAATGGGACAAGATTTAAAATTAGAAGGTTTGCATAAAAACGGACAAATTATACCTATCGATATAAGTTTAAGCCCATTTACTATTGATAATGAAAAACTAACTATCTCTACAATTCATAATATAAGTGAGCGTATAAAAAAAGAAAATGAACTTAAACGTTTGGCTTCTTTTCCTGAATTTAGTCCTAACCCGATTCTTGAATTTAAAAAAGATGGTACTGTAACTTACGCTAATCCAGCAGCAATTGAACTTTTTCCTACTATTACAAAACAGGGATATAAACATGAAATATTTTCCGAACTTGATACAGAGTATTCATCATTAGAAAAATATTATGAACTCATTCGTAATATTAAAGTAGCTGATTCAACCTTTGAACAAAAAATTATTTTTAATCCTGAAACAAAACTTTTCCGCATGTACATCTGGGATATTACAAAATTAAGAAATCTAACTCAAAAAATGACATATCAGGCTACACATGATGCATTAACAAACCTGATAAACCGTCGTGAATTTGAAATACGTTTAGAACAATCCACGCAAGATGTAAAAATAAATAACAAAACACACTCTTTATGTTATATGGATTTAGATAAATTCAAAGTAGTCAATGATACCTGCGGGCATGTTGCCGGAGATGAATTGCTAAAACAAATTTCATCACTAATCAGTTTAAAGATCAGAAAAACGGATACCTTTGCCCGTCTGGGTGGTGATGAGTTTGGATTACTACTTGCAGATTGCCCCATTAAAAAAGCAGAAACAATAGCGGAAGAAGTAAGAAGAACTGTAGAAGAATTTCGTTTTCATTGGGATAAAAAAACTTTCAAAATTGGTGTAAGTATCGGCATCGTGGCCATTAACAAGAAAAGTGGTTCCACAAAACACATTCAATCTGCTGCTGATACTGCTTGTTATATTGCAAAAGAACAAGGTAGAAATCGCATACACATTTATGAAACTGATTTTAAAGCCATTACCAGGCATACAAATGAAACAAACTGGTTAACGCGTATTAATTCTGCACTCGATAATAATAATTTTGTTTTATATTTTCAAAAAATTGCTTCATTACAAAATCCAAATAATGAACATTATGAAGTTTTAATCCGAATGCTCGATGATGGTGGAAAAACCATTCCACCTGGCTCATTTATTCCTGCAGCTGAACGATTTGATGTTATGTCCTCCATTGATACATGGGTAATCGAAAATACACTTCAAATTATGCAGAATCCTCGCTATGAAAACATCTCTTTTTCTATAAATCTTTCAGGACAATCATTAAGTGATTTGAAATTTATGAATAATTGTATCTCACAAATAACAGATTGTGATATTGAAAAAAACCGAATATGTTTTGAAATAACAGAAACCGCAATGATTGAAAACCTGAATAATGCAATACGATCAGTTTCAACGTTGCGTGGGCTTGGTTGCAAAATAGCTCTTGATGATTTTGGTAGTGGTTTAAGTTCGTTTGCTTACCTGAAAAATTTACCTGTTGACTATCTAAAAATTGATGGCAGCCTGGTTAGAGATATGGAGAACGACCAGGTCAATATCACTATGGTTAAATCTATTATTCATATTGGCAAGAGTATGGGACTTGAAACGATTGCTGAATATGTTGAGAACGATGCCATATTAAATATATTACGTAAACTGAAAATTGATTTTGTACAAGGCTACGGGATTGCCAAACCCGTACCGATTGAAGAAATAAAACCAGAAGAAATTAAACCGTTAATAAAAGCCAAAATTTAAGCCTTGGGCAGTGTAACACCCTGCTGCCCCTGGTATTTACCACCACGATCTTTATATGATGTTTCACAAATTTCATCCGCTTCAAAAAACAACATCTGAGCAATTCCTTCATTAGCATATATTTTTGCAGGTAATGGAGTTGTATTTGAAAATTCAAGAGTGACATGACCTTCCCACTCAGGCTCTAATGGTGTGACATTCACAATAATGCCACAACGCGCATAAGTAGATTTACCCAGGCACACTGTTAATACACTTCGGGGGATACGAAAATACTCCACCGTACGCGCTAAAGCAAAAGAATTAGGAGGGATGATACAAACATCACTTTTCACATCAACAAAACTTTGGTGGTCAAAATCTTTTGGATCAACAATAGCCGAATTAATATTGGTGAAAATCTTGAATTCATCCGCACACCGAACATCATAACCATAACTTGAAGTACCATAAGAAACGATACGATTCCCATCAACATCCCGAACCTGCCCCGCTTCAAACGGCTCGATCATACCTTCATTTTCCGCCATTCGACGGATCCATTTATCTGACTTGATGCTCATTTAATTTTCTACCTGTTTATTACAAATATTATTACTCTATTAAGAATGTGAAATATATCACATCAGGACATAGCTAAACATTAGAAAATATTAAGTAAGGATTAAATACAGGGATCACATTATGTTCAACTATAAAAAACACACTAATTTATTAATTAAATCAATTATTCTGGGGCTGGGACTAACTCTGGCTGCTTGTGGTGGTGGAAGTGGTGGTGGAAATACTGGCCCGACGGGTATTACTTACACAGGCAAGACTAACTCAGCCGATGTCGATGATACAAATACACAAACATACGCTGCCGCCATTATAGATGGTAGTCAGGACTCGCAGGAAAATCTTTCTCAACTTGGATTAACAGTCGTAGCAAGCAATGACAGTACTGCACAACAAAATAAGCAACATGTAATGATGAACATGTTAGTTGAAAAAATTAAATCTGATATTGAAAAAACTACCTCAAACGGAAATTCTCTCATTTCAGGTGCAATACCCCCAAGCAATGGAAATTGTGGTGGTACTTCAAGTATAACGGGTAGTAATACCGCAACAGGCTTTGAATATTCCATCAATTACAGTAATCACTGTACAAGCTTCAATGGAATATCAGTTACTTTATCCGGTGATTTGACAGTATCAGGCCAGCATTACCCATCAAGCACTACCATAAAATCGATGAGTATCTCATTTTCCCGTTTTACCATGGTATTCGTAGACAGTAATAACAGCAACGCAACCTATACAAATGAATTCTCCGGTACGATAGCGACGAACTTTACTGCAAACGGTGCATTAGAAAGTATGACTGTTTCGGTTAACTTTATTGAAAATGGTAAGGTTTACCAAATTTCTAACATGTCATTCACAACGTCAGGTACGGATGTTTCTATTTCAGGTACGATTTATCACCCTGATTATGGTTATGTGACATTTGAAACTGATCCTACAGACCCGTTCATTGTCTTTAATGATCAGCTTTGTGGTGGAACATTAACTGTTACAGGCACAAACAGTATTTTCACGATTACTGCTGATGCAACCTGTCAAAGCTATACCTACTCAGGTACAAATGCTAATAGTGTTAATTTCAGCGGTAGCTTTACTACCTTGTAATTTACAACAACTTAATAAAAAGGCGCTGAAATTCAGCGCCTTTTTTATCTCTAAAATTTATCGATCCAATCAAACTATACCAATCTAACCGAACTTGAAACGAATTTTTACAGGTTGGGATTCATCCCCGACTAGCATAATAAAACATCAAGCATTTTATTGGTTAAGCCCATTTTTAATAATAAGATTAGTACTTTTATTAATCCGCAGCGTCGGCCTAAAGAGCCGACCTACAAGTTAAAAAAATACGCTGTAAAACAGCGTATAACAAGAACGTAGTATTTTTTCTCTCACAAGGCGGAAATGAAATTTAAAACCGGAGTTTACAATCAGTAAATGAGGATTTTAAATTTCATTTCCAACGCCGTGAGAGGGAAAATAATACGTTCTTAGTTGTTTTGGATGACGATATTGGGGAAAGCCGCGCTATGATCTTTCGTTTTTTGCGAAAGCTTCGCTACAACACGACGTGCAATATCACGATAGATCGTTGCAATCGTACCCTCTGGATCTGCAACAACTGTAGGCTTGCCTTCATCCGTACCTACACGAATCGACATGTCTAAAGGTAATGCACCTAACAAATCAACATCACTATCATCAGCCATACGTTCGCCACCACCTGAACCAAAAATATGTTCTGCATGGCCACATTCTGAACAAATATGAATGCTCATGTTTTCGATAACACCAAGAACAGGCACTTCAACTTTTTCAAACATCTTCAGACCTTTACGCGCATCTAACAACGCGATGTCTTGAGGTGTTGTTACGATCACTGCGCCGGTGACAGGAACTTTTTGTGCCAGAGTTAACTGGATATCACCCGTACCTGGCGGTAAATCGATAATCAAATAATCAATATCATTCCATTTGGTGTCTTTTAATAACTGCTCTAACGCCTGGGTTACCATTGGACCACGCCAGATCATTGGCGTTTCTTCATCAATTAAATAACCAATCGACATAGATTGAATGCCATAATTAGTCATTGGTTCTAAACTTTTACCATCTGCAGATTCTGGTTGTCCGCTGATACCCAACATACGTGGTTGGCTTGGGCCATAAATATCTGCATCTAAAATGCCAACCGTTGCGCCTTCTGCTGCTAATGCTAATGCAATGTTAACCGATGTTGTTGATTTACCAACACCGCCTTTACCTGAAGCCACGGCAATAATGTTCTTTACACCAGGAATCATGTTCACGCCTTTTTGCACGGCATGAGAAGCTACTTTATGCGAAACGTTGATTGTTACATTTGCAACACCATCAACCGCTTTTACTAACTCGGTCAACTTTTCGCTGAGTTCATTTATGTAACCCTTAATTGGAAAACCGTACATCACATCAATCGTGACCTTGTCACCATCAACTGCAATATTTTTTACTGTTTTAGATGAAACCAGGTCAGCTTCAAGATAAGGATCAATATACGTTTTTAATGCTTCTTCGATTTGTGATTGAGCGACATTAGCCATGCTCTATCTCC
>CAZZIS010000045.1:0-24306 GCA_964654445.1 uncultured Thioalkalispiraceae bacterium
CAAGCTCCTCTGTGCATAGTTTTAGCTGGAAAATAGAGCGCGCATTTTAACTGTTCAATGGGGTTTGTTACAAGTAAGAGAGGCTTAATAATGAGATAAATATTTGATAAATACAGAAAAAAAATAATTATTCACTATTATTGTCAAATACGAACAATCTGTGCGGTTTAACCCGACCATCATCCAGAATTTCACCAATTCCAAGGAAGCCTTTTTCTTCTGAAAACAAACGTACTAAACCCTCAGTTGGTACATTTGGTACTTGTACGGCCTGACCACGGCAAATATAAAAAGCAGCATCCTCACTTAAATCGACACTATCCCAATCATGTAAAGCTTCTTCGGCAGGCATCAAGATATTATCTAACTCATCAAACCCCGCTTCATCTGAATTTTCAGCTAATTGCTCAAGTTCTTCCAGGGTAATACTATCTTGCAGATGGAATGGGCCACTTTCAGTACGACGTAAAGCACTTAAATGTGCGCCACAGCCTAACTTTTCACCAATATCTTCGGCTAAGGTGCGTATGTAAGTACCTTTAGAACAATGCACTTCAATATCCATTTCATCACCTTCATAACGCAAAACCTGAATATCAAATATATGTACCGGACGAGACTTGCGATCAATAACAACACCTTGATGCGCGAGCTTATAAAGCGGTTGACCATCCACCTTAAGCGCAGAATGCATCGGTGGGGTTTGTTCAATATCACCAAGGAACGGTTCAATCGCCACCTTGATTTGTTTTTTACTGTAGTTTTCAACGGGACGCGTTTCTATAACTTCACCTTCTGCATCTGCCGAAGATGTTTTAATACCCAGCTTAAGTGTCGCAAGATAACTTTTGTCCGCATCCAGTAAAAAACCGGAAACCTTGGTTGCCTCACCTAAACAAAGTGGCAGTAAACCTGTCGCTAAAGGATCAAGACTGCCCGTATGTCCTGCTTTAGCCGCTTTATACAAACGTTTTACTATTTGAAGTGCTCGATTGGAAGTAATACCAGGAGGCTTATCGAGTAATATGATACCGCTGACATTGCGGCCTTTACGACGACGACCCATTGGTTCTACTTGTCGTTTGGATCATGTAGATCATGTTTATCACTGTCATCGCCATTTTGATCACTACTGGCACTCATTCTGTTTTCAGGATTTTCCAAACCCATTGCTTTGTTAATCAACGAGGATAATTCATTACCATAGGCAATTGATTCATCGTATTTAAAATGAATATGAGGAACGATACGTAATTGCATACGTTTGGCGAGCTCATGACGTAAAAACCCTGCTGCTCCTTCTAAAATTTTCAAGGTCTCTTCGATGGGGTACTCTTCATCTAACGTGGTAAAAAAGACATTCGCATGCGACATATCACGGCTTAACTTCACCGCAGAAATCGTTAATAAACCCAAACGCGGATCCTTGATTTCCTGTTGAACAAGTTGCGCCATTTCACGTTGAATCTGTTCACCAACACGGCGTGTACGACTGAAATCTTTAGGCATAATAATTAATCGTTTTGTTTATAGAATGGAATTTGATGGTTGTATTATAGGTCGGTTTTTAGGCCGACTGCGGTATTTAATATCTCTATTAATATCGAAGTTACATCATAATAATGGTTTACACCGCGTCGGGCTGAAGCCCGACCTACAAAAAAATAAATTTATTGCAGGTCAGACTTCAGTCTGACATGCGGTGCTCAATGTATTCATAAAACGAATAACATCACAATAATGACGCTCACCGCGTCAGAATAAATTCTGACCTACAGAGTACGAGCTACTTCGACGCGCTCGTATACTTCTATCTGATCACCCGGCTTAACATCATTGTAGTTCTTAACACCAATACCACATTCAGTACCTGACTTAACTTCCTGAACATCATCTTTAAAGCGACGTAGTGATTCAAGCTCACCTTCGTAGATAACGACATTATCACGTAATACACGAATCGGATTGCTGCGTTTAACCGTACCTTCAGTCACCATACAACCTGCAATTGCGCCAATTTTTGGTGATTTGAAAACATCACGAACCTCGGCAAGACCAACAATTTCTTCTTTGAATTCAGGTGCTAACATACCACTCATGGCACCTTTTACTTCATCAATGAGATCATAAATAACACTGTAGTAATGAAGGTTGATACTTTCTTCATCAATCAAACGTTTGGCAACGGCATCAGCACGAACATTAAAACCTATTAAAATAGCACCAGAAGCCATCGCAAGATTGGCATCTGATTCAGTAATACCACCAACACCACTGGCAACGATGGTTACTTTAACCTCATCGGTAGAAAGTTTATTTAAAGAATCAACAATCGCTTCTGCAGAACCTTTAACATCTGTTTTCAACACTACATTAACGGCGCTGACATCACCTTCTTCCATCTGGTTAAACATATTTTCAAGTTTAGCCGCTTGTTGACGGGCTAATTTTGCATCACGACTTTTCGCTTGACGGTGTGTCGCAACTTCACGTGCTTTACGTTCGTTTGCAACAACGGTCGCTTCATCGCCTGCACCTGGTGTTCCAGACAAGCCTAATACCTGTACAGGTATAGATGGGCCTGCTTCTAATAACTCTTGTCCATGCTCATTCATTAATGTGCGAACACGACCAAACTCAAGGCCAGCTAAAAGAATATCACCTTTCTTCAACGTACCTTGTTCAACAAGTATTGTTGCAATTGGACCTCGACCTTTATCTAAACGTGATTCAATCACAGTACCTTTCGCTGGTGCATCTTTAACAGCTTTAAGTTCAAGAACTTCAGCCGTTAACAATAATGATTCCAGTAAACTATCAACACCTTCACCAGTGTGAGCAGACACATTCACGAATATAGTATCTCCACCCCAGTCTTCAGCGATGACACCTTCCTGGGAGAGTTCATTTTTAACACGATCAGGATCAGCGCCTTCTTTATCAATCTTATTGATTGCAATAATGATTGGCACGTCACCCGCTTTAGCATGTTGAATTGCTTCACGCGTTTGCGGCATTACACCATCATCTGCAGCAACAACAACAACAACAATATCCGTTACGCCAGCACCACGTGCACGCATTGCGGTAAAGGCTTCATGTCCGGGCGTATCAAGGAAAGTAATATGACCATTTTCTGTTTCAACGTGGTAGGCACCGATGTGCTGAGTGATACCACCTGCTTCACCGGCAGCCACTTTATCTTTACGAATATAATCAAGTAAGGATGTTTTACCATGGTCAACATGGCCCATAATCGTGACGACAGGCGCACGCGTAACTGCTTTAAGATCGTCAACTGAATCCTGTAATGTTTCTTCAATCGCATCGTCATTAATGAGTTTATAAGTATGACCCATTTCTTCAACAACCAGAGCGGAAGTTTCCTGATCCAAAACCTGGTTAATCGTTACCATTGAACCTAAATTCATCAGCACCTTAATGACTTCATTGGATTTAACAGTCATACGTTGAGCAAGTTCAGCAACAGTAATCGTTTCCGGAATTGCGACTTCATGAACAATCGTTGCTGTTGGCTTTTGGAAACCATGTTCTTCTGATGCTTCAACCACTCCGCCACGACGTTTTGGTTTTTTCTTCTTGCGGTTACTGGTGTTACCTGCTTTTAAATGAATTTCTTTACGACCATAACGGGTATCCGCTTTATCTGACTTTTTACCTTTACCACGTTTATCCGTTGAAGGTGTTTCAGCTTGTTTCTTAGCCGTTTTTTCTGCATCTATACGTGCTTTTTCTTCAGCCTCTAAACGTACTTTATCTTCAACTTCTGCAGCCTTTACACGTTCTTCTTCATCAATAACTGCTTGACGTTGCGCTTTTACTTCATCGAGCTGACGTTGTTCTTCATCTATTATCGCTTGTTTTTCTGCTTCAATTGCATCACGTTTTGCTTTTTCTTCTGCAGCTTTAGCTTCTTCTTCTTCCTGAATTACACTACGTTTTACGTAAGTACGTTTTTTACGTACTTCAACAGTAACTGATTTGTTTTTACCATGCGTACCAGTAACTTTAAGTTCGCTGGTCGACTTACGATTTAAAGTAATCTTCTTTGGTTCTGCTGATTTGCCTTCAGACTCATGCTTAGCTTTTAAAAAGCTTAACAACGTCATTTTTTCATCGTCAGTTATGGTATTTCCTGAATCACTAATTTTTACACCAGCTTCTTTTAGCTGTTCAAGCAACCGATCAACGGAAATGCCTACAACATCAGCAAATTGTGTAACACTAACATCTGCCATTCTTCTACTCCTACCCTCAGTAACTTATTTAGCTACTGTAATTAACCGTTATCTTCTTCTGCAAACCAGGGTGCACGAGCTGTCATAATCAGCGCCCCAGCTCGTTCTTCGTCCATATCATCAACGACCATCAGTTCATCAATAGATTGTTCTGCTAAATCTTCCATGGTAATAATACCAATTGCTGCCATATGAAAAGCCAGGTCAGAATCCATACCATCCATTTCTAATAAATCTTTTGCCGGTTCAACGGCGGTTAAATCTTCTTCTGAGCTAATCGCTCGCGTTAACAGTACATCTTTTGCACGACCGCGTAGCTCCTCGATCATGTCGTCATCAAACTCTTCAATTTGTTGCATTTCGCTCATTGGAACGTAAGCCACTTCATCAATACTGGTGAAACCTTCCTGAACTAAAATAACCGCAACTTCTTCATCAACATCTAACAAGTCCATGAAGATTTTTTGTGCTTTTAATGCTTCTTCTTCACTCTTTTCATCCGCTTGCACTTCTGACATCACATTCAATGTCCAACCAGTTAAGTCACTTGCAAGCTTCACATTTTGACCACCACGACCAATTGCTTGCGAAAGCTGATCTTCTGCAACGGCGATATCCATAGTTTCTGAATCTTCATCTACAACAATTGATTCAACTTCAGCAGGAGACATGGCGTTAATTACAAATTGCGCTGCATTATCATCCCACAAAACGATATCAACACGTTCACCCGATAATTCATTTGACACTGCTTGCACACGTGAACCACGCATACCAACACAGGCTCCAACAGGATCAATGCGTGGGTCGTTACTTTTAACTGCGATTTTTGCCCGTGAACCAGGGTCACGTGAAGCACCAATAATATCAATCAGCTCTTCACCCACTTCAGGTACTTCTATTTTAAACAGTTCAATTAAAAACTCAGGGACAGTACGACTAACAAATAATTGTGGTCCACGTACATCTGTACGAATTTCCTTTAATAAACCACGAATACGGTCGCCTGGACGAACGGACTCACGAGGAATCATGTCTTCTCTTGGTACTATTGCATCAGCATTATTACCAAGATCAAGGAAAACATTTCCACGTTCAACGCGCTTAACAACACCCATAACAAGCTGACCAATTTGCTCCTGGAAAGCTTCTGCTACCATGGCACGTTCTGCTTCTCTTACCTTTTGTACAATAACCTGTTTTGCTGTTTGCGCTGCAATACGACCAAACTCAATTGATTCAACCTGTTCTTCTGTGAAATCACCGACTTGACGTTCTTCATCTTCGTATTGTGCTGCACTTAGCGTTGTCTGACGTTCAGGCATGTCCATTTCGTCATCGGCAACCACTTCCCAACGACGAAACGTATCGTAACCCCCATCTTGAGGATCAATTTGTACTCGGATATCAACATCATTGTTGTAACGTTTCTTGGTCGCTGTCGCTAATGCAATTTCGATAGCTTCAAAAATGACTTCCTTAGCCACGCCTTTCTCGTTGGATACAGCATCAACGACCAGTAAAATCTCTTTGTTCATTATCCTCATGCCTCTATCTAAACGACACTCTCTTGTGTCGCGCATTTATTTCTAAAAAATTGTCTTATAAATCTGTAATAATATTCGCTTTATCAATATCATCTATTTGCAATTGAAAAATACTGTCCGAATCTGCATCTTTAATGTTGATATCGTCGCCGTCGATGCTTTCAATTAAGCCCGTAATTTTTCGTTTACCTTCAATTGCATGGTATAGCTTTAGTTTTACTTTACTGCCCACGAACTGCTCAAATTGCTCAAAGTTAAACAACGGTCGATCAATACCCGGAGATGAAACTTCTAAAGTAAATTGACCTTTAATCGGTTCTTCAACTTCAAGTACACCACTAACCTGATGACTGACACTGGAGCAATCACTCACCGTAATACCATCAGCCGAATCAATATAAATTCTCAATACCGTATGTTTTCCCATTGGCAAGTGTTCGATACCGACTAACTCATACCCTAAACCTTCAACTGCAGGTCTAAGCAATTGAGTTAATTTGTCCTGACGGTTCGACATTCCGCGACTTTCTTCCTCTTAAAAAACAAAAAGTGGGCTCAAGGCCCACTTAAAAAATTCAATATATCGGATTGGATTATAACACTATAACGATGAAGTGCAATCGAATAATCTTTAAAAACTTACTGCTTTTGTACCAAGACAGTAACTATATTGCCATTGCCCTTATATTCCAGTTTGGAAAAATAGAGTTGATTGGCCATAGCAATACCCCGGCCATGGTTGTGCATTACACGGTTTGTATCAAATTCCATATACTCATCCCACTCAAATCCCTTACCTTGATCAGTTATGGTGTAAGTCACACCGTCCGAATTATTAATGACATCAATCAAAGCATATTTATCTTTATTTTCCGGTAGCTCAAGTCGTTTAGCTATTTCTGATTCCCACTTGTCCTGTTTTCGTAATTTAGATTTCTCATCATAGCCAATATGCAGATTTCCATGTTCAATGGCATTCACCATGAGCTCGCTCAAGCCCATGGCAATTTTATCCGGCTCATCACAAGCGCAAGCAAGCAACGATGACACAGCAAATACATCTTCCAAACTACGGAACTGGAAACTCGCATTATTTAATAATTTAACAGATGACCTGGTAACATTGAGACTGGCTAATAAAGCTTTGTTATATCCACGATCTTTAACTGCAGTTTTAACAACTGAATGAAGAATGTCGCTGGTAAACGGTTTTGTCAGATAATAATAGGCACCTGCTTTTAAACCTTCAAGAATATCTTCTTTGCTAACCTTGGCTGTTTGCAGAATAACGGGGATATATTTGAGCTCAGGATGTGCCGACATTTTTTCCAGCACTTCCATACCAGACATATTCGGCATCATACGATCAAGCAAAACCACATCATATCTATTGGGGTCTGCCTTAAGCTTTTCCATTGCCTCAACACCATCATTAGCTGTTTCGACGTTGTATGCTTGTCCTTTCCCAGTGAGAAATTCCTCAATAATATCAAGGTTTAAGGGTTCATCATCAACAACCAGAATTACAGGTGAATCCATTTTGCACGCAGCTCCAAAGGGGATGTGATTAAAGGTTTAAAAATTTACCTTATTATTGTCGGTTAAAGTATTAATTTCTTTAGATTAAAGTAATACTCAGCATTAATTTTTGTAATTTTTAAAATATCTCACTGAGAGATAGTATTATACTTAAATACTTAAGCTTATAGTAAAAAAGCTTATAGTAAAAAATAACTACCGCTTGTCTGCTTGTATTTTACCTCTACCCGGCCGAAAATAATTCACATTATCGTAATAAGATTCCACCTCATTTCCGATATCCCAGCCAGGTAAACCAAGTAATGGAAATGGCGCTAAATCCTTTGGCTTACTATAGGGTTTACCCTTAACGAATAATTGAGCCAATTCCTTATCGATCCAATCAAGTTGCTGTTGATTCGTTTGCTGCAATATATTTACATCAACATGAAATAAAATACAATTTGCTGTCATACCTACGTAAGGTGATAAGCCTTTTTCATATAAAGCATGACCAAAAGTAACCAGTTTTAATTTTGATGACAATTCATCTCGCCGCTGCCAAAAAAGCTCTTTCCACTTAAAATTACGGATCAATTGCAACAATGAATTATCACTGCATAAAATAACCGCCCCGCCTTCATCAAATAAAGACAACATATTTTCAATTGGAGAACGTCGACCCGTATCCGTTTCATTTTCCAGACGTGATTGTGCAGCTGGAATATGAATAGAGTTTATTACAGCTTTGGTTTTTGGGAACATAAACCATGTCAGGAATTGAAAAAAGTCATGCCAGTTTTCAGTGCGAGTTTGAATTTCACCGGTTAAATATATTCGTGGTGCATAGTGCTCAGTAAAATGTCCAGGCTTACCATCCTGCTGAACAATTTTTAATGCTTTACCACTTTGAGTAAGAATTGGATTAGGTAGTACAGATAAAAGAGCCTGATAATCATCAAGAACAGGCCACTTTTCTTTGAAATGTGAAAATTTTTCAGCCCAGACACTTAATGGACTAAAAATAGGAGAAAAGGAGACAAAATTCGCATCCCATTTTTGATGTAAATCAATATTTTGAGAAAACATGTTATCTGTATAAAGCCAAATTAAGGAGCAAGTCGCTCATGGGACCAGTCACCCGAATCATTTTTTGAATAAAAAAAGCGATCATGTAAACGACTATCACGTGCTTGCCAAAACTCTATTGTTTTTGGTTCAATACGATACCCGCCCCAGAATGAAGGTAACGGGATCTCAGCATGAGTAAATTTATTTTTCATTTCATCAAACATGGCATCAAGTAATGCGCGATTGTTTACCACCTTACTTTGATGTGAAGCCCATGCTCCAATTTGACTGCCACGTGGACGCGAAAGAAAGTATTTTAGTGACTCCGCGGTGGATATTTTTTCAGCTGTGCCAGTAATTTTTACCTGTCTTCCCATTGAGTACCAGGGAAAAAGTAAACTCACTTGATTATTTACTTCAATGTGTTGTGCTTTACGACTGGAATAATTGGTGAAAAACACAAAACCTTTTTCATCAAATGATTTTAATAACACAGTACGTTGCATTGGCATGCCGTCTTTATCAACCGTTGCCAAAATCATCGCGCTTGATTCTGGTTGTTCGGTCTCACAGGTTTCAGCATACCAACTTTCAAACTGTTTAATGGGATCAGCCTGTAAACTTGATCCATCCAGGCCTTCAGACATTAATTTGTCACGAAGTTGTGATGTTTTTAAAGAAGCGTCATACATAATCGTTTATTTTTGAGGCATTAGTGGGCTACAGTTTTTTATAACCACTTTTCCCTGCAACATGTTTCCTTTTGAATACTCATTAAAATAGCATGTGTTCGTTTTTGGGTCGTAATTCTCGATCCATAAGTTTTCATCTTTCCATGTTGAACCAATATGGCGCTGCCCCTCAGGTACACTTAGTGACATTACGCCACCGTATTTTTTCACAAATATTTGTTGGAAATGAAAATAATACGCAGTCCAGCCAATAATAAAAACGATACCTGCGGCAATAAAAGCATATTTCCACTGATCGATTTTATGCCCGATAAAGACCAATAGCGCAGTAATTAAAGCAAATACGGTTATCCAGTATAAATAGGTAATCACAAAGTTATCTCCTTAAGCATTGCTTATTGCGGTTATATTAACATTTTAAATCAAAATGATTCTGTTAAACTAGTTTTTTATTACCCTGATAATTAAACTAAATTATATAACTACTCGTCATTGCGACGAGCACAGGGAAGTGTGAAGGTAGGGCAACGCAGGAGCAGTTACCGAGGAAACAAAATGACCGAGTCAATCTCAGATAAATCCTTCTACCCAAAAAATTGCTTCGCTGCGCTCGGTATCTGCTCCTGCATCCATGAAGTCATCGTAATGACAGGTATCTCTTAGCATGTCTATTATTCTCAGCACCCTAAATGCACGCTATATCCATGCCTCTTTAGGCCTGCGTTATTTACTTTCGAACATGGGGGGGTTACGTACGCAAACTCAACTCATTGAATTTAATATTAATAGCCGCCCTGTCGATATCGTCGAAACACTATTAAACAACAATCCGAAAATAATCGGCCTGGGAGTATATATATGGAATGCAGAAGAAACCTTGCAAGTTGTAAAACTGCTTAAAGAAGTATCACCTCAAACAGTTCTTATTCTGGGCGGGCCTGAAGTCACATATGAAACAGAGCAACAGGAAATTGCTGCACTGGTTGATTATGTTATTACCGGACAAGCTGATATTACATTCAGAGAAACCTGTGAAAATTTACTAAATAATATTAAACCGTTACAGAAAGTCATTAAGGCAAAACCATTTAAACTTAATAATATTAATTTACCTTACTCTGAATATAGCGATGAAGACATCAAAAACAGAGTTATATATGTTGAAGCCTCACGTGGCTGCCCGTTTAAATGCGAATTTTGTTTATCCGCTTTAGATAAAACCGTTTACCCTTTTGATCTAGATTTATTTTTATCTGAAATGCAAAAATTATTTGATCGTGGCGTACGCAGTTTTAAGTTTATTGATCGCACTTTTAACTTAAAAATCAGGACCAGCATTCAAATTATGGACTTCTTTTTGGAGAAAATGAAAGAGGATAAAATCTACTTACACTTTGAACTTGTACCCGACCACCTGCCCGAAAAATTAAAAATGGTAATACAATCTTTCCCTGAAGATAGCTTACAGTTTGAAATTGGTATTCAAAGTTTAAACCCGGACATTCAGGATATTATCAGCCGTAAACAGGATAATGAGAAGGTTCACAAAAACATGAACTGGATTCGAAAAAACACAGAAGCACATATTCATGCTGATTTAATTATTGGTCTACCGGGTGAAGATTTAAACAGCTTTGCCAGGGGCTTTGATCAGTTAGTCGCTATGGAACCTCATGAGATTCAGGTTGGTATACTTAAACGGTTACGTGGTACTCCGATCATTCGCCATTCTGCAGACTACGATATGCGTTACAGCCCGACTGCACCCTATGAAATTTTAAGTAATAACATTATTGATTTTAGCTCCATGCAAAAACTGAGACGTTTTGCACGCTACTGGGATATGATTGCAAACTCAGGACGTTTTAAGCACACAAAAACATTATTACTTGGTAATAAACCTTTTGAAAACTTTTTACATTTAACTAACTGGTTGCATGCTGAAACAGATCAAACACATAAAATCTCTTTATCCCGCCTCTTTAGTTTGCTTTTTAACTTTATGACAATAGTATTAAAACTAAACGAACAGGAAACAATTAATTTTCTTTTAAGAGATTACGAGGCTTCAGGAATAAAAGGACAGGCAAAATTTATGCTGCAGGCTGATGACAAAATAATTAAACCATTTAAACGTCGTTCAGAGTCGAGACAAAAACGGCATACACTTTAGTATTTTAAAATAATACCCCTTCTCATGTGCCTCCGACCCCTTTAATTAAAAGATGTCCGTCCATAAGCGTTATAAGAATAACTGGACCACCTATAATCACCCGGGTGCTCAACCATACTCGCCCTGACAGGGTTGGATTCAATATATTGCATACACGTTAATAGATACCGCTCGCTATCAACCAGGCTGGCTTTATACCGCCCTTCCCATAAAGTCCCTGTACGTTGATATGCATGGTTAATATATTTTACATAGCACCGTCCTAACGATTGCATCATTAAACTAATCCCCATGTCCTTGAAGGGGGTTACCAGTATATGAACATGATTAGTCATAAGAATATAAGCATGGATATGGCATTCATGTTTATCTGCAGCCGTTTGCAAATCTTCAAGGTAACGAATGTAATCTGCTTCTGAAAAGAAACAGGGTTCTCGATTGTTACCACGTTGAATAACGTGTTGAGGAACACCGAGTAAATTAAAACGCGCTTTGCGTGGCATCTTTCACCTCCTTGTGAAAATACTTAATTAAGATTTCTTCTCTCACAACCAATATAACATAAAGCTATATTAGAAAGTATTGCTCTCTGACCCGGTTTTTTTCGTTATCTCTTTAATTTCGCTTTTTTTGGTCTCTTTATGGAACTACTGCGCTCGCTTCTGTTGTGTAATCTGAATTAGCAACGGCAGATAAAGCACGAACTTTATAGTAATACGTTGTTCCACTTACTACCGTGGTATCTATAAATGATTTTATACCCGCACCTGTTGTTGTTAATGTTGTATAAGGTCCACCTGCAACGGTTGCTCGCGATACTTCATAACCTGTTACACAACCAGGATCTTGAAGTGAGGGACGCCATGCAAGTTTAACTTCAAGTGCCAAAACATTGGCAAAAAAATCAGTAGGCGCATCTGGGCCACCGACTTTATCTTCGGGACTGGCTTGCCATGTCCATTTAATAACAGAGAAGTTTGTGGGAGTGACTTTTGAGGTGTAGACGTCGCCGTTGTCGGCCATTTCGATACTGTCGTAGCCTTCAAGACTTGTGACATCATCTTCAAGGCCAGGGCCTCTTACTCTCACTGATTCAATATCTTCTGGAATTGTAAATGATGAGACTTCTTTTCCGCAAGCACTGTAGCGCACTATACTTTGATCACCTACACAATAAAGGTTACCGGCATTATCTTGTTTATAGTTATATTCACCACAAGGGCCACTTGGGCTAATAATTTTCCATTCTTTATTTGGGAAAGCAACTGTGATTCGGTAAATATCATTCCCCTGAAAACTTACATCACGTTGACTAATATGGCCAAGCTCTAGAGGTTTTTCGGTAAAGGTGTTTAGTAAGGTGCCGTCTGGCGCATAAACAAGCCATTGCTTAGGCTCAATAGCTTCGTATAATAGAGCATTTGCCTCTTCAGTAAATACTGATCTACCAGATGCTGATAATGGATTTGCCAATAAATCCCCTGCATTTGAATAAAAGTAATAATTTTTAATTGGTATTACAACATTTTGACCAATAAATTTTGGTTTTAATGTCTGATCTGCAGGATTAGGTACCGGAGGGACAAGATTTCTAATAAATGTGCCTTGCGAATCATAAATTTTAACCCGCCCATTTAACTCATCAGAAATAGCAATATGACCTTGACTTGATATATCGGATAACGTCGCATATAAATCTTCTATGTCACCATATTCAACCGCAACCTGATCCACACCACTTCCAAATCCTATAGTAAATATATCTACAGGTCCTATCCATGCAGCATACACATGATGACTTAAAACAAATGTAATTAGTCCGGCTACAATGTATTTAATACGTATCATTTTAAGTTCCTTTAATTCCATAACCTAATTCTTCCGTAACCATATGGCTTACTTAATTTTTTAGTAGTTTGATTACTGGTAACAATGACTTTACGGGTAAAAATTCGGTCTGTTTTTTTATCATTATCATGATCTGACTTTCGCGTACCAAATGCATGTATAATTTGATAGTTACCTTTATTATCAGCTTTATCTGATATTACAATCGAAATATGGCGTAGTTTTTTTGCTTTATACCTTACCAAATCACCCTTTCGTAGTTTTTTCTGTTGTTTAACTTTATCATTGTTTGTTGTTGAAACACGCTTTTGGTGAAAAGTATATTTTGTGTCAAATAAACCCTGTGAATTAATCCAACCAATCGCTGTCATATCTCTATCTGCAGTGCCTTTTAAATTTACACCACTAGCAGCTGCTTTTGCAGAAAACCGGGGCAGAGAGCAATACTTTCCAGAAAACCGGGTCAGAGAGCAATACTTTCTAATATACGAAATATATTGCTTCCTCCTCTTCAATACGGGGTCTGCCAGACTGGCCGAGTCGTACTTGCCGTTTTGTCATTTCTTCAATTTTATCTTTAAAATAAGAACGACCTAACACAAGCTCATGATTTAACGAATCTCGAATTTCATGTAGAATTTCTTTACCTAAAAAGGCACTAAATAACTCACGATAAGCTTCATAGCGTTGTTCTGAACTATTTCCCAATAAAAGATAGAGAGGATGTGGGTTTAAATTAAAAGATGTCCGTCCATAAGCGTTATAAGAATAACTGGACCACCTATAATCACCCGGGTGCTCAACCATACTCGCCCTGACAGGGTTGGATTCAATATATTGCATACACGTTAATAGATACCGCTCGCTATCAACCAGGCTGGCTTTATACCGCCCTTCCCATAAAGTCCCTGTACGTTGATATGCATGGTTAATATATTTTACATAGCACCGTCCTAACGATTGCATCATTAAACTAATCCCCATGTCCTTGAAGGGGGTTACCAGTATATGAACATGATTAGTCATAAGAATATAAGCATGGATATGGCATTCATGTTTATCTGCAGCCGTTTGCAAATCTTCAAGGTAACGAATGTAATCTGCTTCTGAAAAGAAACAGGGTTCTCGATTGTTACCACGTTGAATAACGTGTTGAGGAACACCGAGTAAATTAAAACGCGCTTTGCGTGGCATCTTTCACCTCCTTGTGAAAATACTTAATTAAGATTTCTTCTCTCACAACCAATATAACATAAAGCTATATTAGAAAGTATTGCTCTCTGACCCGGTTTTCCGCGCATTATTTCTGCACGAAAAGTGGCACCATCGGAACGTAAACAATATGAGGAATATACATTATGAAAGATGAATACGATTTTTCCAATGCCGAACAAGGCAAGTTTTATCAGGCTGATGCAAAATTAAACCTGCCTGTTTATTTAGATAACGAGGTACTTACCTACCTTTCAAATCGAGCAAAATCAAAAGGCATTGAATTAAATCAACTTGTTAACGAATTATTACGTAAAGATATCGCTTTAGTTGAATCAGTAAAATAGTACCTTTTTCTGTTTTAAATACAAAATATCATACTAAATTTATCACCGACAACAGAATTAAAACAACAATGTCATAGTTTATTGCGTAATTATTCATATTGAACCACGCGTAAATTGTTAGTCGGTATTCATACACATCCCATCCGTTATTTTTTTAATCCGTAAAACATACATGATTCTATTGCTCACGATTTTTCACATTTTCTTATATTTTTTCCCGTTTAAACAAAATACCCCTGCTGGTTATGGCAAACGAAAAACAATAGAATCAATCCGCACCTTTCACCTGCACCCTAAAAAACCAAAATGGGTCTCAAAAGAACTCATCCGTATGAAAGCATTTATGCCGGATGTGGGATGTCGGAAACTGGCGGAGAGTTTTAATCGTCGCTATGCCAGGAGCAAGAACATGACGGTGGGAAAAACGTATGTCAGCAATATCATTAAAAAGCATCAATACGAGATTCAGCTTTTACGAAAGAACATTAAACACCGCATCCCCCGCCCGCTTCCAGTAAATATTGTTTGGGGCTTAGATTTAACGGGTAAGACGGATACGCAAAATAAGCTGCATAATATATTGGGGATTATTGATCACGGTAGTCGGGGTTGTTTGTGTTTAAAAGGGTTAAAGAACAAAGCATCGATTACCCTGCTCCGTCATATATTAGATGCCATTGAGCTTTATGGACAACCTAAAATTATTCGGACAGATAATGAAACTGTTTTTACTTCAAGGTTATTTTGTTTTGGTTTGTCTTTGCTTGGAATAAAACATCAAAAGATAGACAAAGGATGTCCGTGGCAAAATGGTCGAGTGGAACGATTTTTTGGGACACTAAAAGAAAAGTTAAATCAATGGGACGTGAATTCGCGGACACAACTTAATGGTGCATTATCGCAGTTTCGTTTTTGGTATAACCATGTACGGCCACATCAACATCTCGATGGTCGAACACCAGCAGAAGTCTGGCAAGGTATAGATATTTATCAACAAAAAATTAAAAAGGACTATTTTTTTAACGCATGGGATGGGTTGTTGACGGGGTATTTCTTAAAAATTTGAAACCATTTTTTGTGATTAACGTTAAATATCAACGGGCAATATCACTGTCCGAGGGAAACGCTTGCTTGCAACAAATAATTTCGTATTATGAATATAAAAAACAACGATAAAAAGAAAAAAACGTGATTATTTTTTGAATGATTAAATTTTTTTAGCGGAAAAAGGAGATTTTCATTAAAAAAAGGATGTTTTTACAACAGCAAGTCATTGCGGACACGCGGACGGGACAGCTTGTGTGGTAAATAATCCATCGGATAAGTCATCAAGTGGGCCAGGAAGCGTTAAGTCATAAGCAAAGCCAACACCACTTTTAATTATTTCTCTTTCAAGCAAACCTTTTTTCTTTACAACGATTTTGCCATTAGAGACACGGTAGATATAATGGCTTATTTTTTCTTCCGTTTGACAATAACAAAACCAACCAGTAATAGAATGACTAGCACGATACCAATAACAACAACGGTATTATTATTGGTTTCTTTTTTGTCTTCACCTTTTTTATGATCATCCTCTGACTTAATAGCCGATTGTTGCTCAGTTGATTGGGTTTTCATCTTCTCAGGTTTTGTGGTCTGGTTGGTTTCATCGGCAGCGTCTTTTTCTTTTATTTTTTGTTCAAAGCGGGTGATTTTCCCTTTCATTGCCTGCACTTCATCCGCTGGATTTTTCCAGATCTTAAGCCATTTAGGGTCAGTGGTCATTTGATTAACCAATTCAATTGCTTCTTCGTAACGACCCGCATCATATAATGATGACAACATCTTTCCATAAACGTTATCTCTCATCTTTGGATATTCACCAAAATTTTCAAATTTTATCACTCGATGGTAGGCTTCCAGTTTTAAATCCAACGGCAAATACCCTGCCTCCCCATAATACATGCTTGCAGTTAAATGTGGCTCATAGATTTTATCAAGTTCCATTGCTCTGGAAAAATAACTCGCTCTCCGTTCTTTGTACTCTTCAATTGATTTATCATAGGGAACACCCATTTTTCTCAAAATTGCAGTACTTCTGCCGTGTTCAACAAGTGCTCTTAAATACCATAAAACCGGCGAATTTGGCTCACTCTCCAAACGTTTTTGTATTTGTGAGTCTATATTATCCAGTTTGGCATGGTGATCATCGAATGATGTTGCTACCGTTTGCGTTGCTCCACGCAAAAAAGATTCCCATCGGAGAAGTTCTGTATCAGTCGTTTTACTGAACACATGACTCGTAGCAAACACAAAAATAATCAAAACAATATTTATTCTACTCATTCATACTTACCTTTCTTAATGTATGTGAAGGTGATCCGCAAACTCAAATGCATCATCCAGACCATTGCCATTATCATCCAGCCCTAATGATAGAGTCGCCCCGCCCTTTTCTAATTGCTTAAACGTCAACGTCACACTATTTGCGGCTTCCCAGATCACTTGATAAAGGGCTGCTCTTTCTCTGTCACCAGTATAGTCTCCGCCTCTAAACCCAAAATCCACCGCATTCCCCAATTGGTGTTTACTGTTAATCGCCGTGCCAATACGTTCTTGTCTTTCCGGGTTCCGGTAACCGCTGTTAAGAAACATATTAACATTTGGGTACGTCAATTCAGTGCCGTTGATGTCTTTGAGTGTGTTTTCTGCTTGGCTGTAAAATGTTTTCCTTGCAACAAAGGCTAGATTCATCGCCGCCCCCAATTCAAACATCTGATCTTCCATCATGAGACCATATTCACTCTCCGACCAGACACCCCCGGAAAAATAGACTGGCGTGGCGGGTATGGCTTTAATCGTGTCTCTTTCCGGCACCGGAATATTTCGTGTATACGTATTTCCGTTACTATTGGTATATGACATACCCAAGTGATCAATGTATTCTTGTCGGATCATATCGCTGCGATCCATTCTCACCGTTGTACTCGCCATCTCTTTACTGTTGAGATAAAACGTCACTTTATAACCTACCCGTGGGTTACGATGCCAGACATCAATTTTTTTCGTGCCTTTATGTACACTTAAATCGTCTTCAGCGGTTTGCCATTGCGGGTGGGGATGATCACTCATATCGGGACGGAACCAGACTTCTTTTAGTTGTTGCTGTAGAAGCACCGTATTAGCCAATCTGCTATCACTCAACCAAGGTGTGCCGTACTCACCCGTACCATCACCTCCCGCATCTTCACCGTGGAAACTTTGCATTTGTATTTTGCCATACATGGTTTTCTTTTTCGCTGCATCAGTCAAGTTACCTAGGTCATCCTTCACATTCGGTACTTTTAAACCTGACAACGCTTCAACTTTCCATTGTACGGTATCGGTGGGTTGCAGTTCGAAAAGCCACTGTACCCTGATGGGTGCTTCAGTAGTTCGAATTACAAATGATTTTTTATCCTTACTACCAGGGTTACTCGATGATATTACTTCCAATGCAAGCAAGTTATATTCCCACAATATATTTTCCATGTCACCACTCTGATACAACCGAATACTTAATAGTTCTTCTGAACTCAAATCCGATAAATGCGCTAGGCTAGTGAAGGTCAATGGATCGGTTTTCCCCTTTTCTGTGCTGGATGAAGCCAACTGTTCATCACCACCTATCGCAAACACTAACTCTCTGGCCGGGCCGAAGGTCAGCAACGGATCGTTGCTGTTTGCAAGTAAGTCATAAAATATTTGTAATGACTGATCCGTAGTATTAATTGTCGTCGGCGTTTGTAACAGATTAGTCGTCGTATTATCCGATGACTTTAGTTTCAACGCATTCACCGTCAAATCAAACACACTAAACTGCATCTCAGGGCGATACGGCCATTCATAAACAGCCTCAACTTTATCTAAGGCATTCAAACCATCAACTATTTTATAAGTATTAATATCGCGTAGTTGTCGTGTCTTCACTTCATCTAAAACAGGTACTTTTATCGGTACATAATTTTTTGGCCTAAAAGCAAGTGGCCCATCTCCTGCTCCGATACCCGGATTACTCCATTCAGGGTAGCCCGACACATGAATATAAAAATGTTCTGTACCTAATATATCACCCTTAAATTTAAGCACTTGTAATTTACTGCCCGGCTTAATAGAAAAAGTATTTACACTCCCTCCAACGAGTGAGTTTACCCCGGTCACTTTTGCTAAACGACCGGTATAGCCTTCTAGTTTACCGGGCAGTGGTAGTCCCTTATGATCAAACCATTCAGTGTATATTGAGACTAATGTATCGGATGTTAAAGCACTGCCTTCAAAACCAATTTTATATTCTTTCTTTTCACCTTTTGTTGAACCGGCGACAACTGAGTATATCCGCTCTACACTGACTTTTAAGTTCGGTGGCCGCATCACGAGGTTGTCAATTTTTACTGTATACGAACCATCAATGGGGGTATGAACGGTTGTTGTTATACTACCAATGTAGCCCGTAGGTCGATTAATAGCGATAATCTTCACTTCTTCACCGGGGCGCAAGAAATCGGCTTTTCTTCCGATCATTTCAGGTGGGAAACCAATGGCTGCTTGGAATTGAGATATTTGAGCGGAAGTGGTAAATAAGCCGTCGGATAAATCATCGAGTGGACCAGGTAAAGTTAGATTAAACGCAAAGCCACTGCCGTTCTTTATAATGGCTCTTTCTCGTAAACCTTTTTTCTTTACAACAATTTTTCCATTTGAAACGCGATAAATATAAATATCGGTTTTCATCATGTCTTTGATAGAAATGGATTTTAGTAATCCCTGATCGGTAAAGTCTGGAGCAACGTCTGCCAAGCGCTGAAGATCGGCATCTTTAGCGCTACCATCTGCATTTGTTGTTTGCCCATCAAGATAAACGTCATAATAGTTTGTGCCTGAAACATTTTCTGCAACATCTGCTATACGGTCTAAATTCAGATCTAAATTTTCTGGTTTTATTTTATCTAATGTAGATGGTTCATAAGTATATTTAGTTTCACCAAATGGAAGTGGATTCGTTCCATTACTTAAGAAACCAACACCAGTGAATTTCAGCATATCAATATAAAAATTGTGTTCGGCTAATATAGAACTATTGTCTGTTTCATTGGCGCGTAAGGCGAGCCCGGTCATTTGACCGGCTAATGAAGGTGAACCTGAAAAGAGTGCGCTTAAGTTATTGCAATGGTATATATCAGGACTTTTATAGTAATAAAAACCCAGTGCGCTAGGGGCTTCAGGATCGAAATTGGTATAAAAGACTTTCGCCCAAATATTATAATCATGCACAAATGAAAACCCCGGGCATGGTGGAATGAAAATCGTTAAGTTATATTTACCATCATTTCCAGAGAGTGTTGAGTAATTTAGTGAATAGATACCCGCATCAATATGCGCACCAACAACAGGACCGAGCGCTTCGCCTGACCCATCTGTTTTATAAAAACTTGTTTTATAACCAATATTATGAGGCGATTTTTTTAATATGCTTCCTGTGCTACTTAATAATAGTGTTTTAATACTTGGATCAAACTCAGTTTTAATTTCACTTTTTCTTAGATCAATAGGCGCTTCATACAATATCATGCCACGTTGAGGACCTTTGGTAGGCAATAAGTCCGGATCAATAACCGTATTTTCATGACGTATAAGAACGGATTGAGTATTATCACGCAAGTTGTACTTTGTAATTGAAACGACTTTAGTATTTACGACACCTTGTGTTGTAGAGGCCAGGGTTACTGTAACATCTGGAAAGTTTTTTTGTGCATAAACATCTCGTGTTAAAACAGTCGCCCCTTTTGCAATACCATCAGCATGTTCACTTTTAAAACTATTGTAAGCAGCTACAATAGACAAATAAGATAAAACACTAATAGCTTTAGCATCTTTATATTGGCCTGCTGCTTCATTGATATCCGCAACAATTTTTCCGTCTGTACCAATCTCTGCCCATATGGGATTACCTGCGGCAGTACGTTCAACACCTCTCGTCATCACCGTGCCATGACGAGGTACAGGCCCACCAATACCTGCACTGACTTCATCAATAAAAAAGTGTGAAAAATTATTAGGCAATAACAAACCGGCCATTAACACCAGTGTGATTATCACTGTTGTTAAACGAAGTTGTTTGTTTAAGTGTTGTAAACTGCTCATATTCATTACCTAACGTTTCATTCGTATAAAACTTTTAATTCGAGATTGCTTCACCCTTAAAACCGGGTTCGCAATGACATTTATTTTGAAATTGCCTGAACTAATTCGCTCTTAAAGAGTTCAATTGAACCAGTTTCACCACTCACAAAGCGTTGCAGTATGGGCTGATGTTCTGTATCCACCATGGCATAACCGAAGTAGTCCATGGTTTGCATTGAAAGTTTACCCACACTGGTAACTATATTGTTTTCAATGCGCCCTACTCCAACAGGTACAATCAATTTACTGTCGTGACTAAACCCTAACATCACTACAAGTGTTCCATTCGCTGGTACATAGTCATAACTACCAAACAGTATGGGCATTTGGATTTTCACACCAATATCACCACTCACTTCGATACCGGCAGGTTGTACCGCGTACATCCAGTACGGTGTTGCTTCTTTCATGGTTTGGAATGAAAGTTCGTTCACTTTCATAAACTGAATATGTAAGTTGCCGGTATCGCGACCATTCGGGAACGATAAAGTAGCTGCACTTAAATCAAGCTCTAAATTTCCATTCGCGAGGTGTGCCGGGTTTTGCCCTGATCGCACATAGGTAAATGGGATTGCAGAATTAAGTAATGAAACAACCTGGGTACGGGTACTGTTGATATTACCGAGTTGAATCGATATTTCATTCGTTGCAGTACCGTATATGGCTTTAGCCATATCGGGGTTGTATATAATAGAGTAACGGCCACCTTTTAGTGTTTTACCGGCTTTTTCTGAATGCAGGCTGAAGTTGCCTTTTTCATCACTTAAACCACTCAGTTTAAATTCCGGAATAGTAACTTCGATACCTTCTATGGCTTCACCGAGTTGGTCACGTACCATGCCCGAGATAATGGTGGGTACGGTTTTAACTTTGAAGTTATAACGATGAAGTTCGGCATTGTTATAGTTAACGGTGACATAAATATCGGCATTATAGTTATACAGTTCAGCCGGATTAAAGGTACTGAAACGATTACCGGGGTATTGGCTGAGTGTACCGGTGAGGGGTTCCATGTCGCGGTTGATGTCGATTAAACCCGGTAAGCTCAGTTCACCCATGCCTTTGCCTTCCTGACTGGTTAAGTCATAGGTTTTACCGTGCACGGTTTCGTGCACCTGTATTTGTAAAAGTGCAGGATCGATAGCCTGATTAAAGTAAACGTTGATGCGCTCATTTGGATCAACGCCCTTTTCATCATTAGCGGGTTCAGTTCTTGTCACTGCAAGTGGGATGTTTTCAATATTTTTTAAGCTAACCGTGACACTTCGGCTGCTAATAATTTGTTGTGCGGCATCCTGAACCTGAATGGTAACTGTATGTTCACCACTATTGAGTGGGGTTTGTATGCCAAGGTTAGCAACATTGCCATCCATGTTCATCGGCACAGCGGCATCAGCATCAAATACAAGGCTTGCCGTATACCCTGCTTCCAACCCGGTTAAACGCGCAACAACATCTATATTTGCACCTGTTGTTTTACTGGCAATTTCTGTTTTGTCGCGTGGACTAATGATTTCTATTTGAACCGGTAGCGTGACATCAAAGATAACTTCCTGACTACTGCGGTTGCCTGCAGTATCCCAGGCTTCTAAGGATACGATTTGCCCTGCACCGGTAGGTAAATTAAGATCGACAGCAAACTCATAACTGCCGGCTATTGCTCCGGGTAGTAAGCTCACGGTTTTACCGTTAATGGAGAAACCGGTTAAGTTGATATCGGTTACTGTACCCTGAAGTTTATACGGCATTTCGTTAGTGCTATTTACTGTAGGGGAAAGCGCAATACTCGGTGTTGTTATAGTAATTACCGGCGCTAAGGTATCATTTAATACGGTTAGTGTTTTCGTTGTTACCTGGTTTAAGGTATCGGTCGCAACAATATCAATATTTATCTGCCCTTCTACACCAGCCAGACTGTATTCATACTGGAATGTTTTGTAGTTAGCGGTTTGACCGACCAGGGTAACTGGTTGCCCTGCGATGGTGACACTACTAATTCCTGCTTGTGAATTGATGTCACCCGCAATAATGACGGAAGTGGCATTTAAAAATGATGTTTCACGTGGTGCTGAGATAGTGATGACAGGTGCAGGCGTAACCTCTGGTACGGGAGGTGTACTGCTATAACTAACTATTACATTCGTTTCTGCACTGCCTGCGGGGGTTTCTACCGTAACAACAATCGGATTAAAGCCTTCGTTTAAGCGTACATTGGTAAAGCTATAACTATAAGTATCTAAACTACTGCTTTGTGTTGGGAACACTTGTTGATTACCCAATGTTATTTTAATTTGATCGGCGATTTGTTGTGTATACACCTCACCCGTGACAGTAATGGCGTTGTCATAAAATACGGTACCTGTTTGTGGGAAGCATTAGGCCTTTTAAGCTATATGAACTATACTACGTAAAGTAAATGTGCGAGGTAATAACTATGGAACCATTAAAACAAGATGCGATTGAGGCTATCACCAAATTACCTAATGATGCTGAAATAGATGACATAATGTATCAACTTTATGTACTTGATAAGATCCGTAAAGGTCGAAAAGCAGCCGAACAAGGTAATACGACTAGCCAAGAAGAGATAAAACACGAGATTGATAAATGGTAGTTTGGTCAATCCCAGCTAAGGCTGATTTAACTCATATCTTCGAATATATCGCTCATGACTCCAAACATTATGCAAAAAAAGTTATACAAGAAATTGTCGAGAAAATTGATTTTATAGGCACTCAACCTCACATTGGGCATATCGTTTCTGAAATTAGCGATAATAATGTGCGAGAATTCCCGCTCTACTCCTACCGGATAATTTATGAAATCACCGATTCAGATATCACTATACTAACCATTGTGCATAAAAGAAAATTGTTTAAACATGAGTCTGTTACTAAATAAAAAGCAATCCTATTACATAAGAAACATGCTATAAAATAAGCCTTCTATTTTTAAACTGGAATACATACATGTTTTTTCTAGTCGTCATTTTTTGTTGTTTCTTATATTTTTTCCCCTTTAAACAAAATACACATGCTGGTTATGGCAAACGAAAAACAATAGAGCCACTTCGCACCTTTTACCTTCACCCTAAAAAACCAAAATGGGTATCAATAGAAATTATTCGTATGAAAGCATTCATGCCGGATACTGGGTGTCGGAAACTGGCGGAGAGTTTTAATCGTCGCTATGCCAAGAGCACGAACATGACGGTGGGAAAAACCTATGTCAGCAATATCATTAAAAAGCATCAATATGATATTCAGGTTTTACGAAAAAATAGTAAGCTTCGCATACCACGCCCTATTCCCTTAAATGTCGTATGGGGGATGGATTTAACAGGCAAGACGGATACACAAAATAAATTACACAATATACTCGGCATTATTGATCACGGTAGTCGGGGTTGTTTGTGTTTAAAGGGATTAAAGAACAAAG
>CAZZIS010000046.1:0-23251 GCA_964654445.1 uncultured Thioalkalispiraceae bacterium
GTAATAACAGCATTACTTATTGTGCTTATCAACATTAACAGAATTACAATTAAGGTTTTAAGTAAAAATGGCTGTTTAGGTGGCATCAACTTTCACATATTAAATTCCTTTTAATTATATTTTTTACTTTATTTCGCTATTTGTAATTAAAACATCAAAAATAATATATTTTTATACCTCTTGAAAGTGCATCTTCATGTGGAAAAATAGATCTGTCCCCTTTCCCCCTTTTATGGGCAGGGTTGATTTGGGGGCCAGTTTGTTTGACATATTCCCCATGCACCCCATGTTCCATCTATTGCACATATCCTTGTCTGACTACCGAAATTACAAACTCCGCAGGATCTAGTTTCAAAACTATTTAAGGTACATGTAGTAACGACAGGAGGTTCAGGTACAGGTTCCACTGCTACACAGAAAGTGGGTAATTCTAACGAATATAGATCGTAAATATGACATATCGCATCTCGTGCTTCGTTATCAGGTCCAGGTATTCCATCTGCACCAGCTGGGCCTTGTGGACCTGCCGGACCAGCTAAACCGGTTGGGCCTTCAACACCTTGTGGGCCGGTTAATCCCGCAGGTCCATCTGCACCTTGTGAACCAGTTAAACCGATTGGGCCTTCTGCACCTTGTGGACCAGTTAAGCCGACTGTCCCTTCTGTACCTTGTGGACCAGTTAAACCAACAGGTCCTTGTGGGCCAGGCGTAAGTTTAATGGTGTCAATTTGCTGTTGAAGATTTTTAATTTTATTGTTGAGCGACCGAAAAGGTTTACCATGCCCTTCTCTTTTTGAATGCTTATGTCGATCACGATCAGCAAATACGTTACTACTTACGGATAAAAATATAATGCAAGACAATATTAAAATAAATTTATTTTTCATTTTTTTTTCCTTAGTTAAAACATAATTTTAGTCTTGAGGAACATTGCGTGTTGAAGCCGAACTAAAGGAATTACACGTGCTCACGTGTCAGTACTGTTCTTCCACCTCCTCCTCAGTAAAAATATTTTTCTTTCCCTTTATAGCTACATTGATAACAGTTCATAGACGTAAACCTCCCTTTAAAAATAACAACTTCATATATAAATAAAACAGATAAACCCTATTAAAAACACTTGTGCTCTGCCCCTCCCATTTTAGAGAAGAGACCAATTGACCCATAACCTATATTAGTAACATCTATATTCTGCCCCCATTTTTTTCTTATAAGTAATAATTTTGTTATTTACCCATACACAAAGCAGTATTGTTCGATTTCAAGCATGCTCTTTCCCACATTTGTATATATTTTTCTGCTGATCTAAACATATTATCAGTATATTTTTTAGGCAATCCTATTCTCTTAATATCTGCTATGAGATCAGGGAGTAGCCCGACATGTGCTAGGCCATCACTATTAAAATTAAAAATACGGCCACCAGTTATTTGCTTTTGAAATTTACCAAAACGAGGACCTATATGTCCAGCTACACCATTAAAGTCACTCCCCATAGCTACAGGCACCTCCATGACATCTACAGCATATTGCAGCATTTGCGCCCAAGTTTTACTTGAGTGACGACAATTATTTTAAACCAGAATCCTACTTCCATTTTTGTATTGTATTGTTAACTTCTTCCCAATATTATCCGTATCCTGGAAATCATCTTTCAGCATTGCTCCAATCATTCCTCCTGAATTAGCAATAGCCATTAATTGAAATTTTGTACGCATGCGTTCATGACGTATTTTTCTTTTATTGAGATCAAAAAATTGTACGTGACTGGCAACTAATGGGTATTGTTTTTTATTTGTAATACTAAGGGTATCATAGAAAGATTTATTCGACATATGATCAACATCGATTAACATACCTTTACTCATCAAGGTTTTAATAAGTCGTCGCCCTAGAGATGTAAGGCCACGTCTATTACAACTTGTTTTTTCTGAATGATTTTTTAAAAACGATCTTCCACCTAAATTTTTATATGCTACAAATTTTAATAGTCCTGATCCAAGTTTAAAACCATATTTACTACCATTGATAGTTGGACAATTTGTTGAATCCCACCATCTACCTTCAACAATTTTATTACCTACTTCTATCATATCTTAACACGTAGCAGGGCCTCCAAAGGCATTATCAAAATTATGTATCGGGAAAATATGCCGTACTCCCTTATTGTAATATTTTTCAACACTTGCACGTATACCCGTTACATTACATGCGCCTTTACCTTCCTTGTTTCGTTTACAATTGAACAGGTTATCAACTTCAATACCTTGAACTACTGCTAATTTACCAGAACGTATAACGCGACGTGCTTCTTCTGGCGATCTTACGATTTTAAACCAGCCGCCATCCTTGAGCTTTATAAATTTTTGCATATTTCTTGTTGCCTGAATTTGTCTATCAATATACAACATTGAATTCGTACATCGTTTTCCTTTTGTAGATCTACAAAGTGCTTCATTTGTTACAGCATGCTCTACAATTAATCTAAGTCCGCCATGCCATGCACGTTTTAATCATTTGTAATACATTTGTTGATGGATAGTACTTTGCCATGTAAGCCACCCCTTAAATGATGGAACTCCTTCATTTGAATCTTTTTTATCCTTCATATCATTCGTGCCAGTACCAATGGTAGAGGCATCATTAAAAATAGCTGTGTGCAGCCAGCCGTGTAATTTTTTACATGACGCAAGAGCAATATTAACACCATCAAATGAATATGGTTTACCGGCGAGGACCTTACCACCATGAGCCATATGTGCGAATAAATGCGTATGCAAATCTGCAAAACCTTTCAAACCCTGACTGGTGTTTTTTGGTCGTGTCCACCCCGTTTTGGTTCACGAATGTTTGCTTCTGCAACGCAAACACCCATTGATTAAAATTGCCCGACTAGTCCCGCCTTGCACCAGCCTGAATTACGTTTGTATTTCTCGCGTAGACCAGTTTTACAATTCCCAAATTTCTTTTCTCCAAGACAACAGGCACGTTGATTCAAGCCACCACATGCTTTTACTACACGCACTTTTTTTTAACACAGACATGCTGAGACTGAAATTGGCCGGCTACACTCTTTCTACACCACCCTGAATTTCGTTTAGCTTTCTTTTTAAACCCTATATCACAAGCACCAAGCCTTGTTTCCCCCAGGCAACAAGCTCGTTGATTCAAACTACCACATGCTTTTACTACACGCGCCTTTTTTTTAATACAGATGTGTTGGGATTGATGCTGACCAAATATTCCTGCTTTACACCACCCTGCATTTCGTTTTGATTTCTTTTTTAATCCTTTACGACAAGCACCAAATTTCTTTTCAAGAGCACAACAGGCTCGTTGATTTTTACCGCCACATACCTTAACTGGGTGTGCTGCAATAACTTTCTCAGCAAGAAATAAAAACAACAAAGACATAATCAATAATTTAATTATTTCCTTATTCATTCCTATGTCCTTATAAGCCTATAAAAGAAAACTCTAACAAATCAGAATATAACTTTACATCATACTGTCTACATAACGTTAACATCATAATATCCATTTTTAATAAATTATAATGATATTGTTTTTAATGCTTATACTCAGCATGCCTATATTTACATCCATTAACTTCCTATATAATTAAAAAAGTCGGAAAGTATTAAATGCTGTTTGTATCTCAGGCGGTGTTGTTTTTGACTTTGGATACATACCAACAATTATATAAACTTGATTATTAACAACTACTATTCGTTGTCTCACGGATCTTTCCTCTGAATCCATGTCAAGCCATAAGTCAAGTGCAGGGAATGATTGAATACTAAGTGAGCGCTCAGAAAGCAAAGTATAATTAGCTTCGCTCAATACTCCATCTCGAAGGAGTTTAAGTCTACTTTTCATGAGATCTTGTGTTACTAGTTGCGTCGAATTGTTTGTAGTTCTAATATGAGTTATACCAATGCGAAATCCGGCTTGTACAACCACAAACATTCTATAGTATGTTTTCTGACCGCCTGGTGCGGGTTGTGTAACACTACGTTTATCTGGCACACTTGGTAGCGATACACTAAAAGCACCATCATCATCGTTAAACTCATAAGCAAACACATTCGTACAAAACCCCATAACCATACTTATACCTAAAATAATAATTCTCTGTTTCTGATAATAATTCATCTACGTCTCCTTATTTAAGAATCTTTATGGTATTTATTAGTTGTTTTTATAATATCGAACTTTCTTTAAGGCTTCTTTGCTGGCTATAGTATATGGGTGTGTTTCGCCTAGATTGATAATAAAAATTTTTAATGCCTTATCTAAATACTTAACAGCTTTATCAAATTGCTCTTTATTTGACCAAGTTGAGCCAAGATTAAACCAAACAAGAGCCGCTTTTTGATGTTGTGGTCCAAAAATTTTTAACTCGATCTTCAATGCTTTCTCATAATAACTAATTGCTTTGTCATACTGACCAATTTTATTAAAGACTATGCCCATATTAATCCATTGATGTGCCATACTTGGATGCATAGCCCCATATGTTTTTAAATTGCTCGCCATAGCTTTCTCATAATAACTAATTGCTTTATCGTTTTTGCCTATGCTACTCAAAACTATACCTAGACCATTCCAATTTTCTGCCACCCATGGATGGTGTACCCCAAAGTTTTTTAAGTTACTTGCCAGCGCTTTCTCAAAATAGTTAAGGGCTTTATCATGTTGTCCTTTTATTTCGAAAACATTTCCTATATTGCCCCACACTCTCGCTACAAAAGGATGCTGTTGCCCTAAGATGTGCAAACCAATAGCCAGTGATTTTTCAAAATAGTTAAGACTTTTATCATATTGTCCCTTGTGAAACCATGCCATACCCAGATTGTTCCAACTAAACATCACATCTTGTTGCTTTGGATTATATTTTTTTAAATCAATAGTAAACGGTTTCTCATAATAGCTAATTGCTTTGTCGTGATTGCCTAATTCTGTCCATGCAATACCTAGGTTGTTCCATAATCGCACTTTGATTTCAACATCAGATGTTATTTTAAGTGCTTTTTTAATAAAATATATTGCATCATCATATTGTGCAACATCCATAGCAGAATTTCCCGCATCGGCATAATAAACAATATTACTACGGTCGAGCCCTACCGCTTTTTCAAATTGTTTAAACGCCTGTTTATATTTAAATTGCAGGTTATACGTTAAACCATCGAGGTAGGCGACCTTGGCCGCGGCCTTGTATTCGATATCTTTTATGTCGAAATAACTATCAGCTATTTGATGAACAGCATCGTAATCACCTTGATCAAATGCGCGTTGTGCCCGTTGATACAGGCCAGTATCGATCGGTTTTAGTTCTGCTAAGACTTGCTTGGTTTTCAGATAACTCGTACGCCAACGCTCTGCTTCACGGAGCTTTTGCTCATAATCGAGTTGTTTTTGTGCCAGCTGTTGATTGAGTAGCTCAAGGTGCTTGGGGTCAACACCTTTACAGGTGATAGTCACATTTCCTGTTACATTAGACACTATGGGACTGCAAAAACCGTAGGTGGTGGCGTTATAATGTCGTGCTAAGCGACTCCTTTGTGTCTTGCCATTAATGGTTACATCACCACCAACAGAAGTTACAATAGGATCGCTATCTGCAGAAGTCGTATATGATGACTCCGCTGCATGTGTTGCAGTAGACAGCACAATGAAACATATCAGAAGTATACTCCTGTAGTGCCTGCATAACGTTAACATCGTAGCGCGGTGTTTAGTGTGTAACATTCACATTTCCATTGATATTTTGATAGATGCCGGACTTGGGTGCATTGGTCGTATTACTTCCCGACGTTCGGCTTTGTCTTACAATACACTCGATATACTTATTAAATGCTTCTAATGCCTGCTCGCCACTTAGCTTTGGATTATTAAGAAATTCTCCCTTGATGTTATCTCGCACACCAGCTGATAATTCTCCACCAGAGCTTTCTATCGTGGCGTTTATATTTGCACTTGTTGATGAACTGAGGCCAGCACTGCAAATGGCAATACCTGTGATCGCTTTTGATGGAATACTCGAGGTGCGCGTGCCTCCAAGGGTGCAACTAACAAGAAACGCGCATAACAACACAAAACCATGTTGATAAATATTTCTACAGTATTTTTTCATGAGCATATAGTAGTTTCCTTTTTTGAATATAATTCAATTATTAGATTTATCTGAGTCAGCGCGGTGTCACTAGCGTCTATTTGCAAACCGCTTTAGATTTGAAAAGACCAGAGTATTTTTTTCTTTTCCTTGACGGGCATTTGCATCCACGCCACCTTTTTGTAGTTTTAAATTTACCACTTGGACAAACAGTTGTTTTTTTAACATTAGTTTTTATATTTTTTACACTTGACGTACTTCTATTAGCACCTGCCACACAATGAACAGTATTAATTTTACGTACAACTTTCTTAGTACTTTTTCGTTTATTATCATTACACTGAGCTATACAATGTAACAACTTATGTTCTTGCCTTTCATGTTTGAATCGCCGTTTACATGATGATTTACATTTCGACACATTAAAGGGTGCAAAAGCAGTTTCTGTTCGAGTTGTAGTTATTGTCTTTTTATGGTGACCTGATTCACATTTAGAACATGAAAACCTGGGATTTTTAAATTTTAATTCTATTTTAGATTCCAGAACACGATGGTCACTTAATACATATTTTTTACAACTACCCGTTCTGAATGGATCAGTTTTTGATTTTTTTGAAATAACTTTAATAGAGTTAAATTTGCCAAATATATAATCAAGCTTGCCGCCATTAAACTTTGGATAGCACTTCGAGCGCTTTAATTTATATTTGTCACATTGAAATGTAACCTGCGAATCAGAACCAGTTAAGTTTATAAAACTATTACCAATTATTGATTTAATAAGTTTACTATTATTTTTTGTATTAAAATCACCTAGGACTATCACTGGGTCTCTGTGCTTATCTATAAATTTTTTAATTTGTCTTATTTGCTTATTTCGAGTTTTTTGTGTACTAACAGAAAGAGGTGATGGTGGGAAGTCACGATCTGCTTGAGTATGAGTATTAATAACCCATAATGAACCTGATTTATGTTTCAAATGTACGGCTAAAAAACCTTTCTTTTTCCCAAATTGTGCTTCTGAGCTACCTACCGCAACATCCTTATACAAAATAATTTTTTTAGTTTTAAACTGAAATTTTGCACTTTTATACGCAATGACTAACCCAGGTTTTTTTGCATATTTGTAACGATATCCTGCCTGTACTAATCTATTTAGCAGTTTTTTGCTCTTACTATCCCATACTTCTTGAAGAGCTAATATATCCCAGCGAGGATTTTTTTTAATTTTATCTCCAATCGCTTTCGTGCGACATTTATCCTTAACGTCTGTAAAAATACCTCCGTCACGTAACATAGTATTGTATGTCATAATATGAAAGGGTTCGATACAAGACGCGTGATTACCGTATGCTGCCCCAACAAATGTAGATAATAGTATTGTTAGAGATATCGCTAGAGATGCTTTAGTCATCTTTGTTCCCTTCCCTTAATTATTCTTCACTATTTATATGTAATTCAACGTTAGATATCCGTTAAGTGGTGTGAGTAATTACTTTTTACAACGTGCTTTAGATTTAAACCAATTTGTATATTTTTTCTTTTTACCAGATGGGCATTTACAACCTCTCCACCTTCCCGTTGTACTAAATTTCGAATTTGGACATATTGCTTTACGCGTAGTTCTTCTACACATCGCATGTGATTTACCTATTCCACTATATTTTTTATTAGACCCACCCCGACAACTACAATTATAAAATTTTCCTGTTGTTTTAAATTTTCCAGTCGGGCATATCGCTCTACCTGCAGATCCTTTACACAGTTTTTTTCCATATCTGAAAGTTTTTTTTCCTTTGCCCCCCTTACAACTACAACCATGATACTTCCCGGTTGTTTTAAACTTACCAGTAGGACAGGAAATTTGTCGCACACATTGTGCATTTTCATTAAAAACTCCAGTTCGTTTCTTTCTGGTACCTTTTGGGCAAGAACAGTTTCTGTATTTGTCGATTGTTTTAAACTTACCTGTAGGACAAGTTGCTATGCCATAAGAACCTTTGCATTGCCCAAACACTTTGCCAACTCCCCAGCGTCTCTTTCCTTTACCTCCAGGACATTTGCAATTATAAAATTTACCCGTAGTGCTAAATTTTCCTTTAGGACAAGTCGCTATTCCTGCCGAACCTTTGCATTTTGCATATAAATCACCAGGACCTGAACGCTTCTTACCTTTGTTACCAGGACATTTACAACCACGGTGAGCACCATCAGTTGCAAACTTTCCAGTTGGACATTCGGCAAACCCCTGACAATGTGCTGTTGCATTTGTTATTTTGTCCGTATATATTTTTTTGGTGTTAACTGGACATGTACATTTATAATGTGTTCCAGTGGTACTGAATTTTCCTTCTGGGCAAAACCCTTTATAATTACATTTTTTTCTACCCTTTTTAAATGAAGAAGCTCCTGCTGCAATCACAGCCCCCGCATATATTTTGGACGCACTTAAACATGCAGAAACAGATAAACCACCTGTAGCAACCATTGCCCAATCAATATTTGTACAAATATTATTCATTTCTTTATAAAATCGTATGTCACACCTACGCCTTTCATATCCATAAGTTGCATGACCGAAGCGGTAACAATAATCGTGTTGCGCACAAGCACCATGAAATTTTGAATTATAAGGATTTGGGATCGGTGCTGAACAGTTAATAGGTTTACCCGAGCCACAAAGGCGATCTGTTGCTCTCTCGGCTTGAACTGTTTTATAAAAAAAATTATTTGAATGGATATTGTTACTAAAATTGAGACCAGACAAAATAAATATAAAAAGTGTGACAATTAATTTCATCTATCTCCTACCATCCTTTACAGTAAGTTAGTCATTTTGGCTTAAATTAATTTTTAAAACATATACTTCTAAATCGTATATGTATTCTTAAATTTCTATTGTATGAGGTTGATTATTTATTTTTGTCAACCAACTAATAAATAGTAATCAAAAATTAACACTGGAATTATAGTGAATTAAATCATATGAATTAACTACCCCCTAAACAGGGGGTGAAGGGTCGTTTTATTAGCCGTTTAATAAACCCATACGAGAAGCTTCTAATGCGGCTTCAGCTCGTGTACAGATATTAAGTTTTCGATATATGTTTTTAATATGGCCAGATACTGTGTTAACGGTTATACCTAAAAGACGAGATATGTCAGCGCGACTCATTCCTTTTGCTATTATTGTTAAAACTTCTTTTTCTCTGGCCGTTAATGTATTTTCTTGTTCGCAAGGTGGTGGATTATTAAAGTGTTGCATAATTTTTCTTGCAATAGAGGGGGACAAAGGAGGTTCATCATTGATAATTCCTTTTAATCGTAACAATAGTTGTTCTTTTGGTTGTTGTTTGAGTAAATAACCTTGTGCTCCTGCTTGTAAGGCTTTAAATATATGGTCATCGTCATCAAAAATTGTTGCAACTACAACGTAAGTTTCGTTTGATGATTGCTTTATCTTGCTAATAATATCGACACCACTTCCATCTGGTAGATTAAGATCAATAATAGCAATACTAAATTTATTTTTGTTAAGTAATTTACGTGCTTGCTTAAGGTTCTCCGCTTCAAGAATATGACAGTCTTTAAAAGTCAGTTGTAATATTTCAGAAAACCATGCTCTGGTATCTTTGTGGTCTTCAAGCAATAATATTGTATTTAGCATTATGTTTGACTAAAACAGGGGAAACGAAGATCAACTAGCGTACCTGTTCTCCATTTATTAGTGTTATTACTATTTGATGACCATATAACACGGCCACCAAGCTCGTTAACTCTCATACGTATATTTTCTATTCCTGTACCCTCTTTCCAGTTTTTTATGTCTGAGCAATATCCATTATCACAAATTGATATTAGAAATTGATCCCTATCCTCTTTAATCGTAATTTTTATATTATCTGCTTTCGCGTGACGTAAAGTATTAGTTATTGTTTCATGCAATATACGACCAAGATTTATTTGTTCCCTGGGACTTAAGACTGATGAAATTAATTCATCTGATTGTTGCCAGTCTAATGTTACTTTTACTATTTCCAGACGTTCTTGTATTTCAGATCTCCAGTCTGCCAGTGCATCATGTATTGATATTGCTACTTTATTATTTAAACAATAAATGGTATCCCGTAGTGTTTGAAGAGCTGATGAAGCAATTTCAGAATTTTCTTTAGATTCTGTTTTATGCACTAGTGTTAATAATTTAGCACCTACGTCATCATGTAAATCTCGCATGATTCTGTCACGCTCATTATCTGCTCCTTTTTGTTGAGCTTCACGTAAACTTGCTGATTTACGCGCCAAATTCAGAATAGCGTCAGCCAACTTAATATCATCTGTAACAAATAAACGAGCACCTCGATTGCCACAAGATAACTCCAATACACTCTGGCCACATAATGTTGGAACTATAAGCATTAGTCCATTATCTTCAATTTTCGTATTTTTTAGAATTTGATTGTTTTCTGTAACATTTAGAGGATTAAATATTTTTGTTAGTAAAATATTCCATTGACCAGACAACTCATTCACTGAGGTTGATATATTAAACATGTTCATTAGTTCAGGGAGGTATTGATCCAGTGTTTGTTTTGGAGAATGAATAAATTTTCCCCATAGCCACTGTCGTACAGGGAAATACACCCATCCACCTAATACTATTGCTAAACCTAAAGCGGTTATTGGATTCAAATTTAAAGCATATGCTAGCGCAACCTCAAGAAGAATTATAAAAAGCCCGCCACCGAACCATACCCAACTCTCAACCCACCAGTGTTCCAATTCAAATAACCGATATCGAGTCACACCTAGAGCAAGACCAATATACATGGTAAAAATTATTGCATTAGCTGTAAAAATTGAAACTAAAGGACTTGTATGAATTACCACAGGGGTAAAGAAAAACAGCATTGTTAATCCAACACTAAGCGAAACCGATAATAAGAACCATTTTAACGCAGCTCGTTCTAAAGGTTGAACTTTTGATTTTTTCCACTGCAATATGGCAAATAGAATTGCAAAAACAAATGGAAAATTAAATTGTAAATAATAGGTATGAAGCGGCCACTCATATATTTGAAAAGTTTCATTTAACCAAATAAGTAACATCGATAGATAAATTAATTTAACAACAGGAAAGCTGGATATTTTTTGTGGGCTGAGCCATAAAAGACCTAAAGCGGAATAACCAAATAACATATTTCCCAGATGATTGATTGCTGAAAGTATGTAAAAATCATCTGGATTCATTACAAATTCTCTTGCCAGATATATAGATGCACAAAAGACTGCGACCATATATCCAAAACCAGATAGTACAAATAAACGACTTGCTATTTCACCACGACGATAACACCACACCCCAACACCAATAATAAACGCAGTAATTCCGAAAAGGTTAACAAACCAAAATGTCGCGGGTAAATTAAATATGGGGGTTCGTTTAGATACTTCTAATGGGATTCGATTGCCGTTATCTAGAACTGCAATGACAGTATCTTCGCTAAAAATATCGTACCATTTCCTTTGGTATTCAAAGAAAAGATTATAATCTGAGTAGGTTGGTGAAAAATCAGGGTCTTCGAGTAAAGCTACTTTATTCAAGCTAATGCGCTGACCATTATAACTTTCAAACGCGATTAACCTATCACCTGGTTTTAGTTTATTCCTGAGAGAATTCTTATCGACTGCAGTAACAGTGATGCCTTCTTTTTGCTCACTTATAGTCCATTCTATCCCTATCCAGGGAGATTGAGCAGATAACCATATCGTAACAACCATAGCAATAATTGCTGCCATGCTACATGCTAATAGTAAATGTAATGGCGCTATAACCGGCAACCATAGTTTGTTGATACTATGATGTGGCATAGTCTGTCATTTCAAAAAATGAGTTTATTTTTCATTTCTACAAGATTAGAAATAAAAAAAATAGATTATTAACATCCATATTAATTTAATCCAGTTTATTATTAATGTGTCTTATTTTCAGCTCTAACAATACACGACATAATATTTCTTTTCTCTTAAATTTTTGTGATCTGTGTGCATGTCTGTAAGCACACACTTAAAGAGGCGTATTGAAATGGATTTATTTAATCATTAATTTATAGAAAGGGAAAAGATACGAGTGTTAATAAACAGACGAGTAAAAAATTCTAACTCGCTTTTTATCGAATTTATCACGTAATTCTTCAAATTCCTTGTTTAAATTTGCTTTATTTGACCTTTAAGTTCCAGAGCAAACTGATATAACGCATTTTTCTTTAATCCTGTAATATTTGCCGCTAAGGCAGCAGCTTGTTTAACAGGCAAATCTTTTAATAAAATCAATAAGATACGCTCAGATTCAGCATCTATACCTGTATCTTCTCTTGCTGCTGCACCTTGAATTAAAACAACAAATTCACCTTTTCTTTGATTTTCATCCGCTTCTACCCATGGAATCAACGCCTCCAATACATCACCATGGATGGTTTCAAAGGTTTTAGTGAGTTCTCGTGCTAATACTACTTTGCGCTGACCACCGAATACCAACTGGCAATCTTTAAGCATTTCAACAATTCTATGGGGGGCTTCATAAAAAATGACCGTGCGAGCATCATCTTTGAGATTTTCCAGCTTTTGTTGTCGTGCTGCGGATTTAGCAGGAAGAAAGCCCTCAAAAACAAAACGATCGGTCGGTAAACCGGCAACGGATAAAGCTGTAATGACAGCCGATACTCCCGGAATAGGTACAACTGAAATACCCCGTTCTCGTGCCTGATTGACCAAAAAATAACCAGGATCACTTAATAATGGTGTGCCTGCATCTGAAATAAGCGCAATACTCTCCCCTTTTTCAATTCTATCAAGCAAAGAGTCGCAGATTTGTCGTTCGTTATGCTCATGCACCGCTATCATGGGTGTCGAAATCTCAAAATTGCGTAATAACTGCCCACTACGACGAGTATCTTCTACTGCAATCACATCAACATCCGTCAATGTATTTTGCGCACGTTCCGTCATATCTCCCATATTTCCTATCGGAGTTGCGACAATGTACAAAGAACCTTTTTTAAATGACACGGTATAATCCCCGTTAATGTTGTAAAATCACGATACAGTAAAATCAGTAAACTTAAATAAATAATACAGAAAATAAAATATTAACCACCCTAATTCTACCGACATAGCAGAAAAAAATAACTATGAAACATTATTTTAAGTATATCGCTCTTCTCATTATCACTCTTATATTAGCTAGTTGTGCAAGCAAACCAGGATATTCTCCCGATGCAGTCAATGATGCCGAACAACTTTACCTGACAAAACAGTATTCTGAGGCAGCACTCGCCTTCAAGCAACAAGCCAGTGGCACAGCTGGAACAGAGAAGACATTATTATTACTTCGAGCAGTCATTGCTTATGTTAAAGCAGAACAGTTAACCCAGGCGGTACAACTTTTTCATTCTATTCAAATTAATGAACATGATTTAAAACAAGCAGATCTTGCTCGTTTAACACGCGCACATATTGCATTAGCAGAACGAAATGCTGAAGAAGTTTTAGTTCAATTAAATGAACCTTTATCTATAGGTAGCCCTTCACTTTTTCTTGCCGAGTTTCATGAGTTACGTGCTACCGCCTTTTCAATGCAAGGAGATCGTGTAACAACCGCCGAAGAATATATATTGCAAGGCAATTATTTAACGGAAAATAATTCTATATTACAAAGCCAGCAATTAATATGGGAATCATTAGCCCTATTGAGTGAACGTTCATTACAACAGCTGCAGCCCGCCCAGGCACCTGATATATTAAGCGGCTGGATGGAACTGGTTCGTTTATCAAAAAAATATCAACTTAACCCGACACTATTACGCGCATCCATAAACAACTGGCAGCGTCGTTACACTGATCACCCCGTACATTTATCTTTACTTGAAGGCTTACGTAACCGAAAACAGGAAGATGTCACCTTACCTGAAAAAATTGCTTTACTACTTCCCTTAAGTGGCCGATTTGCTAACGCAGCTAAAGCAATACGAGATGGTCTACTAAGCTCATACTATGCAAAAAAAGATAAAGATAAAATAACGATTCGAATATATGATACTAAAGGTAACCCTGAAAATATTAAAGGTATTTATGAACAAGCAGTATCAGATGGTGCACAATTTATAATTGGTCCATTAAATAAAGCTTCTATTAATAAACTTGTTGAACAACAAGAACTTTCTATCCCTATACTCGCACTTAATTACATTAATTCTGAAAGTACTCTACCACAAGAATTATACCAATTTGGTTTATCCCCGGAAGAAGAAGCACGTCAGGTAGCTGAACGGACATGGCTGGATGGCCATGTGAATGCTGCTGTTTTAACCCCCTCCGGGCCATGGGGAGATCGGGTATATAAAGCATTCCGTGATCGTTGGGAAGAACTTGGCGGCCGCGTAGTTGAACAGCAAACTTATAATTCAAGTAAAAATGATTTTTCGTCTCCAATACGAAAATTATTAAATATTGATGACAGTAAAAGACGCTATCGTAAACTTGCACGGTTACTTAAAACAAAATTAAAATATTCAACATATCGACGTCATGATATTGATTTTATATTTATAGCCGGATATCCACGCCAGGCAAGACAGATTCGTCCACAATTAAAATTCTTTCACGCAAGCCAGGTTCCCGTATATGCAACATCACATATTTTTACCGGTAACTTAAACCCGGAACGTGATCGTGATATGGATGGTATTCGTTTTGGTGATATGCCCTGGGTATTATCAGAAACAACCGCATATCATGGATTACGTAACGAAATAGAGTCATTAATTTCAAAAGCAGGTAATAAACATCAACGTTTATATGCATTGGGCGTCGATGCTTTCAATATAATAGCTGCACTCAACACATTAAAAGCATACCCATATGAACGATATCAGGGTGAAACAGGAAGTTTAAGTTTAGATGAAAAACAACGAATTAAAAGACAACTTAGCTGGGTTTACTTTCGCAGTGGCCGTCCAATATTAGTTGATCAGGCAAACCAGTAATGGTTACAACTCGCGAGCAAGGAGAATATACCGAAAACCTTGCGTGCCAGTACCTGGAAAATAAAGGATTTAAATTACTTGAACGAAATTTTCATAGCCGTTTTGGTGAAATTGATCTGATAATGCAAGATAATGACAGCCTTGTTTTTGTTGAAGTTCGTTACCGCCATAGCAATGATTTTGGTAGCGGTGCTGAATCTATTACTACCAATAAACAATCTAAATTAATTAAAACAGCATCTGCATATTTACAACGACATGCTAAACTAAGCAAAAATCCAGCACGATTTGATGTCGTTTCTATATCAGGTTCAATTGAAACCTGTAACATAAAAGATATCGACTTTGACTGGATCGAAAATGCATTTGGAGCATGAAGGAAATATAATGAGTACTGACAATACAGCAAATAACGTTAAATCTATCTTTGATGCAAGTATCAGGACAAAACAAGAAGCCATTGATAAACTCAATGCTCCAATTACTTCAGCAATTAATATCATGGTCACAGCCTTAAAAAAAGGTAATAAAATTTTAAGTTGCGGTAATGGAGGTTCTGCTGCCGATGCACAACACTTTGCAGCTGAACTCGTCTGTCGTTTTGAACGAGAGCGCCCTGCTCTTGCAGCAATCGCCTTAACTGTTGACACTTCAGCTCTTACCGCAATTTCTAATGATTATCACTATGATGAAATTTTTGCCCGGCAAATTGATGCCCTGGCGAAACCTGATGACGTGTTACTCACAATATCAACCAGTGGTTTTTCTCCAAATATTGTTCGTGCAATTGAACAAGCACATGAACAAGGCATGCGCGTGGTTGCACTAAGCGGTCGGGATGGAGGCCAGGTGGCTAAAAAATTAAATGAAAATGATATAGAAATTCGTGTACCGTCAGAAACAACCGCGCGTATTCAGGAAGTCCATTTACTCTCTATACATTGTTTATGCGACCAAATAGATGAACTGTTGTATCCGAAAAAAACACTTAACAATTAATATTGTGAAAGAAAAACCACTCGCCAAAAAGTTTACTCAAGCTATCCAAAAAATTCTGAAAGCAGATCAAATATTATCTGATCCTGCGGATGTTTGGAGTTATGGTTATGATAACAGCCGCCGACATGCTATACCCGATATGGTTGTACAACCATCAACACATGAGCAGGTTAATAAAATTGTTTTATTGTGTAATGAATATACTATTCCACTCACAGCACGAGGTCGTGGCACAGGCACAACCGGTGCAACCGTCCCCTTACAAGGTGGAGTATTACTTTCAACAGAAAAATTAAATCATATTATTAAAATCGATCCAGCGAATAGATACATTGTGGTTGAGCCCGGTGTTACCAACATGGAAGTACAAAATGCTGCAAAAGAACATGGTTTTTTCTGGCCACCCGATCCAACCAGCAGTGCCTATTGTTCAATAGGTGGAAATCTTGCTTATAATTCAGCGGGCCCTCGTACAATTAAATATGGCACACCACGGGAAAATGTATTTGGCTTACGCGCAGTGACAGGGCTGGGTGAACAAATCCGTACCGGTGTTTACACCTCTAAAGGTGTCGTAGGGTATGATTTAACACGTTTACTTATTGGTTCTGAAGGCACACTAGCGATTATTACCGAAGCTACACTTAAACTCACTCCCCTGGCAGAAAGCAAACGAACCATGCAGTTAATATATTCTGATATTGAATCTGCGGCTAAAGCTGTCTCAGCCATAATGGCGCAACCTACTATACCTTGTGCACTGGAATTTATTGATGGCAATGCTATTGATATGATTCGTGATTATTCAGAAGTTAGCTTCCCGGAAAATGCCGGCGCAATGTTAATGGTTGAAGTTGATGGACCAGAAACTCAGCTCGATTATTCAGTCGAAGATATTAAAAATGCAAGTCAAAGTGATTCTTTGCTCGATTTTATAGTTGCGACTACGAAAGAAGAAGTGGATGCTTTATGGGCAACACGTAAAGCCTTATCACCTGCATTAAGAAATATTTCACCTAAAAAAATAAATGAAGATGTTGTGGTGCCCGTATCGAATATTCCCAACCTTATACATGGTTTAGAAAAACTTTCGAAAAAATACAATACGCCTATTGTAAATTTTGGGCATGCGGGTAATGGAAACATTCACGTTAATTTATTATTTAACCCTGATGAAGAAATACAGAATAAAAATGCACATCGGTGTTTAGATGCAGTATTTGATTTAGTATTAGAACTTAATGGCACCCTTTCAGGCGAACATGGTGTTGGTATTGAAAAACGCGACTTTGTTGACCGTGAAATTGAGCCTGTTACCTTAGCGTTAATGAAACGGATAAAAAAAGAATTTGATCCAAAAGAAATTCTTAATCCAGGAAAGATGTTTCCTTTAGATTAGTTTTTAACCGCCAGGACACAAAGAACGTCAATAAAAATATATTTACCCTTGTAATTAATTAGTAATTATTAAAACCTGGCGTTCTTTGCGCCCTGGCGGTTTAAATAAAATCACCATGAATGATATAGACAAAAATCACATATGGCACCCTTACAGTGCTATGAATTCTGACTTACCTGTCTATGAGGTTGAGTCTGCCAATGGTGTTCGTCTTAAACTCAAAGATGGCCGGGAATTGATCGATGGTATGTCTTCGTGGTGGTGTATGATTCACGGCTATAACCATCCACAAATGAATGCAGCACTTGAACAACAGATTAAAAAAACATCACATGTGATGTTTGGCGGTTTAACTCATCAGCCAGCTATCGAGTTAACTAAAAAACTTGTCGAAATCACACCTGTTTCTTTAAATAAAATATTTTATTCTGATTCAGGTTCAGTTGCAATTGAAGTTGCTATGAAAATGGCAATCCAATATTGGCATGCGAAAAATCAAACTAAAAAACAACGATTTATTTCATTACGTTCCGCTTATCACGGTGACACCTTTGCAGCAATGTCTGTTTCTGATCCTGATACAGGGATGCATAATTTATTTAAAGATGTCTTAACAAAACAAATATTTGTTAAGCAGCCTTCATCACGATTTAATCAGCCTTGTAGTAAAAGTGATATTAATGAATTAGAAAAAACATTAAAACAACATACGAATGAAGTTGCAGCACTTATACTCGAACCCATAGTTCAAGGTGCTGGTGGTATGTGGTTTTATTCTTCTGACTATCTAAAAGAAGCAAAAAAACTTTGTCATAAATACAACATGCTGCTCATTTTTGATGAAATCGCAACCGGATTTGGTCGCACAGGAAAACTCTTTGCCTGTGAACACGCCAACATAGAACCTGACATTATGTGTATCGGAAAAGCATTAACAGGAGGTTATCTTACTTTAGCAGCAACACTCACTACAGACAAAATATCCAATACTATAGATAATGCTAAACCCGGTGTATTTATGCATGGCCCCACTTTCATGGCAAATCCCCTCGCTTGTACTGCAGCACTAGCAAGCATTAAACTTTTATTAAAGTCTAACTGGCAGGAAAATATTCAGAGAATTCAATGTCAACTGACAAACGGACTTGAAATTTGCAATACTTTTTCGCAAGTCCAGGAAGTACGGGTATTAGGTGCGATTGGTGTAATTGAAATGAAACAACCCGTCGATATGAATACAATTAGCGAAGATTTTATTGAAGCAGGTGTATGGGTACGTCCTTTCGGTAAATTTATTTATTTGATGCCACCTTATATTATTAATCAAAAAGATTTAACTAACCTCATTAATGTTGTAGTCAGCATTGTAAAAAATCATTCCTAATGAAATACATTCAGCATTATAAATCACACTCCACTTTTACATCTTTATTTTTTAAAAATCATCTCTATTCGAAATACTATTGAAGGTTCCGCACGAAAATTGTTGGTATTTTTATAAATAATTTGTGGTACAAGTTCAATAAATAAATAATCCTTGTGTATATTTTGCCTATACGTTGAACCAATCAAATAATGTGTCGTGTGCACAGATGGTTCACTTATCCCATAAACACCTGCATAATATGACAATGCTTTTTTCTTATCCAGGGTATGAAACATTGAAAAAACCTGACTTAGTTCAAAATGATCTATATCTTCTCTCCATCTGGCAAATGTAGCTATACGAAATAAATCTTCTTCACTAAATTTTTTATTTAATTCTAAATATGAATCAAAACCCCAGCCAAACGAATTATACCAATAAGGCGTTTCTTGCCAATTAACACTCCATTTATTAAACATATATTTTCTGTATAATTTAAATGTAGCGAAGGGGTCAATAATCGAATCTAAATGTATTCCAGCTGCTGGTTTAAATTTCCAGCCATATTTTTTTCCTAAATCAGCTTGTATTCCTGCAGAATAATTTTTCTCTTCCTCTGTAGTATTTTGTTTTTGAGTAGAAATATCATAAGGTTCTTTATCTTTTGCTGTTTCAAAAGTTAATAGCATTTTCTTTTCTGTATGGGGTAATCGTAATTTAAAATTAACGTCACTCGTAAACCTGATTTCACTTCCTTCTACCCAGATTAAATTTTCTCTTAATTTTAAGTAGCTTCCGCTTGAGTCGTATAAAACTTTGTCCGTAGAAAAAAACTCATCCATATTAACGGCCATTAATTCCACACCCGATATAATAAAATCATGGGGATCATCAAGAAAGGAAAGAAATGGATTATCAATAGTATCTTGTAATAATTCATCTTCAGAGCATTCTTCTGTCATATCCTCATCAGATGTATCAATTTCAGTCTTGTCAGTTATTTTTTTTTTAACAGCCACATTTGAATTGATACTCTCAAACTCAGCCTTCAAATTAATAGATGGGAATACGCTAACAAGCAATAAGGTTATATAAATAAATGTTTTTATGACTGAATGTGTCATGACTTTACCAAAAAGAATTATTATTTTATTAGCAATAACATCATGCCTGTATTTCGCACACGGACTCATTAAATCATTCTAACTCTAGTAGCTAGCAATGACTTTATCAACACTTCAGCTGTTCAATTTAAATAATAATCTATTAAGTATAACTCTAACCTGCGATTTTATTTAACTGAATACTTTTTATTTAACAACCTTAAGTTGTGGCTTCTGTGGCTTTTTTGGCTTTTCAGGTGAGGGGGTATTTTCAGGTGGTGTAGGTGGAAGGCTATTATTGTTTTCATCAAACATCATACCCTGGCCATTTTCACGAGCATAAATTGCGAGTACAGCAACAACAGGAATGCTGACTTCCATTGCTTTGCCGCTAAAACGGGCATTAAACATGATGTAGTCGTTACCAAGCTGCAGATCACTAATTGCAGAAGGATTAATATTTAACACAATTTTCCCATCTTCGACATATTCTCTCGGAATCATTGCAGAATCATTTTCTGCGTTGACCAGAAGGTAAGGAGTAAAATTGTTGTCGATGATCCAGTCGTAAATAGCCCTGATAAGGTAGGGCTGACTGGATGACATCGGTTCAGGAGGTTTTTCGCTATCCAAACTATAAATTCTCTTTAAAGCAAATAGCTTAGATGGCTAACATCTCTTTTTCAGCTTCGGTCAAACTTTCTTTAAAAGCTTCTCGATCAAATACAGTAGCTGCGTAAGTAATCAACGCATTTGCTGAACTTGGTAATTCTACACCATAGTGTTGCAGGCGCCACAACATAGGAGCAATTGCACAATCCATAACAGTAAAGTCATCACTCATGAAATATTTTTTCTGTTCAAATATAGGTGAAACCGTTAACAAGCTATCACGTAACTCTTTACGAGCATTTTCTACGTCTTCACCCCTGGCAATTTTATTCGATAAAGTGTACCAGTCACGTTCGATACGTCTTAACATTAAACGATTACGAGCGCGGGAAACCGGGTCAACCGGCATTAATGGTGGATGAGGAAAACGTTCATCCAGATATTCCATAATGACCTGGTGGCCATATAATACCAAATCACGATCAACTAATGTTGGTACTTCGTTATAGGGGTTTAAATCTTTCAGGTCTTCTGGCGTATCATCAAGATCAACTTCAGTTGATTCATAGTTAATTCCTTTTTCAGCCAGAACAATACGAACCATGTGGCAATAAGGATCAGTATCACTTGAATAAAGTGTCATTGCTAAACGTTTGTTAGCCATTTGTGCCATGTTGTTACCTCAAAAATATTTCTTTTAAAAACAAAGATGGGGGGAATAATCCCCCCGACTTATAAATCATCTTCTAACCAGGTAAAATGGCTCACGAATGAGCCATAAGACACTTTTAGTGAATATCTTTCCAGAACTCTTTCTTCATTGGATAAGCAACCAGGAAGAGTAAGACCAGGAATAACAACACGTAAACACCAAGTTCATAACGAACTAACTTGGCCGGTTCACCCATATAAACCATAAAGGCGGTTAAATCACGAATTGCATTATCATATTCAGCTGCAGACATTTTACCTGTCGACACTGTTTCAAACTTTGGAGCAGTACCCGAATGTTCATGCATTTCATCTGCATTAACCAGTTTTTTCACCCCTTCCAGTTCCCACAAGACGTGAGGCATACCCACATCTTTAAATGTGGTGTTGTTCACACCAAATGGACGAGATTCATCCGTGTAGAAAGTCCGTAAGTAAGTATATAACCAATCAGCACCACGTGCTCGTGCAACAACTGATAAATCAGGAACCGCTGTACCAAAATAGATTTTTGCATCGTCAACTGTCATAGCCACAGTCATGGTTTCACCCACTTTTTCACCGGCAAACATTAAATTGTTTTTAACCTGTGCATTGGTTAAACCAATATCTTTAGCCATGCGATTATAACGTTGATAGGCTGCTGAGTGACAGCTTAAGCAATAATTTACAAATAAACGTGCACCACTTTGTAGTGACTCTTTATTGTGTAAATCATAATCCACTTTATCAAGATGTGCTCCACCAGAGGCCATAGCCAATGTTGGTAAAACCATCAAAATTGCGAGTATTGTTTTTTTCATTAGCCTGTCACCCTCTCTGGTACTGCTTTCTCAGCATTAAGATTGGTATATAACGGAGCAAGGAACATAACTGCAAGGTATATGGCAGGAATCAACCACCCCATCATAATCAGTTCCCCTGTTCCTTCTACATGTCTTGCAAAATCATTTAATGAGAATAAGCCTATCCAGCCAATTAATGACATAAAGCTAAATTTTGCATCACGTGATTTGCTGTGGAACCAGAGCACATAGAAGAAGACAAAATACACCTCTGAAAAACGTAAACCTAATTCAGACAATACAGGTTCAACTGGTTTCACACCTAAATAACCCAGGAATAAGAAAACAGCAACAAAAAGCATTAAGTTAATCTTGTGTAACATGCTGCGATAACGAATCGATTTAATCGGATTGTTATCTAACCATGGCAGGAACATTAAGATCACAACACCACCACCCATAGCCACAACACCCAGGAATGGATCAGGCACTGCACGTAACATTGTATAGAATGGTGTGAAATACCAAACCGGTGCAATATGCTCAGGTGTTTGCAATGGATTCGCTGGAACAAAGTTTGCGTGCTCAAGGAAGTAACCGCCCATTTCAGGACCAAAGAACATAATCGCTGCAAAAAACATTAAGAAAACAACAACACCGACAATATCTTTAACCGTGTAATAAGGGTGGAATCCAATACCATCCAGAGGAATACCATCAGCACCTTTGTTTTTCTTGATTTCCACGCCATCAGGGTTATTCGAACCCACTTCATGTAAAGCAATGATGTGCGCGAGAACTAAACCGATAATAACCAGAGGAACGGCTGCAACGTGGAATGCAAAGAAACGATTCAAGGTTGCATCAGAGATAACATAATCTCCGCGAATCCAGATAGAGAGCTCTTCACCCACAAAAGGAATGGCACCAAAGAGATTAACAATAACCTGTGCACCCCAGTATGACATTTGACCCCATGGCAATAAGTAACCCATGAAGGCTTCAGCCATCAATGCTAAGAAGATAAACATACCGAAAAGCCAAATAAGTTCTCTAGGCTTCTTGAATGAACCGTACATTAAACCGCGGAACATATGCAGGTATACAACAATGAAGA
>CAZZIS010000047.1:0-23028 GCA_964654445.1 uncultured Thioalkalispiraceae bacterium
GCATCGCTTGATCCAACCTACAACAGATATTGAGCAGGCAGTAGGTTGGGTTAAGAAGCAAAGCGACGAACCCAACAATACTAAAGTGTTGGGTTCGCTGCGCTTAACCCAACCTACCACTTCTAGCAATGACTGCTACAAAACAGGCATAAAAAAAGGGACGCCGAAGCGTCCCTTTCTTAATCGTTTTAAGTTTAAATCAAACTTAGAACTTAACGATTAAACCAGCACCAATTTCAGTAGTGTCAGCTGGACCAGCTGCATCGTAGTCTTTAGATACAACACCACCATACAACTTAGCACCGCCAGCTAATTTCTTAGAAACAGCTAAACGAACCATAGTTGCGTCATCAGCAGAAGTATCACCCGCTCTTACAGCAGCAAGAACGTCAATGCTCATACCGTTACCTAGACCCATGTCAGCCCAAACAGTAGTAGAGTTCTGTTCACCACCAGCAACATCTGTATCAGATGAAGTGTAGTTTAAAGAAACTTTAACTTTACCGAACTTCATAGAACCACCAAGCTTTAAGTTGCTTTGGCTAGTAGATAAACTGTTGTTGTTACCGTCAGCTGTACCGTTGTTGTAAGAAACCCAGTAGTTTACAGGACCGCCTTTACCAGTAACCGCGATTGCAGTGTGACCTTCATTAGGCGAACCAGCAGAGTTCGAACCTAAATCGTATTGAATTTTAATTTTAGTTGAACCTGCTTTGAATGCAACTTGAGCTAAATGGTCAACAAAGCTTGAAGAACCGTATTGCTTAGCAGTTACAGATTCTGCAAGTGTGTTACGAAGTTGTAAGAATGTAGCAATGTAAGGATCTTTTTCAATGTTTTTACCAGCACTGGTCATACGATTGAATTGTGCAGATACGCCGCCACCGAATTTATAACCAAGATACTGTTCGCGTTGACCCCAGTTTTTACCGCCACGCGCATCCCATGCCATACGAGCAAATGCACTACCTTGAGTAGCGTCTAATTGAACACGTGAATGACCTTGATCGCCATAACCAAGAGAATCATCAGCAGCACCATCAGTGCTAAGATTTGTTAAATGACCAGCCATACGGCCTGATAATTTTACATCAGCCATAGCTACTGGAGCAGCCATTACTGTTGCGATTGCGATAGCAATTAGTTTTTTGTTCATTATGAACTCCTTCCTTATTGTATGTATAAAAAAATATATATATTTTTATTAGAGTTAGTTAGGTAAAACTCACGGAGTATTTATACGCCAGTGATAGCCCTTACGCAACACTTTTTTTCAAAAAAACAACATAATTGAGGAGTGTTGTTTTTTTGCTACATAATGCTTTTCTAACCTGTAATTAACGCCTATATATTACTATTTCATTAATTATTAATATAAAAATCGATCACAATTTTAAAGCATTTATCACTGGGAGTATTGGGATCACCGCTGTAGGATGGGTTCATACAGCAGGTACCGGAGTCACTATATATTTATCCATTGCATACTCTTAAATCAATACTCCCAACTTAAAACCTGGGTGACTCCGGTACCTTACTTTTTTGTAGCCCGGATGAAATGCAATGTAATCCGGGATGAGACTTCACAATCCCCGGATTTCGCTGTGCTACATCCGGGCTACTTTGATAAAATAACTCCGGCAAAAAAAAACCGGCGATTGCCGGATTTTTTTCGAAAACGATAATATGACCAGAACGTATGAAAACGTTGAGGGAACACTGACGAACCTCGAAGAGGTTCATTAAGTGAAATATTAACGTTTTGAGTATTGTGGACGTTTACGTGCTTTGTGTAAGCCAACTTTCTTACGTTCAACTTCACGTGCATCACGAGTAACATAACCCGCTTTACGTAATGAAGGACGTAATGTTTCATCATAAACCATCAAAGCACGTGTGATACCGTGACGAATTGCACCCGCCTGGCCAGTGTTGCCGCCACCTTTAACGAATACGTTAATATCAAAATCTACTAATTTATCAGCCGTTTCTAATGGTTGACGTACAACCATACGTGATGTTTCACGACCGAAATATTGCTCGATAGTGCGATTATTAATAGTGATTGCGCCGCTACCTTTCTTCATATAAACACGAGCTGTTGAGCTCTTACGACGACCAGTACTGTAATATGTTTCTGCCATGATTAAATTTCCAATGCTTTAGGCTGTTGAGCTGCGTGATTATGTTCTGAACCTGCATAAACCTTGAGTTTACGGAACATATCACGGCCAAGTGGGTTTTTAGGCAACATGCCTTTAACCGCTTTTTCGATGATCATTTCAGGTTTAGTTGCTTGTAACTTCTCAAAGTTTACTGTCTTCAAACCACCTGGGTAACCAGTATGGTGGTGGTACAGTTTATTCTTCATTTTGTTGCCTGTTACTGCAACTTTCTCTGCATTAATAACAACGATATAGTCGCCAGTATCAACGTGAGGAGTGTATTCTGCTTTATGCTTTCCGCGCAGACGACGTGCAATTTCAGTCGCCAAACGACCTAATACTTTATCTTCTGCATCAATTACGAACCAATCGCGTTTGACAGTTTCTGGCTTGGCACTAAAAGTTTTCATGGTATCGCCTGTTCCGGATTTAAATTATTCTGTTCAAAAAAGAGGCGGAATTTTACTGAACTAAAGATGAAGATACAAGGGGAAATGAAAGAGAATTTACGTTTAGCCAATTTATATAGTTAGTGCTCACTTATAAAATCTAAACCAACAAAAAAGAAATATTAAAAATCAAAAAATATAACCGCAGAGACGCAAAGATCGCCAAGGAAAAGACAAAAGGTCTTTTTTTTAAAGAATATTTGCGGTTAAACCCTGACTCGTCGTATTTAGCTATTCCAAGTAAATTTTAATGACTGGTTTTTGAAATGATTACCTCTGCGATCTTTGCGTCTCTGCGGTTAAATCCCTTGACCTTCACAAATTTCAGGCAAAAAAATAGCGCGGTAAAGGGGTAAACCGCGCTAAAAGTAAATTCCATCCATAATTTGGAGGAGGATGGAGGAGTCAAAACTTGTTGATTCACAATCGCTGAATCAGTAACAACTAATATAAGCGTTTTCTTATTTAGAGTCAACTATTTTTGCTCGATTTTTATACAGATAGTTGATTACAGCAGGCAATCTGAACTGAAGACCGACCTACAATTACCAAGCTTGCAGCAATGATTCTTTCACTTCGTTAAGCTTGCCATGAAAAAAGTGCCCGGCTTCTTCCATCCAGATTAATTGGGGGCGATTTGGACGTTGAGAAACCCAGTTTTTAACCACTGCAGCATCAATAACTTCATCCTGACCACCCTGAATAACAACCCATGGGATATTCACTTCAGCTAATTCATCAAACGCATACATGTTGACAGGTGGTGCAACGAGCAGAAGTTTTTCCGCTTTAATAGAGGCTTGCGCACGTGTCGTAACATATGCTCCAAATGAAAAGCCGGCAAGCCAAATGGGAGCCTGGGAACGCCATTGTTTTAATTCTGCCACTAATACCTGTAAATCCTCAGCCTCACCTATGCCATGATCATATTCTCCAGCAGACTTGCCCACACCACGAAAATTAAAACGCACCGTGATGGCACCCAATTCAGCAAAAGATTTGGCCAGAATATGTACGACTTTATTTGTCATACTGCCACCATATAAAGGATGGGGGTGGCTGATAACAACAATAGGTGTGAATTCTGTTAATGTTTCAGGGCACGTAATCAACGTTTCTATATTACCCGCGATACCTGGAATAAATGTTGTAGCGGAGTTTTGTTGATTGAATTCCAGTTGGTTTAACGACATATAAAGGATGATCTCAGATTTTACATAAATTTATGTTTTATTTGTTTTTGTAGTAATTTGTTGGATCCGCTGCACTTAATGAACCGCTAGCGCGTTTCGTCAGTATTACCCTAACCTGCTCCGCACGTTCTGGTATCGCTTGATCCAACCTGCACGTGCCGGTGCAATGGGTAGGTTGGATTAAGGAGCAAAGCGACGAATCCAACAGGTGGAAATTTTATTTTCCGATTAACAACCTTTCAACAATTTTTCCTTGCTGCAAATGTTGCTCAATAATCTCATCCACATCATCTTCATCAATATAGGTGTACCAGGTTTCTTCAGGATAAATAACAATAACCGGGCCGTGCTCACAACGACCGAGACAACCGGCCATATTAATACGCACACGGCCTTCTCCGCTGAGACCAAGTTCTTTTATACGTTTTTTTGCATAGTCACGCACACGTTGCGCACCTAAATTAGCACAACAACTTTCACCGTTTTCACGCTGGTTTACACAAAAGAACACGTGGCTTTTGAAATAATTCACAGGGACATTCTATAATATAAATCAGTCATGTGCTTGAGATGTAGAAATCCGGTACTAACCAGCACTCTGTGGCATTAGTTGTAGCATTAAGTTGTTGGATCCGCTGCACTTAATGAACCGCTAGCGCGTTTCGTCAGTATTACCCTAACCTGCTCCGCACGTTCTGGTATCGCTTGATCCAACCTACATAGGGAGATTGCTACGTTACGCTCGCAATGATTTAAAAGAATCTGTATCTTTCGCTTTGTGGATACCTCAGATTATATTCTTTCTCTTGCCGACCGATGCGTAAAATGTGGTTTATGTATACCGCAGTGTCCAACATACGAGCTAACAGCAAACGAAAATGAATCTCCACGTGGCCGTATTGCTTTGGTTCAGGGCTGGTTAACCGGAGAGCTTTCTCCCTCCAGCACTTTAACTCAGCATTTAGAGCAGTGTTTACTCTGCCGTCGCTGTGAACGAATTTGCCCATCTCAAGTACCTTATGGCGAAATCATGGATCAAAGCAAAGCCTTACTTGCTGAAAAATATAAATCCCGTTTCTCATTGCAATCATTTGTAACCCGCTCCAGTTTGAAAATATTACTCAATAAAAATATTTCCGGGTATTTAATTTCTACATTACGTTTATTGCAAAAAACAGGCTTTTTAGTTTTAACAAAAAAAAGCGGCTTATTAAAAATATTTGGTTTACAACGTTTGATTTCTTATTTGCCTGTATTAGACAAACCCATTAAAACCAGGAATTTTTATCCTGCGAATACGATTCATCCTGAGCAGCAATCTCAGGGGAATATTGCTTTATTCACAGGATGTTTATCCAGACAAATTGAACCAAAAACAGTTAACGCCAGTATAAAATTACTTAACCGTTTGGGCTACGGTGTGTTTATACCAGAGCAACAAACCTGTTGCGGTGCATTACATTTACATGAAGGTAATAAAAAACAGGCGGTTAAATTTGCCAATAACAATATCAAAATATTTAACCAACAAGAAAATATTACTGCAGCAATAAGTTTAGTTAATGGCTGCACTTCACAACTACGTGAGTATTCACAGCTGGAGACCACGGAAGATTTCACTTCTGAAGTAAAAGACATTATCGAGTTTTTAGCTGAAATCGACTGGCCTGAAAATATTAAATTTAAACCGCTCGATAAAAAAGTGGCGGTGCAAATTCCATGTAGCCTGCAAAATATTTTACGCGCTGAAAATAAACTTATAGCATTGATAAAGCGCATTCCTGATTTATCAGCAGATACAATTTATAATCGCTGCTGTGGTGCTGCAGGTTCATATTTTTTAAAGCAGCCACAGTTATCAGATAAATTAAAAAAAGAGGCAATAACTCAACTTTGTCAATCTTCGCCTGAATTTATTATTAGCAGTAATCTGGGTTGTGCGTTACAACTTAAAGCAGGATTATCTCAAAACCAAAATTCTCCGGAAGTTATACATCCCGTCGTATTATTAGGGCAACAACTCTCTGAATAAATGCTGTACACATCTTATTTTGTCATTGCGAGGGAACAACGTGACCGTGGCAATCTCACAATGACAAGCTCTTTCCATGAGGTTGCTTCGCTATCGCTCGCAATAACAGATGATTTTTAAATTTTACTCTTGCAGCAGTAGCTAAGTCTAACTATCCTTAACATATGACAAATCAAAATAATTCAAAAAAGTTCAGCCCCATTGATAATCTAATGATGCAGGTTGATACCGGGCTACGTACCCTTTTTGGCAAGCCCTCTATCACTGAACGCAGCAACCCGGAAAATTCTATTGCAGAAGGTGAACTTTCTGTAGCTGAAAAGGAACTGGCGGGTCGTTTGATGCGCATTAACCACTCCGGTGAAGTTGCAGCACAAGGCTTATATCAGGGTCAGGCTCTGACAGCAAAGCTACCTGAAGTCAGAAATAAAATGGAACGCGCCGCACAGGAAGAAAATGATCATCTTGATTGGTGTGAGCAACGTATTAAAGAGCTGGACACACACACCAGTTACCTGAATCCTTTATGGTACCTGGGCTCGGTTGCAATTGGGGCAACAGCTGGATTAGCTGGAGACAAATGGAGTCTGGGTTTTGTAGCAGAAACGGAACATCAGGTGGTTCGTCATTTAACCAGTCACTTAAATCAAATTTCAGAAAATGATCACAAAAGTCGCGCGATTCTGGAGCAAATGAAAGAAGATGAAGGCCAGCATGCAACCGTCGCTTTAAATGCAGGTGGTGCAGAGCTGCCATCACCAGTTAAAAAGTTTATGACATTGACGTCTAAAATTATGACTAAAACGGTATATCAAATATAGTAGGTTGGATCAAGCGATACCAGAACGTGCGGAGCAGGTTAGGGTAATACTGACGAAACGCGCTAGCGGTTCATTAAGTGCAGCGGATCCAACATTATATTTGTTGGGTTCGTCGTTTTACTCCTTAACCCAACCTACAATTTGTAGTCGATACGAATTTATTCGTACGCTAAGAATTAAACTTTGAGGTGAGAATATGCACCGCGTCGGCCTGAAGGCCGACCTACAATAGCCACGCTAGCCGCGTTAATAACGTTGAAAAGAAAAACATTTAAAAGATGTAGAAATCCGGGATTGTTTTAATAACGGTTGTAATAGTGGTAAAGGTACCGGAGTCACTTTACTTTGATACAATTAACTTCGTTATATATTCAACCTGAAGTCCATGAGCATAGTTTAAAATTATAGTGACTCCGGTACCCTACCTTACTGTGCCCCCAGTGTTCCCAGTGGTTTATATTTTTTTATTCATTTTCCTGGTTTTGTTGGTTCCGTCGCTTTGCTTCTTGAACCAACCTACTCATATCAATCTGCCATTGTAGGTTGGATCAAGCGTAGCGGATCCAACAATATACTTTGTTGGGTTCGTCGCGTTGCTCCTTAACCCAACCTACAATATCATCATTAATCTGCATGCTGATTAAATGTAGTTTTGTTGGTTCCGTCGCTTTGCGACTTGAACCAACCTACTCATATCAATCTGCCATTGTAGGTTGGATCAAGCGTAGCGGATCCAACAATATACTTTGTTGGGTTCGTCGCGTTGCTCCTTAACCCAACCTACAATATCATCATTAATCTGCATGTTGATTAAATGTAGCCTGGATGCAGCGTAGCGGAATCCGGGTTGTTTTGATGTTATTTCCCGGATTACATTTCATTTCATCCGGGCTACTTGCTTCGTGTGGCCCAGGCCAGTCTCTCAATCTTCGATTTCACCTTCTCCTTCGTGGCTATATTTTTTTCTTCACTGTTAGTTTTTGTTTTTAAAAACAGACTGATGTGCTTTTTGCCAGGCAGATAGGCCAAAACCACGAACAATCGTTAAAGGCAAAGCTATTGAGCCTGATGACAATAGAGTGTCGTGAAATGTTTTCAAATTAAAATTATCTTTTTTCTGTTGTTGTTCTTTTAAACTATTAATTAATGACCAGCCGGTTGCATAGCCCATAGGAACTCCTGGCGCATGGCTATACCATGTTAAATCACCCATTACCTGGTTTTTACTAAAACCCAGTTTTTCCTGCATTAAATTTGCCGCATCGTCCAGACTTAAACCACGCGTTTGTATCCCTACATCAATCATTATTCTTAGTGCCCGCCATAAGCGATCTTTTAATAACACAAAACGTGATTCAGGCTCGGTTATAAAACCCAGCTCATGCATAAGCTGTTCACAATACAGTGCCCAGCCTTCATAAAGTGTTGCCGATGCATTTAATAAACGGGGTAAAGTGCTTGAACTTGGTTTTAAGTTTGCTTTCACAAATTGTAAATGATGCCCCGGCCATGCTTCATGGACACAAGTATGTTTTAAACCAATACTATTGTGTTCACCCAGGTCATCATCTGTTTTTGCAGGGGTAACATAATAATAACCTTGTTGATTAACATCTGCTGGTGAGGGTTCATAATAAGCAGCAAAGGGGATTTGATGTTGTAAAAAACCCGGTGTTTCAATAACCTTTAAGTCTTCCTTCGCAGGCATGCTCACAATATCTTTATCTTCAACAAACTGTCGTGCCGCTAGCATTTGTTTTCGATATTCATCCAGTACTTTTTCTTTTTCGGGGCGTTGTTGTTGGATTTTTTTCATTAAACCTTCAACGTCATCATTACCCTGTAAATCATGCGTCACTTTTTGTAATGCTTGCTCTGTTTCACTAAACAGTTTTTCTCCAAAACTATAAAGTTCATCCGCATTTATGTTTAAAAAATGTCTTTCCTGTAAAATAAGATCAAAATATTTCCGACCACAAGCAAAATCACCTTTAGCATCTTTGCTAAGATTATTTTTTAAGTAAGAAGCAAAATCTTCTAAAGCATGAGCGGCCTGTTCCAGTTCTTCACTGATACGAAAGCTAATAATTTCAGGATGCTGTTTTAACTCACGAAAAAATTCTGCTCCACCCTCAGCTTCCGCAACGGCTGACTCCAGCCAAATTAGAGGTATCTTTGCTGGCTCCATATCTAACCAGCTACGTGCACCACGTAAATGTGTCGGTATTGCAGCCAAACGTTCACGAAAAGCGGTTTCTTTATTTTCTACATCTCGAACCGTTAATTGGTAAATCGCATGCACCGGTAAAAAACGAGCTGGATCACAAAGACGCCAGTCACGTGAAGCAAAAGCTTCAAGTTGAAGTACAGCTGAACTGCGCATGAGCTGTAAATCTATTTGCTGATCCTGACTAAGTGTATCCAGGTTCAATTCATCCAGACTTGAAATCAATTTTTCATTTAAAACTTTTAGAGCATTCAGTTCATCATCACCATAAGGTTTTAATAAATTCGCATAACCCGCTACGCCAACATCAACCGCCACTTCGGGATGAAAACGAAACCAGGTTCGATAATAACGATCAATAATTGTTGTTAACTTTGCCATTCGATTTAATTCTTCTCTTTAGTTATAACGTAATTATTTCATAATCATGAGTAATCTCTACTGATTTACTCAACATAATAGAGGCTGAACAATATTTCTCAGCCGATAACTCCACAGCACGTTTAACATGTTTATCACTAAGATCTTTTCCGCTCACAATAAAATGCACGTGGATTTTAGTAAACACTTTTGGATCCGTGTCAGCTCTTTCTGCGTCAAGTTCTGCAACACAATCATCCACTTTCTGACGTGATTTTTTTAAAATATGCATAACATCAAATGCTGTACACCCGCCCATGCCGAGCAATAACATTTCCATCGGTCGTACGCCCAGATTGCGACCACCATGTTCCTCCGGGCCATCCATCACCACAGCGTGACCGCTACCTGATTCACCAATAAACATCGCACCTTGTGCCCACTTTATGCGCGCTTTCATCCTGTTTTTCTCCCAAACTGTAGATCGTATTTTTGACTTAACTCTATTCGCGCAGTAAGCTGATATATTCTCGACTAAACAACCAAGCGATATAGAGAAAGTTTTGAATTAGTTAGTTTTATGGATGATATACCATAATCTGGAAACATACTTTAGCAATGGATAGGGAATAATATGCGCCAAACGCCTTCTGAAATTACGGGCATCCAATCACTGGATAAATTTCTGGAACACTGCCATAAAAGGCATTATCCAGCGAAAAGCACCATCATTTATGCCGATGATAAACCGGATGTACTGTATTTTATTCTCGATGGTTCAGTAACCGTGCTCATCGAAGATAGTGATGGGCGTGAAATTGTACTGGCGTATCTTAATAAAGGTGATTTCTTTGGTGAAATGGGGCTGTTTGATGAGCAACACAACCGCAGTGCCTGGGTACGTTCCCGTGCCAGCTGTGAAGTTGCTGAAATTAGTTATACCAAATTCCGCCAAATCGCCAGCGATCATTCCGATATTGTCTTTGCCATGGCATCCCAAATGGCTTCTCGCTTACGTATTACCAGCCGTAAAGTAAGTGATCTTGCATTTATGGATGTAAGTGGTCGTGTTGCCCGTACACTACTCGATTTATGCAAACAACCTGATGCAATGACCCACCCTGATGGTATGCAAATAAGAATTACTCGTCAGGAAATTGGAAAAATTGTCGGTTGCTCGCGTGAAATGGTTGGCCGTGTTCTTAAAAGTATGGAAGAACAAGAGCTTATTAGTGTGAAAGGTAAAACGATTGTCGTGTTTGGGACGCGGTAAAAACATTTCTCACCGCAGAGACGCAAAGAACGCAAAGTTTTTTTTGATTTTGTCGAAAATAAGGCATCAGTGTCGCCTACCCGATTAAAGCTATTAAATTTAAGATCTTAATAAAATATTTTTTCTTTCTCTGCGTCCTTTGCGTCTCTGCGGTAGATCCTGATCTTAAAAAAACAATTCCGCGAGTTTTTCGCCGGGTTCATCAGCCCGCATAAACGCTTCGCCAACTAAAAATGCATTCACATTATGTTGCTGCATTAACGCAACATCCTCTTTGTTATGAATACCACTTTCAGTAACAACAATACAGTCATCCGGGATTTGTTTTAACAAATCAATTGTGGTTTGTAATGATGTTTCAAATGTACGTAAATTTCGATTGTTAATACCAATCATTGGCAAATCCAACGGTAAGGCACGTTGCAATTCTTCTGCATCATGCACTTCTACTAAAACATCCATCTCAAGTGTTATTGCTAACTCAGTTAATTCTTTAAGTTGTTCGTCAGTCAAACAGGCAACAATCAATAAAATGCAATCTGCACCCATCGCACGTGCTTCATAAACCTGGTATGGATCAATAATAAATTCTTTACGTAAAACGGGTAAGGCACAGACTTCGCGAGCTTGTTTTAAATAAGCATCACTACCCTGAAAAAAATCAACATCAGTCAAAACGGATAAACAAGCTGCGCCACCCTTTTCATAAGATATTGCTATCTCTGACGGAACAAAATTCTCACGCATAACACCCTTACTTGGTGATGCCTTTTTAATTTCAGCAATAACCGCAGGTTGGTCCGCATAAATTTTTCGTTGTAATGCATAAACAAAGCTACGCGGAGCAAGTGCCAGTTTTACTCTTTCAGTACGTTTTTTTATATCCACTAATGAAACTAAAGCACGACGTTCTTCTACTTCTTCAAGTTTACGTTTAATGATTTTTTTTAAAATGTCAGGGGTGTTGCTCATATTTTATATCCTTTCACCGCAGAGACGCAAAGAACGCAAAGTTTATATCTTTAATTGCACTTATACAGTTAGTAGCCCGGATGAAATGAAACGTAATCCGGGCTACGGTTAATTTAACCTACATTCCTTGTGAAGTCAGTTTAAAATTATTCCATACGATTTTATGCTTCTCGGCAACTACTGCGTCCGTTCAGTCGTTGCAATGACAATTATTTTTTTCTTTGCGTTCTTTGCGTTAATGACTTTTTTTGTTAGCTCCGCTACGCTTGAGCTAACCTACATACTATTAGATAAATTTACCAGGGCTTCCAGCTTTGCGGCGGCCTTACCATTTGCTATAACTTCTTCTGCTTTTTTTATACCGGCTTCAAGACTATCGGCCAAACCAGCAACATAAATCGCAGCGCCAGAATTAAATATAACAATATCTTTTGCCGGTCCGGGTTCATTGCTTAATACTTTTTTAATGACCGCTAATGACTCATCCGCACTAGCAACGGCCAGTTCTGAAATATTAGTATTTTTTAAACCAAACTGTTCTGGTGAAATGCTATACGTTGTCACTTTTCCGTCTTTTAACTCGGCCACTTTTGTCGCAGCACCAATACTGATTTCATCCATGCCATCGTCTGAGTGCACAACCATGACATGGTTACTGCCTAACTTATTTAACACTTCTGCAAGAGGTTCAACAAGCTCCTCTGCAAACACACCTAGCAATTGATTCGGCGCACCGGCTGGATTAGTTAAAGGGCCAAGCACATTAAAAATTGTGCGTACCGCCATTTCTTTTCTCGGACCAATGGCATGTTTCATTGCACTGTGATGCATAGGTGCAAACATAAAACCAACACCAACCTCATGAATACATTTCGCAACTTGCTCCGCATTAAGATCAAGTTTAACGCCGGCTGCTTCTAATAAATCAGCACTACCGGATTTACTCGATACAGATCGATTACCATGCTTGGCAACAGTACCGCCAGCAGCAGCAACAACAAAGGTACATGCAGTTGAAATATTAAAGGTATTAGAACCATCACCACCGGTGCCAACAATATCAACGATATGATCGCCGCTTACTTTTACACCCGTTGCAAGCTCACGCATGACTTTTGCTGCAGAAGCTATTTCATCAACCGTTTCACCTTTCATACGTAAACCAACCAGGAAACCACCTATTTGTGCAGGTGTTGCTTCCCCGGTCATAATAATACGCATGACACTATTCATTTCATCGGCACTTAAATCCTGCCGTGCTAAAACTGTTTTAATTGCCGCTTGCATGTCCATTAATTTACTCCTTAATTATTTACCGCAGAGACGCAAAGGACGCCAGGAAAATAAAAAAATATATGTGGCATTATCATTGTACTTTCAACTAATCGTCGGCCTGAAGGCCGACCTACAAAATACTATTATATTTTTTCCTTTGGGTCCTCTGTGACTTCGCGGTGAAAGCTTTTGATCTTATTTAACAGAATCCAAAAAGTTTTTTAACATAGCATGGCCATGCTGAGTCAATATTGATTCAGGATGAAACTGTATACCTTCTATTGGAAACGCCTTATGTCGCACTCCCATAATCTCATCCATGGTACCACCATCAGTTTCAGTCCATGCCGTAATTTCAAGGTAATCAGGCAATGTATCATTATCAATCACTAGTGAGTGATAACGCGTTGCTTCTAATGGGCTATAAAGATTTTTAAAAACACCTGTACTATTATGATAAATTTGTGACACTTTTCCATGCATAATTTCCTTTGCATGGATAATTTTTCCGCCAAACGCCTGGCCAATACTTTGATGACCTAAACAAACACCCAAAATAGGAACTTTTCCAGAAAAGTGTCGAATAACATCAATTGAAATACCCGCCTGGTCTGGCGTACAGGGTCCAGGAGAAATAACCAGGTACTCTGGTTTTAGCTTTTCAATTTCCTTAATCGTAATTTCATCATTTCGATATACCTGTACATCAACCTTAAGCTCACCAAAATACTGAACCAGGTTATAAGTAAAGGAATCATAATTATCGATCATTAAAAGCATTTTTTCACCGCAAAGACGCAGAGAGCGCAAAGTTTATAAGTCATTCACCAAGCGCTTAATTCCATATTTAAGAAGCGTGGTATTAAAATTTATCAATAAGCCTAATTTATTCTTACTAATACGTAAATAAGATAATAGTTGAGCATCATGAATTGGCAGCAATTTCTCTACTGATTTAATCTCTACTATAATTCTATTTTCTACAAAAAAATCCAATCTATAGCTCGCATCAATTTTTTCACCTTTATAAATAATATCTAATGGCATCTCACAAATATAATTTAATCCTTGAAGTGTAAGCTCCCTTGATAAACAGGATGAATATGCTGATTCTAATAATCCCGGCCCAAGAAATTTATGAACTTCAATTGCAGCGCCAATTATATTTTTCGATATATCATTTTCTACCATTATTAACTCTCCTTGTTAATTAAATTCTTTGCGTCCTCTGCGTCTCTGCGGTGAAATTTGTTTATTTATGAACCTTATCAAGTCCGGCTTCTGCCATGGCAACGGCACGAAATACAGCACGTCCTTTATTCATGGTTTCGTCCCATTCATTTTTTGGCACTGAATCATAAACAATACCTGCACCAGCTTGTATGTGAAGTATTTTGTCTTTTATAACAGCAGTTCTAATAGCAATAGCTGTATCCATATTGCCATGCCATGATAAATAACCTACTGCACCGGCATAAACACCGCGTTTTACAGGCTCTAATTCATCAATGATTTCCATAGCTCGAATTTTTGGCGCTCCACTCACTGTGCCTGCAGGGAAAGTGGCACGTATAACATCAATTGCACTCAAACCTTCTTTTAATTTACCAATCACATTGGAAACAATATGCATGACATGTGAATAACGTTCTATCAACATATTTTCTGTTAACCTTACACTACCCGTTTTTGCAATTCGACCAACATCATTACGGCCAAGATCTATCAACATTAAATGTTCGGCAAGTTCTTTCGGATCAGCTAATAATTCGAGTTCAAGTAATTTATCTTCATGTGCCGTTTTTCCACGTGGTCGTGTACCTGCAATGGGTCTCACTGTAACTTCACCATCTTCCAAACGTGTCAGAATTTCAGGTGAAGAACCAGCCACATGAAAATCACCCAGGTCCAGATAAAACATGTATGGTGAAGGATTTAACCCACGTAATGCCCGATAAAGATCGAGTGGCCTGGCAGAAAATGGAATAGATAATCGTTGTGATAAAACCACTTGCATGGCATCACCATCTGTTATGTATTCTTTTGCTTTTAAAACTGCCGCTTCAAATTCATTTTGGCTAAAACCTGAAACAAAATCAGCTTCATCCACTTTAACCGACTTCGACTTTGCTGGATGAACAATATGACTATCCAGTTGATTGGTTAACCAGTCTAATCTTACTTGTGCACTGTCATATTCACCCTTATCAGCATGCACAATGATATAAAGTTTTCCGCTCAGGTTGTCATGAACAACCAATTCATCAGAAACCATTAACAAAATATCAGGCAAATCAAGCTCATCCGGATTAGGACAATTTTTTAAACGCGGTTCGATATACCTTACGGTATCATAACCAAAATACCCCACCAGTCCGCCATTAAATTTTGGCAGCCCCTCGACTTCAGGTACCTTGTATTCTGTTTGAAATTCTTCAATCCAGTTTAATGGATCATCAACGGTTAAAGTTTCTGCAATTTTTCCATCTTGCAGAATAGTAATATCATAACCGGAGATACGAATTACTTTTCGGCAAGGCAAACCGATAATGGAGTATCGCCCCCACTTCTCACCGCCCTGCACTGATTCAAATAAATAGGAATATGGCCCATCAGCCAGTTTAAGAAACGTACTTAATGGCGTATCAAGATCCGCCAGTACCTCTCGCATTAGAGGTATGCGATTATAACCTTGCGTTACATACGCGTTGAATTCTTCTTGATTCATTCATTTTGCCTAATAATATAATACACAAAAAATACAACAGGGTTTAATTTCATAATTAAACCGGAAACAACTCACACATTAGTTGTGCCATCGATATTGTATTTGTTGGTATTTAATATTCATTATCAGATCTATATATTACGCTTTAGTTATTATAATTAAGCAGCTGCGTCAGCTTTACTTAATATATCAGATAACTCGACCATCGAATCAATAACGGCATCCGGGTTTGCTTCACGAATATCGACACCATGATTATAACCATAACTCATGCAAGTAATCTGAAAACCTGCCGCACGTGATGCTTTCACATCACTAATTGAGTCACCCAGCATCATAGCATTTTCAGGTTTAACACCCATCTTTTCTGCTGCATGTAATAGCGGCAACGGATCCGGTTTTTTCTTTTTTAACGTATCACCACATACGATGATTTCAAAATCATCATGAATGCCTAAGGTTTTTAGAATGGGCAAAGTAAACTGAGCATCTTTATTGGTTACACAGCCTAACTTGTAACCTTCTGCTTTCATATACTCCATGCCTTCTTTAACGCCGGGGTATAAGCAACTACGCACGCAGGTATTTTCAGCGTAAAGCTCTAAAAAGATCGGATAGGCTTTTTCAAATAAAGCATCATCCGGTTCGCCATCAAGCTGGCCAATTAAAGCACGGCGCGTTAAACGTTCAACGCCATTACCAACCCAGTCACGGACTTTTGTTTCACCATGAACGGGCATATCTAATTTTTTCATCATCTCATCAACGCAATAAGCAAGATCAGGTACGCTATCGACCAGCGTACCGTCTACATCAATGAGAATCATTTCTGGTTTTTTCTTAATCATAATATTTATTTACCGCAGAGACGCAAAGTTCGCTAAGAAAAACACTGTCATTGCGAGAGGCCATATTTATTATGGCGACGAAGCAATCTCCAAAAAAGTACGATCAGTCATGAGATTGCCGCGCTTTGCTCGCAACGACAGATTTTTTAAATATTTTTCTTTGCGTTCCCGGCGTCTCTGCAGTGAATTATTTTCCTACTTTAGCCAATTCATCACGGAATTGCTTAATAACGGTGTTATAAACATCCGCGTCTTTATCATTCTTTGCATTAAATACCGCAGAACCCGCTACAAACATATCTGCACCTGCTTCAGCAATTTCTTTAATATTATCGACTTTTACACCACCATCAATTTCTAATGTGATGTCATAGCCGCTTTCATCAATCATTTTGCGTGCTTCACGCAATTTAACGAGCGTTTCAGGAATAAAGCTTTGGCCACCAAAACCCGGGTTCACAGACATCAATAAAATAATATCCACTTTATCCATCACGTGTTTAAGAATGCTGAGAGGAGTAGCCGGATTAAAAACTAAACCAGATTTACAGCCACCTTCACGGATCATCTGTAATGTACGATCAATATGTTCTGAGGCTTCTGGATGGAAAGTTATGTAACTTGCACCCGCATCAATGAAATCGGGAATAATACGGTCAACCGGTTTAACCATTAAATGTACATCAATATCAGCCGTTACACCGTGTTTACGTAATGCATCACAAACCAACGGACCAATGGTCAGATTTGGAACATAGTGATTATCCATCACGTCAAAATGCACAACATCTGCGCCTGATTTTAGTACGTTATCCACTTCTTCACCTAAACGTGCAAAATCTGCGGATAAAATCGAAGGTGCTATTTTAAAATCTGCCATGTTGTGTTGCCTCTTGTTTTCGTCAGCGCATAACGCTAAATCTGATGTTTTACTCTAAATTTGACTATTTGAGCCTTAAATATTTTGAAGCGCAGACTTTACCCGATCACAAAGGATTTTTCAGCCTTTTGATGCGACGATTAGAGGCTTATACTCTAATTTATATATAAACGGGAGATAATGATGATTTCAACTCAAGCTTATAAAACCCTATTAATAGTCGGAATTTGCCTAATCTCAACGTTCAGTCACGCCTCAGATACCGCAAAAGAAGCACGCTGGGCCAATCAAGTTGTTGATAGCATTATGGTCGGTGACGCTGAGTGGTTAAACGTTGGCAAGAGTAAAATACTCGCCATTTATACTGAAAATACCACTAAAAAAGCGATGGGCGGCGCCATTATTCTGCATGGCACCGGAGTTCATCCCAATTGGGATCAAGTCGTCCGGCCCTTACGTAGCCAATTACCTGACTATGGCTGGTCTACATTATCTCTTCAATTACCTGTATTAGCTAACGAAGCTGAATATAAAGACTATATTCCTCTATTCAAAGAAGTCGCCCCGCGTATAAATGCAGGAGTGAAATTTCTAAAAAGCAAAGGTATTCAAAATATTGTTATTATTGCACATAGCCTGGGGTCATCCATGGCAGGGCATTACATGGCAAATAAACCTGATTCAAGCATTCGCTCATTTGTTGCAGTGGGTGTATCCGGTGATATGAATAAGGACAGTAAGGTTGGTTACCTAACATCACTAAAAACAATTAAAGTACCCGTACTTGATATATTTGGCAGTAATGATCTGGCTCAAGTATTAAAAACTGAAAAATCGAAAGCGAATGCTGCACATGAGGCGGGCAACAAAAATTACACGCAAATCAAAGTAGCTGGCGCAAACCATTTCTTTGATAATAAAGATGATGTACTTGTTAAACATGTCCGTGACTGGTTAGCAAAAAATGCGGTTACTACAAAAATTTAAAATAATTAAGGAAAGTTAGAATGACTATTAACGCTGTATCACTTGTATTACATTTACTATCCGCTGTCGTTTGGGTTGGCGGAATGTTTTTTGCCTATATGTTTTTACGCCCTGTTGCCGCTTCCCAACTTGAACCACCTGTGCGCTTAACACTTTGGGTTGGGGTATTTAAAAAGTTCTTCCCCTTTGTTTGGCTAGCGCTTTTATTTTTACCTTTAACCGGTTATATGATGATTTTTGATATCTGGGGAAGCATGGCTGCTACTCCTTTATATGTACATATTATGAATGGATTAGGCATAGTGATGATATTTATTTATTTGCATGTTTACTTTGCACCATTCAAACGTCTTAAAGAAGCAGTCATCAAACAAGACTGGCCAGAAGGTGGAAGAAACCTGAATATAATCCGTAAGATGGTAGGAATAAATACAATGATTGGATTACTTGTTATTATTATTGTCAGCGCCGGTCGAACGCTTATTTAATAGATAGTTGTTACTCAGTCCTTATCCGACTGGGTAACTTCTACTTTGTAATAACCTTTATGTTTTTCTTTTATCGTTAAATTTTCTGCATTAGATAGTTTTTTTAATTCTGAAAAAGTATCATTAATAATCTCTTTCATTTCCAACGCTGAATTTTTATCAAACCTTTCTAACTTAATAAACTCATCACAATAATGAGACATTAAACTTAACGTATTTCCTGCAATTTCATCAACAGAATGTATTATTGCCTGTAAGGTATGGTTTTTTTCATCGGCAATCTTTTTTTGTAATCTGATTTCTCTTTCTGCGAAATAACCAACAATGATTATTAGTAAAAAAATGAAACTCCTCATCCAGAGTTCATTTGCATCATGCGGGATTAATTCAAAAGAAGCCCCTTCATCAAAAAAATGCATATGAAGAAATGACTCTGCCAGCCAAAAGGCGACCGATGTACAAATAGAAAAAGACAAAATCCGATGCTTTCGAAAATACAAAATCATTATTAATCCTTTAAACAGTAACACTAAATTAATTAAGTATAGAAAAATCCGTTAAATATTTTTTCTACTCTCTACAATAAGTTCATATGCAGCTTTAATTTCCTGGGTTTTCTCTGTCGCCAGTTTCATCATTTCTTCAGGCATACCTTTCGCAACTAATTTATCAGGATGATGCTGATTCATCAATCTACGGTAAGATTTTTTGACTTCGGAATCACTCACACTCGCAGCAACACCTAAAACAGCATAAGCTTCTTTGAGTGCATCTTCGCTGGATTGCTGCTGATAATGTGCCTGGCCTGAACCTGTTTGATGAAAGTGCTGTTGCCCCATTACCATTTGCACAATACGTTGGCAGTCTTGTCGCGAAAAACCAATTTGTTCACTTAGTTCAAATAAAATACGTTCTTCATTAATATCAATCTTACCATCAGCTAATGCGCTAAAAATTAAAATTTCCAACAACATTTGTGATAAAGCACGATTGTGATGTGATATTTGGCGAAACTCTTCAATACAACGATCAGGATAAAACCCCACTTGCTTACCTTCATTAAAAAATGCGATGGCATGCATAGATTGTTGTTCATCCAAACGCATTTGTTGCATAACAGAACGAGCGGCTTGAATTTCTTCGTTACTAACATGACCATCAGCCTTTGCGATATGTCCTAATAAAGAAAAGACGGTCTTAAAAAAGACTTGCTGAATTTCCGCACGATTACGTACTGCATTAAACACAGTTGAAAAATCACCTTGCGCTAAACCCCGATCAAAAATGTGGCCAAAGTATGCTCCTATTATCAACCCCCAGATGCTTCCTCCGCTGATTAAATAACCAAAAAAAGCACCTGCTAGTTTCCCTGCTATGTTCATTTTTACTGCCTTTTAATTTTTTAAAAATCTAAATTTACGTTATTCAAAATTATTACTATAAATGTTGCTACGTACGATAGCGTTACCTCGGCGTCGGCTTGAAAGCCGACCTACAAAAAACAAAATGTAGGTCAGACTTCAGTCTGACAAAAATATCAGCCCAAGACATTTATATAAAAAATATTCTTATTATGTATGGCTTAAATGTACGATTCAATCACTAACGCTCAAACTACCAACATACATTTTCATCTGGCAGGTAAAAGCATATTCACCTGCTTGTTCGGGTTTAAAATCGACTAAAATGGTCTTATTCATTGGCAAATCAAAGCTCAAATTCAACTTATCAAAAATAACTTTTTCTGCACATGGTGAAGGATCTTTTCTCAAAAAAGATAATTTTACTGCTTGCCCTAATTTAACTTCAATTCGAGAAGGAGTATAAACGCCATTCTCAACAATAATTTCAACCACATCAGATGAAGCTTTTAATGACTGTGGTTTTTTAATCCAGAACCACCAGATAATCAAACCAATCAGAATCAAGCCAGCTAAATTTACAATCATCATACTTTTGTTCCCTTATCCTTTTTTCCCTGGAGGTTTGAAAAAACGTAAGCGATTCGCATTACTTACAACCGTTACAGAAGACATCGCCATTGCTGCACCCGCGATCATTGGATTTAGCAGAATGCCAAATAAAGGATATAGAATACCTGCTGCAACCGGAATGCCTAATGAATTATAAATAAATGCACCAAACAAATTTTGTTTAATATTTCGTAAGGTGGCGCGTGAAACAGCAATCGCATCTGCAACACCATGCAAACTACCTCGCATCAAAGTAATATCTGCACTTTCTATCGCAACATCCGTACCACTGCCAATAGCAAAGCCAACATTGGCTTGTGCCAGCGCCGGAGCATCATTTATACCGTCACCCACCATTGCAACCTGCTCACCCTGTTGTTGTAAACTAACAACCTTGGCCGCTTTATCCTGCGGTAAAACCTCTGCAATGACTTCATCAACCCCCACTTGTTTAGCAACTGCTTCAGCAGTATGTTGATTATCACCGGTAAGCATCACTACTTTCATACCAAGATCATGTAAACGTTTTATTGCCTCTATTGAATCCTTTTTAACCGGATCGGACACGGCAATAATACCTTGCAGTTTTCCATCTGATGCAAGATACATACTGGTACGCCCTTGTTGCGAAAGCTTCTGCGCCTTATTTTCCAATTGAGAAATATTAATATCATTATTTTTCATTAAGCGAGCATTACCAAACAAAATATTTTGTCCCTCAGCCACTCCAGTTACACCTTGACCTGTCACTGCTGAAAAATTTTCAACCTTTGACAATGAAATGTTTTTTTCTTTTGCATAGTCAACAATTGCCGCCGCTAAAGGATGTTCGGAACCGGCTTCTATACTTGCGCCCATCGTTAACAAAATTGTTTCATCAATACCATCCGCTACCATAATTTCAGTGACAGCCGGTTTTCCTTCAGTTACCGTACCTGTTTTATCCAATACAATCGTCGTTAGTTTTCCAGCTTGCTGTAAGGCATCACCATTACGAATTAATATACCCATTTCAGCTGCTTTACCTACACCCACCATAATCGAAATAGGGGTTGCTAAACCTAATGCACAGGGGCAGGCAATAATTAAAACCGTCATTGTTGTCACCAGGGCATAACTGGCGGCATCAACTGCCGCAAAATTAAACCAAATCAAATAGGTAATAACACTTAAAATTAATACGGAGGGAACAAAAACGGACGCAACCTTATCAACCAGACGTCCAATCGCAGGCTTGGTTGATTGAGCTTGTCTTACCATATCAATAATTTGTGCCAGCACTGTATCGCTCCCGATACGTTTAGAGACAAATAAAAATGATCCGCTGGCATTAATTGTCCCTGTTGATACTTCATCACCAATGTTTTTTTCAACCGGCATAGGCTCACCCGTTAACATTGATTCATCTATACTGGAGTGACCTTCAATAATAAGACCATCTACTGCAATGCGTTCACCGGGACGAACGCGTAAGGTTTCATCTAAACCGACCTCACTAATGGCTACGTCTATTTCTTTCCCATCACGTAATACACGTGCAGTTTTAGGTTGCAAACCAATCAGACGTTTAATGGCTTCACTGGTTTTACCCCTGGCTTTCATTTCCAAAGCAGAACCAAAATTTATTAAACCAATAATAATGACCGCCGCTTCAAAATAAGCATGACGCGCCAGGCTTGGAACGCTGTCCGGGAATAAAACAATAACAAAAGAATAAAGACAGGCTGATCCGGTACCCAATGCAATCAGGGTATCCATATTGGCATTATGCACACGGAATGATTTCCAGGCACCGGTGAAAAAATGTCTCCCCGAGTAAAACATCACTCCAAGAGTTAAAAAACCAAGCAATAACCAGGTAAGCTGACCATTTTCTGCATCAATTTCAGGGAAAAATCCCGTCATACCACCTACAAATAAAGGCACGCCGACTATTGCTGCAACCCATGCCTTTTTTAATAAGGATCGGTAATATTCAAATTCAATCGCCTCTTTTTCAGCCTCTTCCTCATCGCCACCTTTTAGCTCTGCAGCATCGTAACTGGCCAACTTAACCGCACTAATGACATCAGCAATATCCATATCCCCCTTCACAATAGCCGTGTGCTCTGCAAAATTGATCGTGGCTTCCTGCACCCCGGCAACTGAGTTTAATGCTGTTTCCACTGAACCAACACATCCCGCACAACTCATTCCACCAATTGATAAACGATAACTATTCACTTCTCTAGCCACTCCTGAAAAATGTTGTTAATAGTAATGCCAATCAATTAAGGAGATGAATGATTTGTTCCCTCCCTATCAAGGGGAGGGCTAGGGTGGGGTGTTCTAAATATGCCCCCTCCCCCTAACCCCCT
>CAZZIS010000048.1:0-22997 GCA_964654445.1 uncultured Thioalkalispiraceae bacterium
ATTGAATCAGCAAAATCCGCACGAATCGTGCCGGCTGCCGCTTCTTTAGGATTGGTTGCTCCCATGACATCACGGTGTACAGAAATCGCATTTTCACCTTCTAAAACCTGAACCATAACGGGACCTGATGTCATAAATGCAACAAGTTCACCGTAAAATGGACGTTCTTTGTGTACTGCATAGAATTCACCGGCTTTTTCTTCACTCAGCTGTATCATTTTAGCTGCAACAATTTTCAAACCTGATTTTTCAAAACGGCTATAAATTTCACCAATTACATTTTTTGCAACTGCGTCAGGTTTAATAATTGAAATAGTACGTTCTTGGGACATGTATTGCTCCGGTAATTTAAATCCAGGGAATCTCTGATTGATTCTGAGCTTCCCCATTTTAGGTTTACAAAATAGCATAAACCCGCGGATATACGCGGGTTTACGTCTCAATATCTGAGGGTGGTAATTTTATCGTCTGGCGATGTTTCAAGCAATCAAAACAACGCTATTTTTGGGGATATTAAGGTTTTTTAGTGGGTAAATATCGTCATTACGCGACAAGGTCTTTTATGCCGAAGTAATCTCCAGAAAAGTGACTATCTGCGTGAGATTGCCGCGCGATGCTCGATGCCAGAACGTGTGGAATACGTTAGGGTAATACTGACGAAACGCGCAGCGGTTCATTAAGTGATGCCAGAACGTGTGGAACACGTTAGGGTAATACTGACGAAACGCGCAGCGGTTCATTAAGTGATGCCAGAACGTGTGGAACACGTTAGGGTAATACTGACGAAACGCGCAGCGGTTCATTAAGTGCAGCGACTTGAATACTCTCTAGAATGAAAAACAAAAGCTTTTCAAAAATAATTAGTCTTTTTCATCGAGCCAGGCCGCCTGAATCACTTCGAGGATTTTTTCACCGGAGTTATTTGGATCATCATTAAACTCCTCTAAGCCACAAATCCACTCGTGCAAATCAGTAAATCGAATGAATTTAGGATCCACATCGGGATGGGCCTCATCCAGAGCAATCGCGATTTCCAGGCTATCTATCCATTTTAATGACATTTTAATTCCTCAGAAAAGAAAATAACTTATGCGATATTTTACAACGAACTAACCAAAAGAGGGATTAGGATAAAAATTATTTTTTCAAAATTAACTATCCAGTATTTCACGAACTTTCTTAATTAAAACCTTGGAGTTTATAGGTTTATAGAGCAGTTTCTGATGTAACTCATCAGGTACTTTTTCCTGATGTCGATCATCATTAAATCCACTGACCAGCTGCACTTTCATTTTTGGGTAACGTTGCAAAATTTGATTCACCAATTCATAACCATCCATCTCCGGCATTATTATATCGGTGATAACAGCGTCCACTTTATTTGAGGATAATATTTCAAGTGCTTTTCCCCCGCTATCCGCCAGTAAAACAGAATAGCCTTGAAGCTCAAGTATATTTTTCATTAATCGTGCCAATGATGTTTCATCATCAACAACCAATAAAGTTTCTGTACCCTGTAATGCTGAATCATCATCTTTTGAAACAATATTCTTTGCATCGACCGGCTTCTTATCGAAACGAGGAAAATATATGGCAAAACGTGTTCCATGTTTGAGCTCAGAATAAACTTTTATTGCTCCACCACTACGTGTTACAAAACCATACACCTGACTTAAACCCAGTCCCGTTCCCTTGCTTCCCTTAGTTGAATAAAATGGCTCAAAAATATGACTTACCGTTTCACTATCCATGCCACTACCTGTATCTGTAACTGTTAAAACAACATAATCACCTTCATCTAACTCCATCTGTTGAGCATCATCTAGTGAAAGATTTTCATTTCGTGTCATAAAGGTTAGTCGACCACCTTCATCCATTGCATGCATGGCATTGATACTCATATTCAAAATCATATCTTCCAGATTATTTATATCAACTGATATAGGCCAAACCTCATCAATTAAATCAAAAATAAGCTTAATACGAACAGTCAGGGTTTTTTCAAGCATATCCTGATTGTCTTTAAGCAATTGACTTAGATCTACCTCAGTTTCTTCTGACGCTTTCTGGCGAGAAAATCCCATTAACCTCTGTGTCAGTTTTGCACCACGTTCACCTGCGTGTTGAATCTCGTTAATATATTCAAGTAATTCAGGTTGCTCATTTAAAGCCATCTGTAACAACTCGACATAACCCAAAACAACACCCAGCATGTTGTTATAGTCATGTGCTATGCCACCAGTGAGTTTACCTAATGCATCCATTTTTTGTGTGCGCCGTAATATTTCTTCTCGTTGTTGTTGTTGAGTTATATCCTCAACAAACGAAGCCACACCCACTACCTTGCCCTCTTCATTAACCAAAGGCGTATTATTCCATTCGCAGGTTATTTCTTTTCCCTCTTTGGTATTATTTATATTGATGCTATGACCACCTCCTGTGTTAGCGATCAGCTCTTTCCAGATATTATCAACATGATCACGCACACTCTCAGGCAATATGCATTCTGTTATATGGCGCCCAATGACTTCTTCTTTACTAAAGCCAAATATTTTTTCTGCCGCAGGATTCCAGTCAACAAATCTAAAGTCAGTACTCCATTCAATAATACCGATAGGACTTAATTGACGATGCAATAATAAGCGTTGTTGAGATTTTTTAAGTTCTTCTTCTACTTTTTTCTCCTCATTAATAACATTTTCAAATACGCTAACAAGATTATTGATATCCGGATCTGATGTATGAATTTTTGGAAATTTTTTATCCTTGCTACGATTAAAATCCAGTAACTTTTGTGAAAATGTGCTTAAGGGTAAACTGATTCTTCTCCCTAATAAAAATGCAATAGCAAATGCCAGCACTCCAAGAAAACTGATAAACCAGAAAAGATCACGGGAAAGTTTGTTGATTATGCCCGTTACTTCCATTTGATTAACACCCAAATGAATACGCGCCGTTAATCCTTTAATTAAAGGAGCATCAAATTCAATAATCTCACCCTGCTTGGTTAAATATTTATTATCAAAGTGAGAGGCATTAATCGTTTCACTATGATGTGATAGTTTTTCTAATAAAAACCGTGGAAAACCACCGTTAAATGAATGTACAAATAACTCACCATTCATATCAGTAACATAGGCAAATTCAATATTCTGATCTTTTACGATACGTTGTAATAATTCTCTAACAGGTATTTTGTTTCCGTTTATTGTGTTTTTTGCAATACCTTCACTCAGGCTTCTGGTAAGTGTTTTCATCCATTCCAGCTGACTTTGTTCAAGGTATTGCCGAGTTTGTCTACTTTGGAAATAGTAGCTACCAACAAGGGTCAAAGAGATAAGACAAATCACTAACACTAAAAGTTTGTTAGTCAGCGTCATTTATTATTTGCCTATTTTATTAACATCTTGAATAAAACCAAATTGAACTGACCATTTACGTAATTCAGCGTAATCATCAATATTAGCTATAGTAAAACCCAAAGGCATTTCGGTTCTTTCCCAGTTATACAGGCCTTTTTTATCTTTTCCTTGCGGTTTAAAATTAAGCAATGCCTGCTTAACTTTATCGACTATTTCAGCTGGAACATCGCAGTTAGCGGCAATACCACTTGAGGGATAATAATTTGATGTATGGATAATACGTAGCAAGCCCTGATTTACCATAACTTTAGCCAAGGTATCTTGCATGGAACAGATATCAGATTTATTTGAAATCACAGAGTTAGCACAATTTTGGTGGGATCCCGTATAAATTGAACTAGCAAGTTGTTCTAAACTAATCCCTTTTTTGCTTAACTCAATCCGCGGGATTAAGTGTCCCTGCGTGGAAGTACGAGAACCAAAGGCCAAACGTCTCCCTTTAACGTCTGTTATTGTTTTAACTTTACTCTTCGGAGCCACCACAAAAACCGATTGATACTCAGCCTTACCCTCAAGGTTAACTCCCCTCACTAACGGAATCACCCCATATTGAGTATTAGCCTGTAAAAATGATACCGCTCCAAGTGCTGCAAATTGAATATGATTTTGACCAATATCATCCGCGATATCTTTATTTGTGGGCGTAAAATGTAATTTAAATTTATAACCTGTTTCCCTTTCCAGGTATTTTAAAAATGACAGGTACTGACGTGCATCTTCTTGCGGACTGGCGCGTAAATCAAAGCCAAAAATTAAGGCATTTTCAGTTTCACGGTGTGTATGTTTGCCTGTAGTAGTCTGAGTTTGCTCAACCCTGTCATCAAGGTCATATTTAGCAACCTGCGTATCAGAATCACACGATGATAATAAAAAAGGGATGCTCATGAGCATACTATTTATGTATATACGAGCATAAATACCATCGAAAACCATCATATACAACCTGTCAGCAATCCAAATAAGTGTTTAGAGTGAACCTTAAACTTAGCAGGCAAAAACAGACTGTGCAATATAAAAGAAAACTAAAATAGTGTTGTTTTTCAGATGGATAAAGTTAATTAGCTGTGTTCACTTACCATATTTATGGTGTATTTCGGGATTTCAATGACCAAATCTTTATCACCGACTAACGCCTGACAACTCAAGCGTGAATCGGGTTCCAGACCCCAGGCTTTATCCAGTAAATCATCTTCCAGCTCAGATGATTCTTCCAGTTCATCAAACCCTTCTCGAATGTAAACATGGCAGGTTGTGCATGCGCAGGATTTTTCACATGAATGTTCAATATGAATACCGTTGTCCAATGCTGCATCACAAATTGTCACACCGGGTTCAACTTCAAACATCGCGCCTTCTGGACAAAGTTCTTCATGGGGCAAAAATATTAGTTTAGTCATAGTTTTATCTTTAATTAATCAATTAAAATTCGTTTACATTATGCCCGGCCAGGGCTTTTTTAATGTTGCCATCCATACGACGCGCAACAAATTCTGCGGCAGCTTTATCCACCTCGGCAATTGCATCTTTAATTGCACGCAACTCATTACCGTTACAAAGCACTTTTAATTTATTTGCTGCATCATCCACTACTTTACGTTCTTCAGCATTTAATAAATGACCATCATCAGCCAATGCAGCGTCCAGAGCTTCTAATACACGTTCAGCTTCAACTTGTTTCTCTCGTAACATGCGTGCACTGACATCATCTTCTGCATGTTCGATAGAATCACGTAACATGGTCTCAATTTCATTGTCCGTTAATCCGTATGAAGGTTTAACTTCAATGCTACTTTCAACACCCGATGTTTCTTCACGTGCAGATACAGACAACAAACCATCCGCATCCACCTGGAAAGTCACACGAATACGTGCTGCCCCTGCCACCATGGCTGGAATATCATGTAACGCAAAGCGGCCAAGCGAACGACAATCACTCACTAACTCACGTTCACCTTGTAATACGTGAATTGACATAGCCGACTGTCCATCTTTAAACGTAGTAAAATCCTGAGCACGTGCAACAGGAATCGTGGTATTTCGTGGAATTACTTTTTCCACTAAACCACCCATTGTTTCTAAACCCAGTGACAAGGGAATAATATCGAGCAACAATAAATCACTATCTGTTTTGTTACCAACCAGGATATCGGCTTGAATAGCTGCACCCATTGCGACTACGGTATCCGGGTTAATATCAGTTAAAGGTTGCTGCTCAAAAAAATCAGCCACTTTATTTCGTACTTCTGGCACTCGAGTTGAACCGCCCACCATTACGATAGATTGAACATCAGTCGTGTCTACACCGGCATCACGTAACGCACGTCGACAAGGTAGTAATGTTTTTTGAATTAAGGGAGCAATAAGCTGATTAAAATTTTCTAACGTTAATGTTCCATTCCAGTTTGAACCATCATCCAATTCAATATTTAATTCAACAGCAGCTGAAGCTGATAACACTTCTTTTGCAATACAAGCATCACGCATTAGACGACGCATTTGATGGTGACTAGCATCGTCCTGAATATCAGCTTGTTGCATAATCCATTCAGCAATAGCGTAATCAAAATCATCGCCACCTAAAGCAGTATCCCCTGCCGTTGCCATAACCTCAAAAACACCTTTATTTAAGCGTAAAATTGAGATATCAAATGTACCACCACCAAGATCATAAACAGCAATAACACCTTCAGCACCTTTATCTAATCCGTATGCAACTGCTGCTGCAGTAGGTTCATTGAGCAAGCGCAAAACATTAAGGCCTGCTAACTTACCAGCGTCTTTTGTTGCCTGGCGTTGGGCATCATCAAAATAAGCAGGAACAGTAATCACGACGTCCGTTAAGCTATCACCTAAAGAGGCTTCTGCCCGTAACTTTAATGACTTTAAAATTTCTGATGAGACTTCTACAGGACTAACATCACCGGCAACAGTATGAATGCGTGGCACAGCTGAATCTGCATCAGCAAATTCATACGGCCGACGTCCACCCAACGTTTTAATATCACTTAAACCTCTGCCCATATAACGTTTTATAGAGCTAATGGTATTTAAAGGATCTTCTGTTGCCCTGGACTTTGCTTTAATACCAACAATAATTTCATTTTCTGTATAACGCACAACCGACGGCAAAGTATCACTACCGCATTCATCTACTATAGTTTCAGCTTTACCACTTTTAACGGAAGCAATAAGTGAATTTGTTGTACCAAGATCTATACCCGCTGCCAGACGATGCTCATGAGGGTTAGTGGATTGCCCGGGTTCGCTTATTTGTAACAGAGCCATATGTTCAGTCTTCGTAAAATTCAGTTAGTTGCTGATTATAACACCGAGCTAGATAGCATCGAGTAAGTTTTCTTCCTGATATTCAGCTTCTTGTTGCAGTTTATTTAAAAATTGCATCTTATGTATAAGCTGTTTTAAATAACTTTTTTGTATATCATCTAAATATTCTGTTTCCAGGCCTTGCCGTAGTTCTTGTAAAACATCTGTAATACGGTTTTTAATATCAGCCATAATTTTATTTAAGCTTGCCATTGAATCATCGTTTTGACTCAACTCACTCAATGCTTCCCTTAACTCAATTTGTTCCATTAAAAAAGCAGGATCAAGTGCCATGTCTTTTTCATCATCAAAAGAAACTGATTGTAGTTCCAGCATATAGCGTGCACGACGCTGAGGAGATTTTAAAATCTGATACGCCTCATTAATCGCAGCAGCATTTTCTACGGATAGCCGGCGCTCACGATCAGAAGCATTTACAAATTTATCGGGATGCACTACCCGTTGTAATTCACGGTAGCGCTGACTGAGATCCTGAAGATCAATATCGAAAGAAACAGGCAGTTCAAATAACTCAAAATGAGTTTGTGTATGTGCCATAATAAATTTAAGAATTAAACGGTAAAGCTTTCGCCACAACCGCACTCACCTTTTACATTTGGATTATTAAACTGGAAGCCTTCATTAAGACCTTCTTTACCATAATCCAGTTCAGTACCATCAATATAGAGTAAGCTTTTTGCATCAACAATGATTTTTACACCTTGTGATTCAAAAACTTTGTCTCCCTCATCAACTTCATCAATGAACTCAAGAACATACGCCATTCCGGAACAACCACTGGTCTTAATACCTAAACGTAAACCAATACCTTTGCCACGATTATCAAGAAATGCCTTAACACGTTCTGCCGCTGTTTCAGTTAAAGTGATGGCCATTTGTATATCCTAAATTTATTTCAATTTTTAGGGTGGGGAGTTTAAATTCTCCCTCACCCTAACCCTCTCCCTGAGGGAGAGGGAACTTTTATCTCTACACAAATCTATAAGAGATAGTGAGAAGTTAGAGTACAAGGCGAAGCTGATCGAAAAAGCGGAGTTGGCGCGCAGCCAATGAGCATTTTGAGATCAGGCTTCGTAGTGCCCCTCATTAAATAAATATTAGAGGGTGCAACGCCGTAATCTGACTTCTCGCTATTTCTTGCTCTTATAATCGTCGATTGCGGCTTTGATTGCATCCTCTGCTAATACAGAACAATGAATTTTAACAGGTGGTAATTCTAGTTCAGCAGCAATTTCTGTATTTTTAATCATACCCGCTTCATCCAGGGTTTTACCTTTAACCCATTCTGTTAATAATGAGCTTGATGCAATTGCAGAACCACAACCGTATGTTTTAAATTTAGCATCTTCAATAACGCCATCATCTGAAACTTTAATTTGAAGACGCATGACATCACCACATGCTGGTGCACCAACCATACCAGTACCAATGTTCGATTCATCTTTATCCATCGAACCAACGTTACGTGGGTTTTCATAATGATCAATTACTTTTTCGCTATATGCCATGATTGCATACCTCTTTATTAAATTTGATTAATGCGCATTCCATTCGATGGCACTGATATCAATACCATCTTTAAACATTTCCCATAATGGTGAAAGTTCACGTAATTTACCAATGTTGTCGTTAATTTTACCGATAGCAAAATCAATCTCTTCTTCTGTTGTATAACGGCCCAGTGAAAACCGAATTGAGCTATGTGCTAATTCATCATTACGACCTAATGCACGTAAAACATAAGAAGGTTCTAAACTTGCAGATGTACATGCTGAACCAGAAGAAACGGCAAGTTCTTTTAATGCCATGATTAAAGACTCACCTTCAACAAAATTAAAGCTAATATTTAAATTATGTGGGATACGTTGTTCCATATCACCATTAATATACGTTTCTTCAATATGATCCAGACCTTTTAATAAACGATCACGTAACATACGAATGCGTTCATTATCAGCCGCCATTTCTTCTTTAGCTAAACGGAAAGCTTCACCCATTCCAACAATTTGATGAGTTGCTAAAGTACCTGAACGCATACCACGTTCATGGCCACCACCATGCATTTGTGCTTCAAGACGAACACGTGGTTTACGGCTTACATATAAAGCACCGATACCTTTTGGACCATAAATTTTATGTGCAGAGAATGACATTAAATCCACTTTAAGCTCATCCATATCAATTGGCACTTTACCTGCACTTTGTGCTGCATCAACGTGGAACATAATTTTATGTTCACGAGTAATTTCGCCAATCGCTTTAATATCCTGAATAACACCAATTTCATTATTTACGTGCATAATAGAAACTAAAATCGTATCGTCACGTAAAGCAGCTTTTAATTTATCAAGATCAATTAAACCCGTATCTTCTGGATCAAGATAAGTCACTTCATAACCTTCACGTTCAAGTTGTCGACAAGAATCTAAAACAGCTTTGTGTTCCGTCTTACAGGTAATGATATGTTTGCCTTTTTTCTTATAGAAATGGGCAACACCTTTGATAGCCAGGTTATCTGATTCAGTCGCACCTGAAGTAAAAATAATTTCTTTGGGATTAGCGTTAATTAAATTTGCAACGTCTTCACGCGCTTGATCAATTGCTTCTTCTGCTTTCCAGCCAAACTCATGTGAACTTGATGCCGGGTTACCAAAATTGCCATCAGCAGTTAAACAATCACACATTTTTGTCGCAACACGTTTATCAACCGGTGTTGTTGCTGAATAATCAAAATAAATCGGTGTTTTCATAACGTCTCCAACCAACATCCATCATTCCGCTGAATCGAAATCGGTTTTATTACTGTCATTCTTTATTCCAAAGCCACATCCGTGTGACTAAGGATAGCCAAGGGTCGTGGGGGATGATACTTACGAATTTACAACAACATTTTCAGATGCAGCAAAACTCGTTTCAGCTTTATCCTGACGTGCTGCAACGTCCTGTACACCCTGACGCTCAACCAGGTTACCCAGGCTAATTCCCATCAGGAAATCATGAATTTGAGTACTTAATTCAGTCCACAAATCATGTGTTAAACACTGACTGTCATCCTGACAATTGGATAATCCACCACAACGTGTGGTTTCAACTTTTTCATCAACTGCAGTAATAACGTCAGCGATAGCGATTTCATGTGAATCACGACTTAAGCGGTAGCCACCGCCTGGTCCACGTGTACTATCAACCAATTCTTGCTTACGTAAACGTGAGAATAATTGTTCGAGATAAGACAGGGAAATACCCTGACGTTGAGAAATATCAGCCAAAGTGATTGGCCCATCTTTATAATGTAATGCTAAATCAAGCATCGCAGTTACAGCATAACGTCCTTTGGTGGTCAGTCTCATTGCATTGCTCCACGTAATTAAGTAAAATCTGATATACCAAGAAAGACAAAGTAACAAAACCAAGCATTTTAGTCAAGTATTTTAGCAAACTTTCATTCAGACCTTATCTCTCAACTCCATATTTGAATTAGATAACAGATTTATTCAGAAGGCTTTATTTCGTCTTCTGAATCCACATGTTCTGGCAACGGTGATTTAGACGAAATTTCACAGCCACCTAAATCGGGCAGCTTCACTACATCAAGCTCTGTTCCTAACGATTTCAATGACTTGCACATATTTTGCATTTGGCTATCCATTGCATGGATATGATCCAACATAATATCGATTGCATTTGCGACCGGATCTGGCATACCTGACGAGGTACCATAAGCATCAAAACCAATCTTTTTCGCAAATTCTTTTCGCTTAGCCGTTGAGGCATCCTGGATTTTCGCAGAAACAACATGGCCAGGAATACCTACAACAGTGGCATTTTCAGGTACATCTTTTACCACAACCGCATTGGAACCGACCCTTGCACCATTTGATAAAGTAATCGGTCCAAGCACCTTAGCCCCGGCTCCAACCACCACATCATTACCCAGTGTTGGGTGACGTTTTCCTTTGCTCCAACTCGTACCGCCCAGGGTAACGCCATGGTACAAAGTGACATCATCACCAATTACTGCCGTTTCACCGATCACCACCCCCATACCGTGGTCAATAAAGAATCGACGACCAATTTGTGCACCGGGATGTATTTCAATACCTGTTAAAAACCGGCTCAGTTGAGAGAGCATCCTCGCTAACCATTTAAGATGAATACGCCAGAAAAAATGACTAAGCCGATGCCACAGTAAAGCATGCACACCGGGATACGCAGTAAATACTTCAAAACTGTTACGCGCAGCAGGATCGCGATCAAAAACACAGCTAATATCTTCACGAAATCGTTTAAACATATGGGTTTACCAAAGCAAGTTTTTACAAAAATTTGGGGACGGCTATTAAAGTCTTCTTAAGCGGCACTGTCAATGGTGATTATTCACCCGTTTCATGGCTTTTTTGCTTTTTGTGCCGCCGTCATAATTCCACGTAAAATATTCACTTCTAACCGTTCTAACCCGGTTCGGGTAAACAGGCGTTTTAATCGGCGCATGAGTTGACCTGGATTATCGGGTTTTAAAAATTCGAGTTCCGTTAATGCTTCTTCGAAATGGGTGAATAACCCATCTCGTTCAGCCGATGTTGCCAGTGGTGAATCCGGCTCATCTGCAGGTATTTTAGCAATATTGGCTGCCAAACGTATTTCGTAACACAGAACTTGTGCAGCAGCGGCTATATTTAAGGAACTGAAGTCCGGGTTAGTCGGAATCGTCACCAGCAACTGGCAAAGCTCCAATTCTTCATTCGTTAGGCCTGAATTTTCACGCCCTAGTACAATAGCCACTTCAGCATCTTTGTCGATATTAACAACGCGAGAAGCACATTCTCGAGGATCAACCACAGGCCAGGGCAACGTACGCATTCTTGCACTGGCACCAATCACCAAAGAACAACCTGCGATAGCTTCCTCAAGAGTAGAGAAGATTTGTGTATTTTCTAGCACATTCACCGCACCTGAGGCACGCGCTCGTGCTTTAGCATGAGGAAATGGTGCTTCTGGTGCCACCAGTGACAAACGAGACAAGCCCATGTTTTTCATCGCTCTCGCGACACCACCGATATTACCCGGATGTGTCGTGCAAACCATAATAATATGAATATTTGAAAAATCAGGTTCCATAGGTCTTATTATACGCAGGTAAATCTAACACTGGAATGAATAGGCTGTTAGAATACGCCAATAATAATATCTCTTGAATAGATATTAGTTCTTTAAGAATCCAGAGGAATTTATACAGTGCATCCAATGCTAAATATTGCCGTGCGTGCAGCACGTGCAGGTGGTGATTTTATCTCCCGCTATGTCGACCGAGTTGACTCACTCAGTATCACAGAAAAATCGCGTAATGATTTTGTTAGTGAAGTTGATAAAGGTGCCGAAAAAGCCATTATTGATGTTATACGTAAAGCCTATCCCGATCACAGTATTCTTGCAGAAGAAAGTGGTTGTCACAAAGGCAATGACTATGAATGGATTATTGACCCACTCGATGGCACAACCAACTTTCTCTATGGATTTCCTCAGTTTGCGGTATCGATTGCAGTACGCCACAAAAATCGCATTACCCAGGGTGTTGTCTACAACCCACTTTCTCAAGAACTCTTCAGTGCCAGCCGTGGTGACGGTGCGCAACTTAATGGTCGCCGTATACGCGTGACTTCTCGAAAAAGCCTTGAAGGCGCTCTACTAGGCACCGGTATTCCCTATCGTGATGATCATATGCATTTGATGGATGATTACCTTGGCATGTTAAAAGCTATTGTTCCAGGCACAGCGGGTATTCGTCGGCCTGGTTCAGCGGCACTGGATTTAGCCTTTGTTGCTGCAGGCCGTTTAGATGGTTTCTGGGAAATGGATCTCAATATATGGGATATAGCAGCAGGTATTCTTCTGGTTGAAGAAGCGGGCGGTCTGGTGGGTGATTTAAGCGGTGGCATGGATTATTTAAAAACGGGTGATGTCGTTGCCGCTAATCCAAAAGTATTCAAAGCAATGCTACAAAAAATTAAGCCTTTCGTTAAAAAAGCCAAATAAAACCCGGCCAAGGTAAAAATAACCATAGATGTAGGTTGGATCAAGCGCAGCGGATCCAACAATTTATTGCTGTTGGGTTCGTCGCTTTGCTTCTTAACCCAACCTACAACTCGCAATGACCGGTAAAATTTTCCAATCTGTCCCTTCAGTAATTCCCATTTCGAACGCTAATGATCATAACTAGCCAAAATATGAGAATTGGATTAAGGGAATGACTAAAAAAATATCAACACGCGAGGTTAAACACCTCGAAGTCACCATGCGCGACGTGCTGGATGGCCTTGAAGATGCCGCGAGTTATATGAATTATCACTCAACACCCGACATAATTGAAATTCTCTCTATTGAATCCCCTGGTCGAGCAGTCCAGCCTTTGCAAGAGGTTATTCCGCTCAACAAAATATATACTGTTAATTCTCAACAAAGTGCGAATATTGTTGATTACCTCATTCAGCGCGAGCTAAAAAAATCAGCCTAGTCCCCTCCCCCTAACCCCCTCCCTGAGGGAGGGGGAATAAAATCAGCCCCTTAAGTGAACGGCATTATCCTTATACCCCTATTTAAAGATTGCTCATTGACCTAAAAAGACAAAACATGCTATCTATATAACCCTGGGTTTTGCTTAGAATCGCTCTAAACAAATACATTGAATACATAAACAGTATTTTTAGGAGAGTGAAGTGCAAAGACGTATTCTCGCTTTAATAGCGCCCCCTGTTGCTGTTTGCCGCTATGGTTGTGCTAGCTGTTGTGCTGCACCTATTGGTGTTTTCTGGATTGCCGGTTTAATCAGCATGATTTATGCTTTTTTTGGTGGTCCAGCTGGACTTGAAGATTTTAGCAGTGGCACCTTCATACTTGGAGCCATTTTATGGACCCTGGCTGCAATATGGGCTGAACTTACTATTAATGGTATTCAGGCCAATGATCAATGTGACCATCATTCGAGTTCATTCTGCCGTGCTATTAAACCTGAACTGGATGACACTAACCCATTAGATGAAATAAAGAAATTTCAGTAAATTAGATTAATTCCTAAAAATAAAAATGCCCGCTTTTAAAAATGAAAGCGGGCATTTTTTTTCCAAACTATATTTTCTTTCTATGGCATGAGTAAACATCATTTAGCACTTTTTGACATAAGAAACACATATTAATATTAAACTTTTTTTTTAATCGGTCGATAAATTAGGAATACTGACTATAAACACCAAATTAATAATACCCGGGAGCTCAAAATGAATAAAAAATTAATCCCTGTACTTGCAACAGGATTCATCACGTTACTCACATCATCTGCCGCAGTTGCGGACTTAAATATGGGCGTATTTCCAAGACGACCTATTGCCAAAACGTATAAATTTTTTAAACCCCTGGCGGAAAAATTATCAAAAGAATTAGGCGAACCTGTAAAGCTAATCGTCGCAAAGAATTTCAAAGAATTCTGGAAAGGCGCTAAAAGCGGCAAGTACGACATTGTTCATTACAATCAATACCACTATTTACTTAACCACAAAGAAAAAGGTTATAGAGTTATTGCGGTTAATGAAGAATTCGGCTCGAAAACATTAGCTGGTGCACTCTCCGTAAGAAAAGACAGCGGTATAAATTCTATCAATGATTTGAAAGGCAAAACAATCTTATTTGGCGGCGGAAAAAAAGCGATGGGAAGTTATATAGCTCCTACAGCAGTACTTAAAAAAGCCGGTCTCGTTGCAGGTAAAGATTACACAGTAATATTTTCAAAAAACCCACCCAGTGCTGTTATAGGTGTTTATAACAAAGCTGCCGATGCTGCCGGTACAGGTAATGTCATCTTAAAAGTTAAAGGTGTGACAAAGAAAATCGATGTGTCACAAATGAAAATATTGGTTGAAAGCGAACCTTTCATTCACCTTGTCTGGGCGGTAAAAGGTGATATGCCAACTGACAAAGCAAGTAAAATTCAAACAATTTTGACAACACTTAAAACTAAAGCACCCGCAGTATTAAAAGCAGCAAGGGTAACTAACTTTATAAAAGCTTCTGATGGTGATTTCGCAAAAATACGCGAAATTGTTAAAGAAGTAACAGGTGAAGATCTATAAGTCGTATTTTTTATCGTCCAGGGATGACTATTAATTTTAAGTAAGTGAGTAGTTAAAATGAAGTTTAATCTAAAAAATATTACATTAATGGGGAAATTTCTTGTTCCTATTTTAGCGGGTATGATTATGGCATTATTGCTAGGCGCATTAATGCTGATTCAAGGTGTACAAAGTTCGACTGAAAACCAAACAAAGTTAGCTGAACAATCATTAAAGGAAGAACAAAAAAGCGCAAGTGATGCTGCATTAAATGCATTAACATCCAAAGCAAATAGCTTAGGACGCTTTATGGCTAAAACAGCCCCTGATCTCATTATGTCCTTTGATTTTAGTAGCCTAAAAGATTATCAAGATAGTGCGCAAAAAGACCCTGATGTTGCGTATGCCGCCTATTTAAGACCTGACAACACGACTTTAACTCATTTCAAAAAACCATCAAACATAAATGAAATTATTGAATACAAATATAAAATATTATCTGATGGTGATTTAATTGGTCACATTTTACTCGGCATGAGTAAAACCAAGCTTAACAAAGGCATTCATTCAAGCAACAATAGAATAGATAATGCAGTAAAGCATGTTAAAGTGATTGCTAGTAATTCTATGTCACAATTTATTATAGTTATCTCTATAACTGTTATTGGTACCTTGTCATTAATTACTTTTATAGTTTATCTGTTATTTAAAAAACTAGTCATATCTCGTTTAGATGAAACCACAGACTTAATGCATGAACTTGCTAAAGGTAACGGGGATCTTACCCGTCGTTTACCGACACCAAACTGTGATGAAGTAAGCAAAGTATGCGACGCTGTTAATGAATTCATTATTAAACTGCAAGACATCGTAAAAGACATTGTAGCTGATGTTGCTTTATTAGAAAATGAAGCTGGCGTCATGCAAAGTGCAGGCAGCGAACTATCTATTAACTCTGATACCCAAAAAATGAAAACAACCCAGGTTGCCACTGCAATGAATCAAATGACGGCAACAGTACAAGAAGTTGCCCGAAGTGCTACCAATGCTGCTAATGCTGCTGCAGAAGCTGATAAAGATAGCAAAAACGGAAAAAATATCGTCAAAACAACCATGCAATCTATTGGTGAGCTTTCTCAGGATATTGAAAAGGCGTCACATGCAATCGACACTGTTGAGCAAGACAGTGAAAATATAGGTGGCGTACTCGATGTAATCAGAGGCATAGCTGAGCAAACTAATCTTCTGGCTCTGAATGCCGCGATAGAAGCTGCGCGAGCAGGTGAACAAGGACGCGGCTTTGCCGTTGTTGCCGATGAAGTGAGAACACTTGCTAGCCGGACTCAGACATCAACAGAAGAAATTCAAACAATGATAGAACGTTTGCAAACAGGTTCGCGTAATGCTGTGACCCTGATGAGTAAAAGCAAGAAAAAAGCGCAGGAAACGGTAACTCAGGCTTCTGAAGCTGATTCCTCATTGGCAAATATCGCTACGTCTGTAGCCACCATTAATGAAATGAATACACAGATAGCAACTGCAGCCACAGAACAAAGTACTGTCGCTGAAGACATAAATAAAAATGTAGATACTATTAACAGCATAAGCGAAAGCACAGCGAATGGAGCTCAGCAAACTGCTCAATCAAGTAACAATTTAGCTGGCCTATCAAACCACCTCCATGACCTGGTTTCTAATTTCAAAATCTAGACACAGAAATAATATCGTCTGCTGGATAATCAGCTGGCGATGTTAGTTTAACTTAGAACTTATGTACTCCAGATTTTACTCACCAATTTTTAAGTCGTCCTTGTTTGCCACAGAGATACTGCATCCACAACCTTATGTTTATCGACAAAGCCAACAGCATTAAAGCTGAATCTAAAGTGACAGGCCTGTAACTCCAGGGAAACTGATATAAATGTGGCAGGCATAAAAAAACCCGCATACTACGGGCTTTTTTATTTAGTTCAACAAATTATTTGGTGTTATTCAATATAGTGCCCTTCCTGATCTTCACCTTCTTTTTTCACTGGCATCATACTTTCTGCAGTAATTTTTAAGGTAATGACCATACTACTTGCGACGTAAATAGATGAATATGTCCCGACCACGATACCAATTATCAATGCAATTGCAAAACCGTGAATCAATTCACCACCAAGAAAAAACATCGCTAACACAACAATTAATGTTGTTACAGAAGTCATCATAGTACGCGACAGGGTTTGATTTAAAGAGGCATTTACAATCTCGCCAGGTTCATTTTTACGCATGAGTCTGAAATTTTCACGAATACGGTCAAACACAACAATCGTATCATTTAAAGAATAACCAATCACTGCCAGTACAGCAGCTAATACGGTTAAATCAAAATCAAACTGGAAAAATGCAAACATGCCCATAGTGATAATGACATCATGAATCAACGCAGCAATTGAACCTAAAGCAAAACGATATTCAAAACGCGCCATAACATAAACAAGAATAAAACCTAACGCGATCAACATGGCCAGACCACCATCATCTCGCAACTCATCACCTACTTGCGGGCCAACAAACTCCTGTCGACGCATAATGACATCGACATCATCTTTTTTAAGTGCAGTTAGAATTTTATCGCCTAAAGAGTGTGAAGAGGTATTTTCACGAGGCGCTAAACGCACCAGAACATCCTTTGAGGAACCAAAGTTTTGCACTATGGCATCATCAAACCCGGAACTTGCCAGGCGACTTCTGATTTTAACTAAATCAGCACTTTGTGGATAAGCAACTTCAATAAGTGTGCCTCCAGTAAAATCTAAACCAAAGTTCAGGCCTTTAATCGCTAAAGATGAAATTGAAGCAATAATCAGAACAAGTGAAAAGGCTAAAGCAACCTTCCGTTTCCCCATAAAATTAAAGTTGGGTGTATTTTTAAAAATTTGCATAATTACTTTCCTTCGCTATCTAATTAAATAGACAGTTTTTTAATTTTCTTGCCGCCAACCGATAAATTGATAATGGCGCGTGTTCCCATAATTGCGGTAAACATAGAGGTCAAAATCCCAATGGATAATGTAATAGCAAAACCTTTAATCGAACCTGTACCAAAGATATAAAGCACAACCGCAGCGATTAATGTTGTGATATTTGCATCCATAATGGTGGATAACGCTTTATCATAACCAGCATGAATACTGGCTTGCGGTGTATTACCTATCGCTATCTCTTCACGTATGCGTTCAAATATTAATACGTTGGCATCAACGGCCATACCAACGGTTAATACAATGCCTGCTATACCCGGCAAGGTTAAAGTCGCTTGCAACATTGATAATACGGCAACAATTAAAACAAGATTCACCAACAAAGCAACGTTAGCAACCAGACCAAAGCCGCGATACCAGAGCAGCATAAAGACCAGTACGCAGACCATACCAATCACAACGGAATTTAAACCTTGTGCAATATTATCAGCCCCCAGGCTTGGACCAATCGTACGTTCTTCAATAATTCGAATTGGCGCTGCTAGTGCACCTGCACGTAATAATAAGGCCAGGTTACGAGCTTCATTACCATTATCTAAACCGGTGATTTGAAAACGTTTACTGAATACTCCCTGAATAGTGGCAACGTTGATCACCTCTTCAACTTTACGTGAGCTACGTACTCGTTTTCCATCAACCATTTTGATGCTTTCTTTCTGTTCGATAAAAACGACAGCCATCGGTTTCTTAAGATTCTTTTTTGTGGTTTGCGCCATAATACGTGCGCCGGCACCATCAAGTGTAATGGATACCATTGGACTATTTGATTCACTATCAAAACCTGAAGAAGCGTTAGTGATTCTGTCACCGGTAATGATTAAACGTTTTTTCAATACAACAGGCTGGCCATCACGTTCACGATATAAACGTGCTGTTGGTGGGATACGGCCTTCGATTGCATCTTGTGGTGAAACATTTACATCAACCAGGCGAAATTCCAAAGTTGCTGTTGCACTTAAAATTCGTTTTGCCCTGGCGCTATCCTGAATACCCGGTAACTGAATCACAATGCGATTATCGCCTTGTTGTTGAATAACGGGTTCAGCAACACCTAATTCATTCACACGATTACGTAAGGTAGTAACATTTTGCTGTAGTGCTGATTTTTTCAACGAGACTAATGCCGTATTCTTTAACGCAGCAGAGAAATAAAACGCACCCGCCTCTTCATAATCACTCAATAATAAATCACCAAGTTCTGAACGAACGACTGACATCGCTTTATCACGTAATTCAAGTGAACGGAATTTTACCGTGACCTGTTCCTTATTATCACGAACTGACAAATAACGAATTTTTTTCTTTCTTAAAGCACCACGAATATCATTTGCATTACTTTCCATCGCCTGACTTAATACCAGGTCGGTATCAACTTCCATTAAGAAATGCAGGCCACCGCGTAAATCCAGACCAAGATACATCGGTTGAGCGTTCATGCTTCTTAACCAGCCCGGTGTCGCAGGAGCAAGGTTTAGTGCAACAGTATAATCATAACCAAGCACATCACGGATACCATCTGCAGCTTTAAGTTGCTGTTCAACATCATCAAAACGTAATAACAAGCCCTTCGCATCTAACGTTGAGCGACGTAAGTTAATATTAAGTTTTGTTAATGCTTCAAGTGCTTTACTTTCAACTTCTGTATCAACGGTATTATTTCGAGTTGCTGAAATTTGAATAGCCGGATCGGAACCATAAATATTAGGAAGAGCGTAAAGGATACCTACAACAAGAACAATAAGAAGTAATACGTACTTCCAGGAAGAATACTGATTTAACATAGAGGGAATACCTGAATCGAATTATTTAAAATGTAGGTTGGCCTTCAGACCAACGGCTGTCGGGCTGAAGCCCGACCTACAATTTAATCCTTTAATGCCGCTTTTAACGAACCTTTCGGTAACACCGTTGCTACAGCTGCTCTTTGGATTTTAATTTGTACATTATCGGCTATTTCTACAGACACATACTGTTCACTACAGTCTGTAATTTTTCCTAAAATACCACCGTTTGTTACAACTTCATCTCCTTTAGATAAGCCGCCTACCAATGCACGGTGCTCTTTTGCACGCTTTGATTGCGGGCGAATCAGGATGAAGTAAAAAATTAAAATCATGCCACCGAAGAAAATCAGTGATGTCATTGGATCGCCCTGTTGTGTTGCTGGCGCCGCTTCGGCAACAGCATCTGAAATAAAGAAGCTCATTTTTTAACCTTTTTATAATGTTTCAATAATAATAACGCGGCATTATGACACATCAGGTACGGATTGGTCGCGTTTGGCGTAAAATTCAGTCACGAATTCATCCAATTCACCCTTTTCGATTGCATCCCGCAACCCAGCCATAACATGCTGATAATAATGAAGATTGTGAATGGTGTTTAGGCGTGAGCCGAGAATTTCTTTTGTTTTATCTAAATGACGCAAATAGGCCCTGCTGTAGTTTTTACAAGTATAACACTCACATTCATCATCCACTGGGCCAATGTCATCAGTATATCGCGCATTACGGATCCGGACCATTCCTTTACTGGTGAATAAAAAGCCATTTCGCGCATTACGAGTCGGCATCACGCAATCAAACATATCAATACCACGTCGAACTGCCTCAACAATATCTTCTGGAGTTCCGACCCCCATCAGATAACGTGGATAATTTTCCGGCATGCGTGATTTCAAATGATCGAGTACTTTGAGCATTTCTTCTTTCGGTTCACCAACCGAAAGCCCTCCAATAGCGTAACCATCAAATCCAATGTCAGTCAGACCATTTAGAGAAGTTTCACGTAAATCTGGAAACATACCGCCCTGAACAATACCAAATAAAGCAGAAGGATTATCAGCATGCGCATCTTTTGAACGTTTAGCCCAACGCAGTGAGAGCTCCATCGATTCACGCACTTCTTTCTCCTCTGCTGGATAGGGTGTGCACTCATCAAAAATCATCACAATGTCTGAGCCAAGATCCCGTTGCACCTGCATCGATTCTTCTGGCCCCATGAAGACCTTGCTACCGTCTATAGGAGAATTAAATTTCACTCCCTCTTCAGTAATTTTTCTTAACTTACCCAGACTCCATACCTGGAAGCCACCTGAGTCCGTGAGGATTGGACCTTGCCAATGCATAAAATTATGCAGGTCACCGTGTTTTTTAATAATCTCGGTGCCGGGCCTGAGCATTAAATGAAAAGTATTACCCAAAACAATTTGTGCACCTAAGTCCTGCAACTCTTCAGGTGTCATAGCTTTAACCGTTCCGTAAGTACCAACCGGCATAAATGCCGGTGTTTCGACTGTGCCACGTTCAAATACTAGTCGGCCACGTCGGGCAAAACCTTCTGTTTTATCTAATTCAAATTTCATTTATTTTCCACTATAACTAAATACAATCTCACCGCAGAGACGCAGAGTACGCAAAGAAAAACAAAAAATATACTTTAATGGAGGCATCCCTAATATTAAATATTATATTGTAAATTTTCTGGTAAAAACGTCCCAACATAGATATTAAAAAACTCTACGCCCTCTGCGTCTCTGCGGTAAACACATTTATCTAATTTCGAGTTAAAAACATCGCATCACCATAACTAAAAAAACGATACTTTTCCTTTATTGCATGCTGATAGGCATTTTTTATATTTTCATAACCAGCAAAAGCTGAAACTAACATTAACAGGGTCGATTCTGATAAATGGAAATTTGTCACTAAAGCATCAACTACTTTGAATTCGTAACCTGGGGTAATAAAAATATCTGTTTCACCTGTATACGGAGCTAACTGGCCTTCATTTTTAGAAAATAAAGCCGCAGATTCAAGACAACGTACACTGGTGGTTCCCACTGCAATAATACGTCGACCTTGCTCTCTAGCTTTATTCATTTTATTGCAGTTTTCTTCAGTTAACTCCATCCATTCCTTATGCATATGGTGATCATTTAAGTCATCAACCCGAACAGGTTGAAATGTTCCTGCTCCAACATGTAAGGTCACATGAATTTGTTCAATTCCTTTGTCAGATAATTGCTGCAACATTTTTTCATCAAAGTGCAGTCCAGCAGTTGGCGCAGCAACTGCACCGGGGGTTTCAGCATAAACAGTTTGATAACGTTCCTGATCGAATGCTTCATCTTCACGCTGTATATAAGGCGGAAGTGGCATATGTCCAACAGCATTCAGAATATCCAACACAGTATTTTGTTCTTGTTTATTGTTATTAAACTTAACAATAAACAAATCACCTTCTCTACCTGTTACTTCAGCAGTAATACCTTGATCAAAAATTAATTCTGTACCTGGCTTCGGGGATTTACTCGCTCGAATATGTGCTAACGCAGTGTTTTCATCAACAATACGCTCTACTAATACTTCAACTTTTCCACCCGATGCTTTTTTTCCATGTAATCGTGCAGGAATAACTTCAGTATTATTGAAAACCAGTACATCACCTGCTTGTAGAAAACTAACCAAATCTGTAAATGTTTTATCTTCAATCTCACCAGTTAGACCATCTAAAATTAACAAACGACTGGCGGTGCGCTCAGCAACGGGTTGTTGGGCAATAAGTTCTTCGGGTAAATCAAAAGTGAAATCGGTACGGCGCATATTGTTTTATTATCTCAGGCTAACTTTAATATCTAAGATCGAGCTTAAAAATAAGGAGTTAGGACTGCAGTTGTTAAATAATGACCGTCTGCCACAAGGATGTGGTAGTCGAGCGGCCAAGGATGGCTAATAGCGCGTCATTATTTAGCAACTGCAGTCCTGGCTCCGAAAACAACAGTATATCTTAAACGCAACAACTTTTTTGACTGGGATAAAAGCTTGGATAGAATAGCCATGTACCCTATAATGGCCGCCTTTCGTAGCTATCAGCTGCAAAAGTAAAGTCTATGGCGGTGTGGTGAAATTGGTAGACACGCTGGATTCAAAATCCAGTTGGGGCAACTCAGTGCCGGTTCGAGTCCGGCCACCGCTACCATTCTAAAATAAGAATACTGTTCTACTACATCGTATTGTTATCCAGAAAATAATTCACCAGGCCATTGGTTGAGTCATCATATCGATCAACTAATTGATGTTTTCTTAAATCATCAAAAATAT
>CAZZIS010000049.1:0-22341 GCA_964654445.1 uncultured Thioalkalispiraceae bacterium
TAATTTTTAGTTTTTTAACAAAATTTTATCTAAAAACATAAACTATTATAAAAATTTTAACTGTTTTAAGTTTTTTTTAACTTAAATAATGAATTTTTGTATCGATTACACTTAATTTTTAGTTTTTTAACAAAATTTTATCTAAAAACATAAACTATTATAAAAATCTTAACTGTTTTAAGTTTTTTTTAACTTAAATAATGAATTTTTGTATCAATTACACTTAATTTATAAAATTTTTAACAAAATTTTATCTAAAAACATAAACTATTATAAAAATTTTAACTGTTTTAAGTTTTTTTTAACTTAAATAATGAATTTTTGTATCGATTGCGCTTAATTTTTTAGTTTTTTAACAAAACTTTATGTAAAAAGATTAATTATTACTAACAATAAAGCCGTTTTTTATTTATTAAGGTTAATTTGCAAATTTTTATAAGTATTAAATGATGATTTTCACTGTATTTCATATAAATAAACTATTTTGAATGTAATAAATGAATAAATTATATTATTTACTCTAAATTTTAGTTTTTATCGGGTTCTTTTATGTTTAATAGCATTAAAGCGGAGCGATAAACGCATTCTTAAAGAGAGTTTTATAGTTATTTGCTATAAAAGCGGTTTAAAACACTTTTTTATAAATATTATTGTTTTTATTGGTTGGATTTCACATTTATCTATAGATTAAGCATAAAACATCATGAAATATCATTATTAAAATAAAAATAACGATTTATATTTAAATTTTAAGCTGAAAACCTGGCGTTGTAATAATAAAAAGTTTAACAAATCATATTTTACTGAAATGATGTTATTAAATAGCAATATCACCCTTTATTTTCCATAATTTCATTTTATTTGTATTTTGAAACAAGTTTTTAGAGTTATATCTAATAGACAGGCAGCAACAAAGCTACTCCGCTCTATATGATGTTAACTAAGGTGATATAAGTTATTTATTTTTGCGAAGGTATAAAGATTTATCTGTTGCTATAGCCTGTAATGGAATATCCCAGGAATTTGTTACCAATTGTTTCTGTTTTTGAAATTCATAGGCAACGCCTAACAAATTTGGTTTATGCCAGTATTGTCGTTGTCTTAAGAAAGCCAAAGTTCGATCATAAAAACCACCGCCCATACCTAGCCTATTTCCTTCTTGATCAAAAGCAACAAGAGGCATAAGAATCAAATCCAGTGACAGTGTTTTTCGTAACCGTGTTGTATGTGAATGAACAGGTTCAGGAATGCCAAATCGGTTGTTCTTTAGCTTTGTGTTGGCTGTATAGGGTATGAACCAAAGTCGTTGCGTATTAGGTTCGGCTAACACAGGTAAGTAACAGAGTTTTCCTTGTTGCCAGGCGTGTTCGATTAATAAGCTTAGATCAATCTCACCATCATTCGTGAGGTAAAACGCAATGTGTTTGCTTTGTTGGAATGCTCGACTGGATGCAATACGTTCACATAATAAAAAAGCGGCGTGTTCACGCTCTACATCGCTGAGAGCGTGCCTTTTTTCACGTATTTGCTTGCGTAGGGCTTTTGTATCCATATAGATAGTATTGAAACACAAAGGGGGATGGAAATACAAAAAGCAAGACTAAGATTGAACCACGAAGGACAAAAGGAGAAGGTGAAATCGAAGATTGAGAGACTGGCCTGGGCCACACGAAGAAAAAATAACAAACCACGGGGAACACAGAGTATACGGGGTAATTATTATTATTTCTTCACTGCGTTCCCTGTAGGTTGGATAGCGAAGCGGATCCAACAATATACTTTGTTGGATTCGTTGTGTTATTCCTTAATCCAACCTGCAATTCACCATAAAAAGATAAGAAAATCACTGGAGTCATGGGAAACATGAAGTCGTTATTATTTTTCTTCTCTGTGCTCCCCGTGGTATAAATTTTTTTTATTTTCCCTGGTGCTTCTAGTGTCCTTTGTGGCAAATCTTTATTTTAAATAGAGGGTGGGCAATCCCGCCTGTACCGTTGTGATCTGTGCCTTGAACCAGAGGTTCAAGTGGGAACGTCGTGAGCACGTTAGGCTTTCCGCTCGAGGACGGACATGCACACAGTGCCACTACTCAGTCCCCGGAGTTATGTATTACGGCTCAAGGGTCTCTTATCACTGACGAATACCGCAGGGTATGCCCATTAATCGGGGTAACTCTTTAGGTTAGCGTAGCTTTATTTTAGATGATTCTGAATGAATCTTCTTTATGAAATTTGATCTTTAATGAAAGTAAAAGTCTTGACAGGTTAAATTTCCAGTTGACGACTGCGGAATAATGCATCGTCGATTTTTTTCTGGATAACCTGAATGCGGTTGTCAACTGTACCATTCATTTTTGTTGCACCGGTGTCTTGGGTGAGTAATTCATGGGATATATTGAGTGCAGCCATCACTGCGATACGATCTGAGCCAATAATTTTTCCACTATCACGAATTTCACGCATTTTAGAATCCAGATAATCAGCTGAGCGCTGTAAATCATGCCGTTCATCTTTATCACAGGCAATCACATATTCTTTATCAAGAATATGGATGGTAATACCATCTGCTGACTTATCCGTCATTTTCTATTGCCTTTAAGCGCCCGATCATGGCTTCAACACGAGTACGAGCAAGTTCTGTTTTTTCGATTAGTCGAGTACGTTCACCCTGCAAGTGTGAATGGCTATCACGCAGCGTTTTATTTTCACTTTGCAGGCGATCAATCGTTTTGATGAGGTCATCAACACGGCCTTCAAGTTTTTTCAGATCAAGTTCTTCCATTTATGCCTCAGTCTCTACGGAAACCTTAACTATTTAATATAGTATAAGAATATAGAGCGCATCGGACGCGGTCAACGGTTAAACGGGTCAGAAAATGATGTAAAATTAAACTTCTGATGCCGCGACCGACACGGTAAGGTTTTGGTAACAATGTTCAATGGCATATTTAGTGATATTTTGAGGTAAAGCAGGACAATATGAGTGAAATAGATATTCAATACGATGAAATTAATGATGCCCTGAAACGGATTAGTGTAGAGCAGGATGCTGCTGAGGTGCATGGTACTTTATGCGGCTTATTTTGTACGGTTAATGGTTTAACTGCACCTTTTTGGCTGGACAATACTTTAACGGATGTTCCCGAAGAGGATGCGTATACGGTTGATGCATTAAACAGTGAAAGTCGTTCATTATTGACGCATTTATTTAATGGAACAGAGAAGCAACTTTCAGGTGAGGATTTTGATTTCCAGCTTTTTTTACCAGGTGACAACTCGGGTTTATATGCGCGCGTTGAAGCATTGAGTAACTGGTGTCAGGGCTTTTTATTTGGATTAAGTAAGGGTGGATTAACTGATCCTGAAGGTTTACCCGGGGAGCTGCCCGATATTATTAAGGATATTGTTGAGATTTCTCGTGCAGAATCTTATGAACTGGATGATGATGCTCAGGATGAAAAGGATTTTATGGAGTTAGTCGAGTTTGTTAGAGTTGCGATACAACTTTTTGTTGGTGAAATGCAGCAATTTCAGGTTGAAGAACCTGAAGATGAGTCAGAATATCATTAATTTAGTTAGATGTAGGTTGGTTCAAGGAGCAAGGCGACGGAACCAACAATATATTTTGTTGGCTCCGCTGCGCTTGAGCCAACCTACAGTTTATTAATTAAATCTGGAAAAATATGAACAACACAGAATACAAGCGTCGCCGCAAACACCTTATGCAAATCATGGGTGACGATGCGGTTGCCATTTTACCCGCAGCATTAGTGCGTATGCGTAATCGTGATGCTGAGTTTCAATATCGTCAGGATAGCGATTTTCATTATATTACCGGTTTTGATGAGCCCGAAGCTGTTGCGGTGTTAGTTCCAGGCCGCGAGCATGGTGAATATATTTTGTTTTGTCGCGAAAACGATAAAAAAATGGAAACCTGGAATGGTTTACGTGCAGGTCAGGATGGAGCAATCGAAGATTATGCCGCAGATGATTCCTTTCCTATTGATGATATCGATGATATTTTACCTGGTTTGCTCGAAAACAAAGAAAAAGTGTATTACACCATGGGCGTTCATCCTGATTTTGACCAGCTCATTATTAAATGGGTGAATCGATTGCGTGAACAGTCGCGTATGGGAGTACATACCCCGGGTGAGTTTGTTTCGCTGGATCATCAATTACATGATATGCGTTTATATAAGAGCGCTGCTGAAATAAAAGTGATGCGTAAGGCCGCGCAAATTTCTGCTAAGGCACATATTCGGGCAATGCAGTTTTGTAAGCCGGGCGTATACGAGTATCAACTCGAAGCAGAGCTTTTACACAGCTTTATGCAGCAAGGCGCGCGTTTTCCTGCTTATTCTTCAATTGTTGGCAGTGGTAAAAACGGCTGTATTTTACATTACGTGGAAAACAGCGAAACATTAAAAAATGGTGACCTGGTACTGATAGATGCCGGTGCCGAGGTGGAATGTTATGCCTCGGATATTTCGCGTACCTTCCCTGTTAACGGAAAATATTCTAAAGAACAACGCGTACTGTATGACATTGTTTTAGCCGCACAACTTGCTGCAATAGAACAGGTTAAGCCGGGTAATCATTGGAACGATCCTCATGAAGCAGCGATTAAAGTGGTTACGCAGGGCTTGATTGATGTTGGTATTTTAAAAGGTAAACTTGAAACCAATATCAAAAAAGAAAGCTATAAAAATTTTTATATGCATCGAACAGGTCACTGGTTGGGAATGGATGTGCATGATGTCGGTGATTACAAAGTAGATGATGAATGGCGGGTACTTGAGCCGGGCATGGTACTCACGGTTGAGCCGGGTGTATATATTTCGGCAGACCATGAAAAAGTGGCTAAAAAATGGCATAACATTGGAATTCGAATAGAAGATGATGTTTTGGTAACTAAAGACGGGCATGAGGTGTTGAGTAAAGATGTGCCAAAAAATGCCGATGAAATTGAAGCGTTGATGGCGGGTTAAATAACTATGTCAGATAAAAGCATCAACACAGATTTTGATCTTATTATTATTGGCGGAGGTTTAGTCGGCGCGAGTCTTGCTTGTGCGCTATCGCAATCACAATCAGGAGATTCTTTAAGAATCGCTATTGTTGAAGCTTTCCCCTTTAAGTCTGACGATTCAGAATACCAACCCGCTTTTGATGCTCGTAGCGTGGCTTTGTCCTATACCTCGAAACAGGTATTTGAAGGGATCGGGTTGTGGCCATCTATAAACAAACTGGGTGTCGCTGCGATTAAAAAAATTCATATATCGGATCGTGGTCATGCTGGAATTACACGTTTAAATGCGGATGATGAAAACGTAGAGGCGTTGGGGTATGTTGTTGAGACACGGGTTATTGGTAAAGCATTATTTGATGCTTTAAATAAACAAAAAAATGTAACCTTAATTGCACCCGCTAAACTTAAAAACTTTGATTTAAATGCAGACCATGCCAGTGCCACGATTGAAACCGGGATGGGAGATGATGCTAAAGAACAAATTTTAACGGCAAAATTACTGGTTGCGGCCGATGGTGGTGATTCTATAGTACGACGCCTTAGTGGTGTAAGAATTAAGCAGCGTAACTACGAGCAAAGTGCAGTAATAGCAAATATTGCGACTGATAAACAGCATAATAATCAGGCTTATGAGCGCTTTACTGATAGCGGCCCATTAGCTTTGTTACCGATGGCGGCTACGGAGAATGAAGCTAATCGTTTTTCCCTTGTCTGGAGCATAAATAGCTCAGAAACAGAAAATATGATGAATTGGGATGATAAAACGTTTCTGCTCAAGTTAAAGCAACGCTTTGGTGAGCGAGCAGGGCATTTCATTAACGTAAGCCAGCGCCATGTTTACCCGCTAAGTTTAATGCGTGCTCAGGAACATGTGCGGCAACGTTTAGCTATAATTGGCAATGCTGCACATACTCTGCATCCTGTAGCAGGACAAGGATTTAACCTGGGTTTACGTGATGTTGCAGTGCTGTCACAAGTGATTATGGATGCCGTTCGAAGTAAGGATAGCGAAAATAATGACATTGGTGACTTAGCTGTATTACAAACGTATGCAGACTGGCGTCGTCGTGATCACATTCAAACTGCCATGGCGACAGACAGCCTGGTTAGAATTTTTTCTAATAGTTTTTTACCCCTTACAGCATTACGTAACCTTGGATTATTGGTGGTGGACCTTGTGCCTCCGCTTAAAAAAGTCTTTGCAAGACATGCGATGGGGTTTGTCGGCAAGTTGCCAAGGCTGGGCCGTGGGCTGAAATTATGAAAAAGCTAAAAGATTCCACCGCAGAGAACGCAAAGATGCTAAGAATGCAAAGAAGAGAAATGCTTTTTGTAGGTTGGATCAAGCGTAGCGGATCCAACAATTTAATGCTGTTGGGTTCGTCGTTTTACTCCTTAACCCAACCTACAACCATGCCCTATTTTAAGGTTTTCCTTTGCGCTCTCTGCACTATAGAACCGCTGCGCGTTTCGTTCAGTATTACCTTAACCTGCTCCGCACGTTCTGGCATCACCTCTGCGGTGAGATATTTAAATTATGTCAAGTAAGAAAGATTTCGATATTATTATTGTTGGCGGTGGTATGGTTGGCGCTTCGCTGGCTTGTGGTCTTGCTGAAGAAGCAGAAAATCTCAGTATTGCAGTAATCGATGCCCATGCACCAAATTTAGACTGGGAGCAGGACAGCTATGATATGCGGGTCAGTGCCATTACCCGTGCCTCGCAAATGCTTTTTAAAAATATTGCTGTATGGGAAAAAATATTCGAGCAAAGAGTGAGTCCTTATCGTGATATGTTTGTTTGGGATGCCGGAGGCAAAGGTGAACTTCATTTCGATAGCGCAGATATGGGGGAAGCTGATCTTGGTCATATTATTGAAAACCGTGTCATTGTAAAAGCTTTGCATCAACGAATGCTGGAACTCCCTCAAATTGAATTATTTTATCCCGCCCAACTTAATTCAATTGAGTTCAATGAACTTAATACCCGCTTAATCCTGGAAGATGGAACAGAATTCTCAACTTCGCTAGTGGTGGGAGCGGATGGCACCCGCTCATGGATAAGACAGCAAGCAGATATTGCGGTAAAAGGCTGGGACTTTGATCAAGCGGCTTTAGTTACAACAGTTAAAACTGAAAAGTACCATCAGGACACTGCCTGGCAGCGTTTTCTTAATACCGGGCCACTGGCATTTTTACCCCTGTCAGAAGGTTATAGTTCGATTGTCTGGTCGACTTCACCTGAAGAAGCACAGCGTTTAACAGATATTTCTGAAGCAGAATTTGCTGTGGAGCTTGAACAGGCTTTTGAAAGCAAGCTCGGTAAAATTGAGTCCGTTGCGGGACGAGCCGTTTTTCCTTTAAGATTATTTGAAACATTAAATTACGTTAAACCACGTCTGGCTTTAGTGGGGGATGCAGCACATACGATTCATCCGTTAGCAGGACAAGGTGTTAATTTAGGTCTGGCTGATGTCGCAAGTTTAATTACGGTTATTGTTGAAGCGCTGAATGATAAAAAAGACATTGGTGCGTTAAAAGTTTTGCGTCGATATGAACGCTGGCGTCGAGCAGACAACCGTTCCATGTTAGTTGCTATGGATGGAATAAAAAGAATATTTGGCAGTGAGCTAGCCATCGTAAAAGACTTACGTAATTTTGGCTTGAATATGACTGATTATGTAACACCATTCAAGAACCTTATTATGCAACAGGCTATGGGAGTGAATGTTGCATCAGGTAAGCCCGGTGACAGTAAAGTTTAACAAAGTAACGAGTTGATAAATGTCAGATGCAATATCAAAAACGGATATCTGCTGATATTAAGCGTAAAATTATTACTTTATTAAAGAAAACAGCTTTATATGATGAGGAATTTATTCCTTTGTGTGAAATATGTACTGGTTAGATAGTAAAACAGGATGAATGGTTTTACTGAAGGTGATCATAGTCGTAGTATGTTTGTTTTATTATCAGGAATAATAAGTGGATTAAATATCTAGTGAAAAAACTAAAACACGAGAAGGAACTGGTAAAACTTGCGCTTGATCTGGTGATGTCCATTGCTGAGAAAAAAGGTGTGGTTAAGTTTGATGCAACGGATTCATCAAAAGATAAGGTAGAATATGTCTATCGATTACTGGTGCATGACAAGGTATTACAACCACTGGTCAAAGGTCAGGTAGACCAGCCGAGTATGAAACATAAATTAGCATGTTGGATGCAAAAACAACTACCCGCTGAACACCCGTTAAAAAAATAAAATTGCTGGCACAGGTTGTGCTGAAATCTGTACAAATTGTTTTAAAGTTTGAGCGCCCCTCTTTATCAGAAAAATTTCTGTTCAAAGATCAATGCCGCTTATTTAAGGCAATAGGTATTACGCATTACGTAGGTTGGCAGTGAGCTTGCGAATCCCAACATTGACAGTGAGACCATCCACGGCTGTTGGGCTTCGTTTCTCAGCATTATTAACTGGCTGGCATTGTTCACAAAGACAGTAATTTCCTCAATTTATCGAAAATAGTAAATATTTTCCCTGTGCGACCGATATATAGCATAAGTAAATATGTTAGAGGTTTGGTATGGGGAATAAACACTTTTTAAAGTGGTTGAATTCAGCAGAGAAAAAGAAAAAGTCTTTGTCTGTTTTTTCACATGCCTATGTTCATCCCTGTGTTATCAATAGCCAGCCTCATATTGTTTATCCCCGGGGACTGCAGGAAAAGTCCCCCGATTTATTTGCCAAACTGACTCAGTATTATCAGCAACAAGGTTATGTTTTAAAAGAAGATCAACGTTCTGATAAATTTTCAGACAAACATAAAAATAAAAGACGAAAATGGGCACCGATACTTTTATTTACTGCAAGTCTTATTTTTGAAAGTAGTGCTTATGCAGATATTGAACTGGAAGTTAATGATGCTGATTCTTTACAGCAATCTCAGAATATAGAATTACAATTAATTGCTAATAATAAAATCAGAGAACAAATTCAATATAGCGTTAAACCGATTAGCAAAACAAAAATACAAATTAAATCAGGACTGGCACAGTTACTTTTTGATGTGTTAAGTAGCCGTTATCAGAAACAAAAAAATGATCCGGTTTATATAGTTGAAGATCTAAAAGAGATTGCAAATTATTACAGTGATTTTCCTGAGTCGGTTAGATTAATTGAGGAATTAAAAGATAAAGACTGGGTATTATCTTTTGATGAAAATAATTGGCTAACGACCGGTAGTGGAAATATGTTACAGGTAAATAAAGCAGTGATTCATTTTAATACCCGTTCTGCAGCACAACTTCGCTTAAACAATGGCTGTACAGATAACCCGGTATGTATTGCTTCTCCGGCAGATGCGTTATTACATGAGTTATTGCATACGCATAGCATGTTGGTTAATGGGGAGGAGTTTATTGCGCAAGGAGGCATGAATAATGTGCTATATCCTTATAAACATGAATATGCTGTTATCGATGCAGAGCGTAAACTTTATGCTGATATGAGTACACAAGATAATGTTAAACGACCACAACGACGTGAACATAGCGGACGAATAGTTAAAGCACGTTGCTCTACCTGTATTAAGTAAAATGAGTACTAATATTTTTCATTGAATTAGTACATAAAATTATTTTTTAATTATATCTTTTTTCTTATCATTTAATAACGTATGCTTCCTTGTGAAAGATAATAAAAAGGGAGAATTATTTATGAATGGTTTATTAAAGAAGATTTCAGTTGTAATTGTATTTGTATTTTTGGCTGGTTGTGGTGGTAGTTCTTTACTCATGAAACCGAGTCAAAATCAGAGCATTACTGCTGCCAGTAAAAATAAAGCGAAAATTGTTTTTATGCGACCATCATCTGTTATTGGTGCAATTAACTCTGAGTTATTTGAAATTGCTAAAGGTAAAATTAAATTTATTGGTTCGGTTCCAATGGGTAAGAAAATTTCTTATGAGACTACACCCGGAAAAAAAGTATATATGGCTTATGGAAATGCAGCTGATTTTATGATTGCAAACGTGAGAGCGGGAAAAACATATTACGTTATCGTTCGTCCTAACTGGGGAACCGGTGGTTTTGCTCCAACACCAGTGCGTACTGATGGAACCACAGACTATAATACGAGTATTCCTGATTTTAAAGAATGGATTGCAGACACAGAGCTTGTGGAAACGATACCAGCGGATGCAAGAAAATGGTTTAAGAAAGAGCAAAAAAATATCATCGAGGTATATAAGGCTTATTGGGCCAAATTTAAAACGAAAACTCCGAACCAAAAAGCACTAAGAACATTAAATCCATCAGATGGTATGTAAAACACTTTTATTCTGAAAAAGTGAACAGGCCGCATTTGCGGCCTGATTTATTTGCATGTTTATAAATAGAGTGCATAGATATTAATCTATTTATAAAAACCTTTAGCCGCATTAAAAATGCGTATTTTAATGTTCAAATAAATTAATTATTTTTCCATTTCCTGCAATCATTTCCCCTTTCTGTTCGTCTAGCTACTAACAGATGTAAAACAAATGATGTTTTGTGTTTTTGTTACTTAAATTTATGGAGGAAATATGAAAAATCAAAATAAAGTGATTCAATCCACTGTTGCAGGAATTCTGGCATTAGGCGCTACCATGGTGAGCACGTCAGCTTCTGCTGTACCTGATCAGCCAAAGTTTTGGGAAAAGTGTGCCGGTATTGCTAAAGCGGGTATGAATGATTGTGGAGCTTTAGATGGTAAACATGGTTGTGCCGGACAGGCAACAAAAAGTAATCATCCGCAAGAATGGGTTTATCTGCCTAAAGGAACCTGTGCAAAAATCGTAGGTGGTAATGTAAGAAAAATTAAACCTGCAAAAAGTTAAAATCATGAACGCATTTAATCAAACCGAAGTTAATCAGGTAAGGTTAAAAGATAAAAATGCACAGCCAATCTCCGGTGTGGGGGTTGGCTTGCGTTCACCACACACCAATGAAATTTTATCAGGTTTACCTGCGATACCATGGTTTGAACTATTAGCAGATAATCATATGGTAAAAGGCGGCTTGATTCCATTACAGCTGGAGCAAATTTGCCAGCATTATCCAGTAACGTTTCATAGTGTTGGTCTGTCTTTAGGTTCTATTGATCCGCTGGATCTGGATTACCTGGGTAAACTTAAACAGCTTATGCAGCAATATAATATTGCGTGGTTATCGGAACATTGTTGTTTTACTTCAGTTGATGGTTTTCATTCACATGATTTGTTACCAATGCCATATTCTGAAGAAAGCTTGTCGCATATGGTGACCCGTGTATCTCAGGCTCAGGATTTTTTAGGAGAGAGAATATTAATTGAAAATGTTTCAAGTTATATGAAATTTGCAGAAAGTACTCTTGATGAAGTTGATTTTATTTCAGAACTGGCAAAGCAAGCGGATTGTTTGCTGTTGATTGATGTAAATAATATTTATGTTAATCATATTAATCAGGGAATTGATGCTGAGAAATATATATCACGGCTTCCCTATGAAAAAATTAAGGAAGTTCATCTGGCGGGTTTTGATGATCGTGGTGATTATATTCTGGATGCGCATAATAATCCGGTTGCAGCACCGGTCTGGCAGCTTTATGAAAAATTAATACAACATATACCGGATGTGCCTACTTTAATTGAATGGGACAACGATATCCCCTCATTACGACGATTAATTCAGGAAGCACAGAAGGCCGAAGTGATCGTAAATAAATATAGTTCCGGGAATATTAATTATGCCCTTAGCTAAAATTGAAAGAGCTTTTGTTGGTATTTTGTTACAACAGCAAGTTAGTGAACCTGATTTTTTATCGGAGTTATTACCCGTTGGTTCTCTTAGTGAAGAGAAGCAACTATCAATTTATCGCAGTAATGTTAATGGTGCACATCAAAAAGTATTGGCCCAGATTTATCCTGCTTGCCTGAATATTCTTGGTAAAGATTATTTTAATCAGTTGTGTCGAAGTTATAGGTTTGAGTATCCCTCTACGGATTCTGATTTAAATAATTATGGTGAATATTTTTCTTCTTTTATAAATGAGCAAGTTGAGATACATGATGAGTTAAATGGTTTTGAATATTTAGCTGAGCTTGCATTACTGGAATGGCACTGGCATGCAAACTATTATGTTAAAGATGATGAGCCTTTTTCATTTGAGAAGTTAGGCCTGGTAGAACCAGGGGATCATAATAAACTTGTTTTTACATTAAGTGATTCATTTACATTGTTTTCAACTTTTTATCCTTTGCTGGATATCTGGGAGGCAAACAAAAACAGTGCTGATGCAAGGCAGGAGTTTTCTATGCCAGAAACAGAAAGCTATTTTTGTATGTCGAGAGTTAATTTTCATCCTGAGATTGAGTTGTTGAATAATTACCAATATGAATTATTAAAAGCTATTATAGGTGTTGCTCCATTAACACAGTTATCCGCGCTTGAAGTTGATAGTGATGCAGAATATCTTAATGATTTTCAAAACGAGATAATGAGTTTTATACAAAAAGGATGGGTTTGCAACTTTTCACTTCAGGATTTATTTGATGTTTGATAAAGAAATTTTACAGCAGCTTTATCGTTATTCTTATAGCTTAACGTGTGATGAGCATGATGCTTATGACTTGTTGCAAACCTCACTGGAGAAGTTTATCCAGTCTGATGTTGTGGCAAATCAACCCGCGGCATATATGAAACGAATTATTTATAATCGATTCATTGACGAATGCAGGCGACAAAAGATAGTGCAGTTTGAAAACCTGGAAGAGACGACATTACCTGCTGATTTTGATGTTCAGACATTAGAAGAGTTACATATTAATGAGGATATGGCAGATCAGATATTACAGAGCCTTGAACCAGATGAGCGTGAAATAATGTACTGCTGGGCCATCGAAGGTTATTCGACTTCCGAAATTGCGGACAAGCTGGAAAAACCAAGAGGAACAATTCTTTCTAAAATTTATCGTATGCGAAAAAAATTAATTGAACAGTTTAATGGTAACTCCAGTGATGTTGTGGAGGCAGAGCTATGAAAAAGGGTAATCTTAAAAATGTAATGCGTGAGCATATTGAAAAAAAATCACTTGCAGATGAACAACTGGAATCTTTATTGCAGTTACAAAAAGGTAAAACTGAAAAGGAAAGTTCATATTTTAATATGCAGCCTCGCTGGTTAGCGGTTGCTGTGGTCGTTTTTATTGCAATCGTAAACGTATTATATTTTTCCATGTCACCTCAATTAGCGCTGGATCAGCGTATAGGGAGTGAGGTTGCAAAAAATCATGTCAAGTTAAAACCACTTGAAATTCAAACATCCAGTATCCAGGCTGTTCGTGATTTTTTAACTGAACTTGACTTCTTACCGATAGAATCTGTGCTTTTAAAGGGAAGTACTAAAAGTTTAATTGGCGGACGGTACTGTTCAATTCAGGGGGTTACTGCCGCACAACTTCGACTTAAAGACAGTAAAACAGGTCAGATACAGTCTTTGTATCAAACTGTTTATGACAAAAAAGTTTTTTCAGGCTTGCCAGAACTTAAAGAAAACCAAAAACCTGTAACCGTTTATTCAAAAGGACTTGCGGTGGATATTTGGATTGAGAAAGGATTGTTATTTGCATTGACCCGGGAAATCAATAAAAAATAATAGTTGCGCGAAAGTATCGGGGTCACTCTGCATTTATAGCAGAAGCGGGGTGTTGCAGCCAAGGTGTTAAACATACAAAAAATGGCACCGCTGTCTTCGGTTGAGGAATTTACAGAAAAGTCTCATGTCATATTGAAAATCAAATAAAAGGGATTTCATTATGCCATTATTAAAAAAGATTAATGCCTCACTATTTATCTGTCTCTTTACACCAGCATCATTTTTACTTGCTGCCGATAATCAACAAATGGTCCTGGGTGATTTTTCGCAACAAAGTGAGGCTATTCCCGAGTCATGAAACACGCTTACTTTTGGCAGTATTGATGAGCACACCTCATATACTTTGGTAGAGGACCAAAATATTAAGGTGGTAAAAGCCGAGAGCAATGAATCTGCATCCGGTTTAACAAAAAAAATTCGTTTTAATCCTAAAGAATACCCCTATCTATCCTGGCGCTGGAAAGTGAACAAGGCCATTGCGGGTACAGATGTCACGTTAAAGTCGGGTGATGATTATGCTGCGCGTATTTATGTTATGTTTGATTATGATGTTAAAGATTTAGCCGAAGATGAGCAGTCCTAGTGTAAGTTGGTATAAATTTTTTAATGGCAAACTTCCACTATTGGCAACATTAAATTATATCTGGGGCAATAAAATGGCTGTTGGTCGAATTGTCTCCAGTCCATATACTCAACGTGTGAAAATGGTGATATTAAGAAACAGTAAATCAGCTTTACAAAAATGGCATATTGAAGAACGTAATATCTACGAAGATTATAAAAAGGCGTTTGGAGAAGAACCTAAGGATGTCACTAGCGTTGCTATTATGACGGATACGGATAATACAAGTGCGATGACAGAGAGTTACTTTGGTGATATTGTCGTTTCTAAATTTCCTCTTACAAAATTACCAGCTACAAAAATCACTTAGTTAATCAATAAGTCTGTTGAATAGACTGATACAAGCTACAATAAAAATAGAAGGGGGGTTTACTTAATTATTGACTACACTTATATGATATAAGTTTATAAGGTAGGTTGTTAATTATTATTAAGAGTAACGTGCTTTGAAAAAAGTATTTCTCACACTTGCGATCTTTATTCTTCCTTCGTTTGCTATTTTTGCGACTGAGCGTACATTATCGCTGGCTTTAACCAGTAATTATGTATTCCGTGGTTTAACTCAAACCAATGACAAGGCCGCTGTTCAGGCATCATACCAATTATCACAATCCAAAGATTCAGGTTTTTATGCTGGTTTTTTTGCTTCAAATGTTTCAAAAGGCGCTGAAGTAGATATATTTGGCGGCTGGAAATTAGCCTTTGGCAGAGGTGAAAAATTTATAATTGATCTTGGTGCAGTAGAATATCTTTATACTGATAACAATTTTGCTCCAATTTCACATGAGTTTTATGCCGGCGTGCAGTATGAGATGTCGTATATAAAATATTATTTTGGTGAGGAAGAAGCGCGTTATCTTGATATTGGCACAGGCTTTAATATTTTTTCCGAGATGGAGTTATTACTTCACTTTGGAGAAGTTTTTGCAACAGTTCAAAATGGAAATGATATTAGTGTGACTCTGCAAAAAGATTTTTCTACGACCAGGCTTGGTTTGACTGCAACTTATGAAGATAAGACGGCTACTAAAGAGTCAGAATTATTTGCTTTTATTTCTATTGATTTTTAATTACTGAAACTGAAAATTTCTGCCCAAAGGTAAGCTCTTTCCCTGTTTTGAAATGATTTTTAGGGTATCTTAAAGCGCATGCAAATCCTAAATACAATCGCTATCCTCCTTACCCTGTCAGCAGTATTCAGTTACCTGAACTATCGTTTTATTAAGCTCCCTACTGCAATAGGTATTATGTTGATTTCATTAGCGTTGTCACTTTTGTTATTAATCAGCGGGAAAATTGGTTTCTTCGATATATCTCAGCAAGCAAGTGCTTTAATTCAGGGAATAGATTTTCATACAACGCTCATTAATGGCATGTTGAGTTTTTTATTATTTGCTGGTGCATTGCATATCAACCTGAATGAGTTGAGCAAGCAAAAATGGGTAATCCTTATTTTAGCTACCGTCGGTGTAGTTAGCTCAACCTTTATTATTGGAGGAATGAGCTGGATCATACTGAATGCTTTGGAGCTTAATATCAGTTTCATTTATTGCCTGTTATTTGGGGCGTTAATCTCACCTACCGATCCTATTGCGGTGATCGGAATATTAAAAACGGTTGGTATACCTAAAAGCCTGGAAATAAAAATTTCCGGAGAGTCTTTGTTTAATGACGGTGTCGCAGTTGTAGTTTTTTTAGTATTGCTTGGCATTGCGACAGGTGAGGGTGAAACAACAATATTTTCTATTGGTTCTTTATTTATTCAGGAAGCAATCGGTGGCGCGATATATGGTTTAATTATCGGTGGACTTTGTTTTTACATGCTGCGTTCAGTTAATAATTATCAGGTTGAAATTTTATTAACCCTGGCCCTGGTTACGGGTGGATATGCTTTTGCAACTGCAATACATATATCTGGTCCAATTGCGATGGTCGTTGCGGGTTTATTAATTGGTAATCATGGTCGGGTTTTAGCAATGTCTGAAAGTACACGCGAACATCTTGATACTTTTTGGGAATTGATTGATGAGATATTGAATGCTGTATTATTTTTATTGATTGGTTTAGAAGTATTAGTACTGGTTTATTACACAGAATACTTCCTTGCTGCATTAGCCATTATCCCTATCGTATTATTATCTCGCTTTATCTCGGTCGGAGCACCTATCCAGCTGATGAAAAATGTACGGGACTTTAGCCCCGGCGTAACACGTTTAATGACATGGGGTGGGTTGCGTGGAGGGATTTCGGTCGCGCTCGCTCTTTCTTTACCGCAAGGTCAGGAAAGAGAAGTTATCCTGGCAGTGACATATGCAGTGGTTATATTTTCAATAGTTGTTCAGGGGCTTACCTTAGGTTCACTGGTTAAGCTGGTAAAGCATGAAGCATTGAGAGCATTGGTTAAAAAACACGTTGATTAAAGCACGAATGCTATGAAGCCATATAACTGCGTTCAGCCACTATATATTTATATAATGTTGGGTACGTTGAAAACCTCTTCAAAAGTGCCCTGAATATTGTTGCAAACAATACGAGGAAATACTCTTGGGGTGCTCATGTACTTATTGTACATTCCTCTCCTGCTCACAGCCTTTAGCTACATGGACGTAGCTAAAGGCTGTGAGCAGAGCGGATGATTTGCCTTGTTCTCTGACTTCATAGCCTCTGTGGAATCCTCTTTCAGTATGGAGTTATACAATTATGAATAATGATTTTTGGGATTCTCGTTATGACGAGGAGGGATTTGCTTATGGCATAATGCCAAATGTTTTTCTTTCTTCATTTTCCGATATTTTTAAAACGGGTCAGAAGGTTTTAGTCATTGGTGATGGGGAAGGTCGTAACGGGGTATGGTTAGCTGAACAGGGCTGCACCGTTGTTAGCGTGGATTCATCACGGGTTGGGATGGTGAAAGCGCAAAATCTGGCAACTGAAAAAGGCGTTGAGATCGAGGCAATATGTGCTGATTTAAATAACTGGGACTGGCCAGAATCAGAATTTGATTTTATCGTGATTATTTATGTGCATTTTCCTCCTGATGTAAGAGCGTTGTTACACCATAAAGTCATTTTGGCTCTTAAGCCGGGTGGTCAGTTAATAATGGAAAGCTTTACACCGGAACAATTGAATTACTCTTCGGGTGGCCCGCCTGTTTTAGAAATGCTCTACACCATCGACATGATCAAGGAAGACTTTAAACTCCTTGAAATTCAACAGCTTAAAGAATGTATAACCGAGTTAAATGAAGGTAAATACCACTGTGGTGAGGCGGCGGTTGTTAGATTATTAGCAAAAAAAGAGTAAATTAAATACCATACTTGATTTATGTAATGAGAATCATTATCATTACTGTTCTGTTTAATTCTTAATCATGTACAACATAATACGGAGAGTCGTATGAAACCAGCAGTCACTCTTTTTGTTCTTTTCAGTCTTTTTATCAGCCAGTATGTTCAGGCTGAATCATTAGTTGTTTATTCGGGACGCAAAGATAAATTCATTAAACCTGTCGTCGCGGAGTTTACAAAAGAAACCGGTATCAAGGTTCTTTTACACTCTGGTAGCTCAACGTCTCTATTAAATAAACTGAAATTAGAAGGCAAAAATTCACAAGCTGATCTTTATATCAGCAACGATGCAGGTAACCTGGAAAAAGGTAAAGAAATGAATTTATTCTTACCTGTTTCAGCGGATATAGCAAAAGTCATCCCGCAAAAATTACGTGCATCTGATAACAGCTGGATTGGCTTGTCAGCACGCGCGCGTGTTTTAGTTGTGAATACAAATGATAAATCAGTCGATTTTGTTAAGTCTGTTTTTGATTTGGCCGATCCGCGTTTGCAAGGCAAACTGGGTATTACTCATAGCGGCAATGGAAGTTACATTGCAGGTGTGACTGTTTATATGGAGTCCGTGGGTAAAAAGAAAACCCAGGCCTGGTTAGAGGGTATGAAGGCCAATGTTAATGGTAAAGTTTTTAATAAACACAGCAAAATTGTTAAAGCAGTAGCAAAAGGAAAACTTAGCATTGGTTTGGTGAATCATTATTATATTTATCGCCATCTTAAGAAACATCCCAGGGCACCGATTAAAATTGTATTACCCGATCAGGGTAAAAAGGATATCGGCGTTGCCTGGAATGTTGCCGGTATTGCGATTACTAAATATGCTAAAAATAAACAAGCAGCAGAACGTTTTGTTGCTTTTGTGACTTCTGAAAAAGGTCAGTCTCTTTTTGCAAATGTGAACAAAGAATATCCTGCACGTGAAGGTGTTGCCGCTGCGGCTGAAGTACCAAAAGCAGGTAGTTATAAGGTTGCTCCGGTTCCAATGCAAGTATTAGGTCAGCAACGTAATGCAACGCTCGACTTAATTGAAATGGTGGGCATGCCGTAAAATAAATCTAAAAATAGATGATTTGTTCCCTCCCCTTAAAGGGGAGGGCTACGACTGCATGGACGCAGGAGGTAGAGCAACGCATGGAGCAGTTGCCGAGGGTGGGGTGTGTAAATATATCCCCTCCCCCTAACCCCCTCCCTGAGGGAGGGGCAATTAATTCAAGCTCTTAACTGAACAAATAGAACAGCAAAGATTATCTCTATATAGTACGCTGATTAAATGCTTCGAATATTTTATAGGTCACATGATAACATCCGTTATATCTTTAGAAAAAATAAAAAACCGCACCCCTTCATTGCGCGGGTTTCTTGCTTTACTGGTTGTTTTAATTGCAGCCGTTCCATTGTTGTTTGTCTTTTTCAGTAGTAGCCAGTTATCACTACAACAATGGATAAATTTATGGAGCAACCGTTTACCTGAGCTTTTATGGAACACCTTAAGCCTTGCTGTATTGGTTGCAGTTGGCAGCATGATTTTAGGTGTCTCAGCTGCATGGTGGATCACCCGCCGGGAGTTCCCTGGCCGACGAATTGCTATTTGGCTGATGGTCTTACCATTAACAATTCCTACTTATGTCTTTGCGCATATCTATACTATTATGCTGGAAGAAGAAGGCTGGTTAGGGCAATTATGGTTAACCTTATTTCCTGGAACAGCCATCCCTGAAATTTTTAATATCTTTGGTGTTACCCTGGTTTTGGTGCTGGCAGGTTTTTCTTATGTATTTTTACTCGTACGTGATGCTTTAAGTCGCTCACAACAAGATATTGAAGAAGCCGCTCGAATCCATGGAGCAACGCCCTGGCAAGTTTTCTGGCGAGTTAATCTACCGATGTTACGCCCTGCAATTGCTGCAGGTATTGCACTTGTTGTATTACATGTATTGTCAGATTTTGGGGCGGTCAGCATGTTACGTTACCAAACATTTACTTTAAGTATTTATCTGCAAATGAGCAGCCGTTTTGATTTTCAGGCAGCTGCCGGGTTAAGTTTAGTATTGGTAACACTAAGTTTAACCTTCATGGTACTGGAACGTTTCTTCCGTAATCGCCAGCGATATTATGGCAGTGGTCAGTCAAAAAAAATTACTGCACAAAAAGCAACCTATATTGAAGCAGTCGTCATTTGGTTTTGGTTAGGTTTAATTGCGACCTTTGCTTTTTTATTGCCTATCGCGTGGATGATAAGCTGGAGTTGGCAGGCGTGGCAGCAGGATTTAATCGATACTGAATTCTGGGGATATGTAAGTAATTCATTAACAGTAAGTGCTTTGGCGGCAACCTTAACCGTGATTGCTGCATTACCTGTCGCTTTGTACCATGCACGTGAACGCAGTTCGGTGAGCCAGGGATTCCTTTATTTATCCAATGTCGGATTTGTTTTACCGGGACCGGTCATTGCATTAGGTATTCTCAGTTTTGTCATCGCAACCATGCCTGCGATCTATGGAGGCATGACCGTTCTCGCGCTGGCGATGATGGTGCGTTTTTTACCCTTATCTATTCAGGCCCAGGAATCTGCAATTCAACAGCTTACTCCTTCTATAGAACAGGCTGCACGAAGTCTGGGTGCAAACTGGTATGAAAATTTGCGCAGGGTGATTTTTCCTATTTTGAAAGGCGGGATGGCAACCGCATGGGTGCTGGTTTTTATTGATACCCTAAAAGAATTACCGGCAACATTACTCTTACGACCCACCGGGTTTGATACCCTGCCAGTACGAATCTGGATTGAAGCCAGTGAAGAAATGCTGGAATTAGCCGCACCCGCGTCATTGATGCTGGTAGTAGGAACATTACCGGTACTTTGGTTCCTGATGCGTGAAAAGCCTGAACAATAGATCAAAAAAATTTCACCGCAAAGACGCAAAGAACGCAGAGTTTTTATAGCTAAATCCTGTAGCTGATATATTTTATATTTCACAGGGTAAAATTATTTATTTTGCCAGATAACGTTATTTTTTCCTTTGCGTTCTTTGCGTCTTTGCGGTGAAATCTCTTGATTTTTAAATGATAAATTACTGGTTTTGCACCGGACTCCCGCGTAAAATACTGTTCTCGATTCAAATCCCAGTGGGAGAGATTCTCAGCTTAGTTAAGTATGAGAGGGCCGAAGGCGCAACCCGTCCGGAAACGCTCAGGCAAAAGGACTACTGGAAAGGAATGGTTTTTAAATTCCGAATCGACTCTGGAGAGAGATTATATGATCCTTTTCAGGGATAGCGAGAAATTAGAGAGCAAGATAAAATTGATGAAAAAGCGGAATGTACATAAGTACATGAGCGTTTTGAAGAAGTTTTAGTGAAGCGATCTGACTTCGCAGCATTCCTGAAATGGCATCAAATCCGCCGAAGGGGCTCAAGCTCTCAGGTTAAAGGACAGAGGGGCGACACGATGTTAAATATACTGATCGTGGTGTATTAGATATGGTGTCGCCCTTTTTTTATTTAACGAACCGGTACAGAGTAGTAGTCACATGAGTAAAGAATCTTCACCTACTAGCGTAAGGATCCCTGTTTTTGATCACTCGGCTGAGCCAAACGCTAGCCGTATGCCAATGTGGATCCGTCAGCCCTTGGGTTCGAATAAATTTTCAGAAACAGCAAAAGCCATTCATTCAAATAGTTTAAACACTGTTTGCGAACAAGCATCTTGTCCAAATCGTGGTGAGTGCTGGTCACATGGCACTGCAACCTTTATGTTGCTAGGTGATACCTGCACCCGTGCCTGTGCTTTTTGTAACGTTATAACTGGTAAGCCAACATGGTTTGATGATGACGAGCCAACTCGTATTGCAACGGCAGTAAAAGAAATGGGATTGGATTACATCGTTCTCACTTCAGTTAACCGTGATGATATGCCTGATGGTGGCGCAAAAATCTTTGCAGAGACCATAACCGCCTTACGAAAAAATAAATCCAATATTGGTTTAGAATTATTAACACCAGACTTTAATCGCTGCCAGCAAGAGGCAGTTGAAATCATTATGTCTCAACTTAACCAGGTTAAAGACAAAAACGTTGAAGTCCAAATGGTTTGGGGACACAACGTTGAAACGATTCCTGATTTTTATAAAACAGTACGAAAAGGATCAAGTTACGAGCGTTCATTAAAAATGCTTGAGCTTGCCGTACAGCAAGAAGGCATTGAAGCGAAATCTGCGATTATGATGGGCATGGGTGAAACGGAAGCGCAAGTCACCGAAGTGTTAAAAGATTTACGCAGTGTCGGCGTGCAACGTATCGCAATGGGGCAGTACTTACGGCCAACACGTTACCATTTGCCCGTTAAAGAATACGTTGCCCTTGAACAGTTTGTTGAATATGAAAAAATTGCGAAGAGTTTAGGTTTTACCTGGGCGAAGTCGGGGCCGATGGTGCGTTCTTCATACCACGCAGAAGAAATCCAGAGCTAACACTACGGACAATGAGACGCTAGATAACGGCGTTAAAAACCATCTCAAAATGCTCACTTACTACGTGTAAGCTCCGCTTTTTCGTTGGTTTTTGCCTTGTTCTCCAGCGTCTCATTTTCCATAGCGTCACCTCTATTAATTTAAAAAGGTAAGCTTTGATTCTATTCCCCCTCCCTCAGGGAGGGGGGGAGGGGGTGGGGATAAA
>CAZZIS010000050.1:0-16595 GCA_964654445.1 uncultured Thioalkalispiraceae bacterium
AACTGCTCCTGCGTTGCTCTACCTTCGCCCGTCCATGGGCTCATCCGCTTTTTCGCTAAATCATGCCTTGCTCTTTAACTTCTCGTTATCCGTGTAAATTATTTTCAACTTAGCTACCCCAGTTTCGTGTCCGGATTAAAAGCACTAACGTCTTAAGTTATCTAATCAATTTTCAAATCTTATTTAGTGTTACACTTTGTTCACCAAACGGAATTGGTGAGGACAGATTAAATGACACAAACAGAAAACTCTTTGCGTAGTTGGTTAGCGTTAACCCATGTGCCTAAACTTGGGCCTATTCGAATACATTCCCTTCTAGACGTTTTTGATAATCCTTCGGTTATTTTAGGTGCGGGTCGATCTGCCTGGAAAGATGCAGGTATGTCTGAAAAAATGATTCAGCATTTATCTACTCCTGACTGGGATAAAGTTGAAGCAGGTTTAAAGTGGCTTGAGCAGGAGAACGCCAGTATTTTAACATTGGATGATGATCGTTATCCGTCAATGTTAAAAAACATCCCTGATGCACCTCCCGTTTTATATGTTTTAGGTTCGCCAGAGATACTTAAACAGCCTCAACTCGCAATTGTCGGAAGCCGTAATCCGAGTCATGCTGGAATAGATATCGCGCATGATTTTGCCGCTTATTTAACATCCATGGGCATGGCGGTGACAAGCGGTATGGCACTGGGCATTGATGCTGCTGCTCATCAGGGAGCGCTTGATAGTATGCATAAAGGTACTTTTGGCCACGGTTTTACAGTTGCTGTTACCGGCACAGGTTTAGATAGGATATATCCGGCAAATAATCGTGATCTTGCCCATGATATTGCAAAAAATGGTGTATTAGTTTCAGAATATGCTCCTGGGACCCCGCCTTTACCGGGTAATTTTCCGCGTCGGAATCGTATTATTAGTGGCCTCAGCATGGGTGTATTAGTAGTTGAAGCAGCACTGCAAAGTGGTTCTTTAATCACGGCTCGATTAGCCTCTGAGCAAGGTCGGGAAGTTTTTGCAGTGCCTGGTTCGATTCACCATCCTTTGGCAAAGGGCTGCCATGCCTTGATTCGCCAGGGGGCAAAATTGGTTGAAACTGCTGAGCATATCCTTGAAGAGTTAGGGGGATTTGTGGCTATGGTAGAGGAAAATAACTCTCTGCAACAAAAATCAGATCTAAAACACGAAATAGTGTCAAATTCATCACTTAATGTGGATGAAGAGTATAAACAGGTCTTGAAATGTGTTGATTTTGAACCCACTTCAGTGGATAAAGTGGTTGAAAGAAGTGGATTGACTGCAGATGCTGTTTGCTCCATGCTATTGGTATTGGAATTGCAAGGTTACGTAAAAGCCTTATCTGGTGGCTACTACTGTCAAGGCAGGTAAGAGGAAGAGAAATGAAAGAAAATATACTCGAAGTGTTGATGTATCTGTTTGAGAACTATATGAACGATGAAATTGAGTTCGATACAGATGAAGAGTCACTGAGAACAGAACTGGAGCAAGCAGGTTTCCATAAAGCGGAAATCAGCAAAGCATTTTTGTGGCTGGAAGGATTAGCCGGTTTACAAGATGGCACAGAGCAGCTTGCTTTAAATGCGGAATCAATTCGAATTTATACAGCTGAAGAAATTGAAAAGCTTGATCTAGATAGTCGAGGCTTTTTAATGTTCCTGGAACAAACAGGAGTGTTGGATCACAATACACGTGAAATGGTTATTGATCGTGTAATGGCATTAGAGTCAGAAGAAATTGATTTGGAGCAACTTAAATGGGTTGTTCTTATGGTGTTGTTTAATCAGCCTGGTCGTGAAGCGGCTTATGCATGGATGGAAGATTTAGTCTTTGATGAAATGCCGGGCATCATCCACTGAGTTTCATTGAATACGTTGAAAAGACAACAAAAATAATTCAGTGCCCGCCTTATGCGGGCATTTCCTTTTATGTGATGGTTTAAAGTTATGGTAAAAAGTCTCGTCATTGTAGAGTCGCCGGCTAAAGCCAAGACAATAAAAAAATACCTGGGTAAAGGCTTTGAAGTCCTTGCCTCATATGGTCATGTTCGTGATTTGTTACCCAAAGAAGGTGCGGTAGATCCGGCGAATGATTTTCATATGAAGTTTCAACTCATTGAAAAAAATGAAAAACACGTAGATGCCATTGCTAAGGCATTAAAAAAAGCAGATGTTTTATATCTCGCATCAGATCCGGATCGCGAAGGTGAGGCCATTGCCTGGCACCTGTATGAAATTTTAAAAGAGCGTGGTTTATTAAAAGATAAAAAAGTGGGGCGTGTAGCTTTTAATGAAGTAACAAAAACTGCTGTTAAGGCAGCAATAGAAGATCCACGTGAACTCTCGCAAGACATGATTGATGCACAGCTAGCACGACGTGGTCTGGATTATCTTGTAGGTTTTAATTTATCGCCACTGTTATGGAAAAAAATTCGCCGCGGTTTATCGGCAGGTAGAGTACAAAGTCCTGCTTTACGGTTAATTGTTGAACGTGAGCTTGAAATAGAAAAATTTGAGCCAAAAGAATACTGGACCATTGAGTCAGAGCTTGAAAGTGATAAACAAGCATTTACTGCAAAATTGACAAAGCTTGAAGATAAAAAAATTAGTCAATTTACAATCAACTCTGAAAAGAAAGCAAAAGCTGCTGAAAAAGTTTTAAACAAAGGTGCTGAAAAAGATGCCAAAGGTAACAGCAGCTTAATTGTAGAAAAAATTGAAAAGAAAAAACGTAAACGTAATCCAACCGCACCGTTTACGACTTCAACCATACAACAGGAAGCTTCACGTAAACTCGGTTTTACTACACGTAAAACAATGAGCATTGCACAACAGCTTTATGAAGGTATTGATCTTGATGGTGAAACAGTCGGTCTGATTACCTATATGCGTACCGATTCAGTTAACCTTGCGCAAGATGCTTTAGATGAAATTCGTACTTATATATTAGATACTTTTGGTAAAGAAAATTTACCCGATGAACCGCGTGTTTATAAAACCAAAGCTAAAAATGCCCAGGAAGCACATGAAGCGGTACGCCCTACTTCTGTTTTGCATGAACCAAAAAAGATCAAAAAGTTTTTAACCAAAGATCAATTTCGCTTATACGATTTAGTCTGGAAGCGAACGGTTTCCTGTCAAATGATTCATGCAACATTAGATACGGTTGCGGTTGATATGTCAGCTGGAAAAGGTAATATTTTCCGTGCCAATGGTTCTACGCTGGTTAAGCCTGGTTTTATGGCGGTTTATCTGGAAAGTCAGGATGACACAAAAGCCCCGGCTGATGATAAAGATCGTTTGTTACCGCCGATGGAAGAAGGCGATAAAATAAAACTGAATAAAATAATCCCTGAGCAACATTTCACAGAACCACCACCGCGTTTTTCTGAAGCCAGCTTGGTTAAATCACTGGAAGAATTCGGAATTGGTCGCCCATCAACCTATGCATCAATTATTTCAACGTTACAATCACGTGAATATGTTGAAATGGATAAAAAGCGCTTTATTCCAACAGATGTTGGCCGCATAGTTGCAAAATTTTTGACGGAACATTTTACCCAGTATGTTGATTATGACTTTACTGCGAAAATGGAAGATCATCTTGATGCGATCTCCCGTGGTGAAGAGAAATGGGTGCCAATGATGAAAGAGTTTTGGCAGCCATTTAAAGATTTGGTTGTTGATAAAGAAGCATCAGTTGATCGTAAAGATGTCACCCATGAACAACTAGAAGAAAAATGTCCCAAGTGTGGTGGTGGTATGGCGATACGGTTAGGTCGTCGAGGGCGGTTTATTGGTTGTAATGATTACCCTGAATGCGATTACACCCGCAATGTGAATGAAGATGCTAATGCAGAACCAGAAGTCATTGAAGATCGTAAATGCCCTGAATGCGAATCTGATTTAATTATTCGTCACGGACGTTATGGTAAGTTTATTGGTTGTAGTAATTATCCTGAATGTAAACACATTGAGCCTTTAGAAAAACCACAGGATATGGGGGTTAAGTGTCCTGAGTGCAATAAAGGAAATATGCTTAAGCGTAAATCACGTAAAGGTAAGATTTTCTTTTCTTGTGAACACTATCCGGATTGTACTTATGCTGTATGGAACGAACCGATTAATGAAAAATGTCCGGACTGTGGCTGGCCGATGCTGACGATTAAAACGACTAAACGTCGTGGTACCGAAAAAGTCTGTCCACAAAAAGAATGTAACTTCACAGAAGCTGTGGAAACAGAAGATAGTGAAGAGTCAGAAACAGCAGATTAATCAAGCCGTAAAGGTATTACAACAAGGCGGTATTATTGCTTATCCAACAGAAGCGGTATATGGCCTGGGGTGTGACCCTGAAAATTTATCTGCTGTAAAAAAACTTCTGGCGATAAAACAGCGTAAAAAAGAAAAAGGTTTAATTCTTGTCGCCGCAAATTTTGATCAGTTCAAATCGTATTTACAACCCTTAAAAAAAGATATCGAAAATAAACTACTAAAAAGCTGGAAAAATTCTGATAGTGCGATCACCTGGCTTGTGCCTGCAAATGAAACAACATCTGCTTATCTAAAAGGACAATTCAATACACTTGCTGTTAGAGTAAGTAATCATCCTTTGGTAAAAGAATTATGTGAAAAATTTAATGGTGCAATAGTTTCTACAAGTGCAAATATTTCAATGCAAGAAGCCGCACGAACAGCAGAACAGGTAAAACAAACCTTTGAGGATAAAATAGATTTTATTCTTCACGGTGAAACCGATCTTAAAGCGCAACCCAGTGAGATTAGAGATGCTTTAACGAACAGTATTATACGAATAAACACTGTCATTGCGCGCCCTGAATAATGTTGAAAACATTATGAAGAAGTACTCTTGGGGTGAACGAACAAAGTGACTGAAGCAATCTCGTGATGATTGTGAATGGCTATGAGATTGCCGCGTTAGAAGTGAAAAATGTTTTTTCACTTCTTCCTCGCAATGACAGGTAACAGAAAATTCAGGATTATTAATGAACGCCCCAGATACAGAAGCAGTAAAAATTTATTTATTAGGTTTACAAGATTCAATTTGCCAGGTGTTAGAGAAAGAAGATGGCGCGGGCAAATTTATTCATGATGATTGGGATCGTCCTGCCGGTGAACATTTATCGGGTGGTGGTCGTACCCGAGTGATGGATAACGGTGAAGTATTTGAAAGCGCAGGTATTAATTTCTCTCATGTTTTTGGCCCGGAAATGCCGGGTTCTGCAACAGCGCATCGTCCTGAGTTAGCAGGTCGTAGTTTTCAAGCAATGGGTGTGTCACTAGTGATTCATCCTAAAAATCCTCATGTGCCAACATCACATGCTAATGTTCGTTTTTTCATAGCAGAAAAAGAAGGTGAAGCTCCTGTTTGGTGGTTTGGAGGCGGCTTTGATTTAACGCCATATTATCCAATAGAAGAAGATGTTGTTCATTGGCACACAGAATCAAAAAAGGCTTGCGAGTCTTTTGGTAAAGAAGCCTATCCAAAATATAAAAAATGGTGTGATGAATATTTTTATTTAAAGCACCGTGATGAGACCCGGGGAGTAGGTGGTTTATTTTTCGATGATTTAAATGAAGAAGGTTTTGAAAAAAGCTTTGCCTTTATGCAAAGTGTAGGCAACCATTATATTCCTGCTTATGTTCCAATTGTAAATAAACGAAAAGATATGGAGTATGGTGAGCGTGAACGTGATTTCCAGCTTTATCGTCGTGGTCGTTATGTAGAATTTAATCTTGTTTATGACCGAGGCACATTGTTTGGTTTACAGACGGGAGGTCGCACTGAATCAATTTTGATGTCACTTCCACCATTAGTGAAATTTCGTTATAACTGGAAACCGCAAACCGGAAGTAAAGAAGCAGAGTTATATGAGCGTTATCTTAAGCCGCAAAATTGGCTAAGTTAAATTTATTTACTAAAACATGCCTCAATATAAAAATCTCCAGCACTTGTGCTGAAAGGTAGCAGGATAGTTGTACCTTTAAAACTATGTATAATTTGATGATTTTCCCCAGTTAAAACTGTTGGGAGGGTTAGTTCAAAATTAATACCTTGTTTATCGTAAATTGCTTTGGCGCCACCTGCCACCATATTAGCTATTTCACCAACAAGATCCTGGATCATATCGTCAACGACATCGGTTTCTATACGCAACATGTTGTGAGCAATCTCAAGAGCAACAGGTTTGGAAAAGCTGATGGCAAGCGATCCTGTCGTGTCTTTCCCAACTAAATCGATCAGACCTGTTACCACTCCGAGTGCTCTTTCATCTTTTTTTATAGATGGTTTTCCAATGGTAGGAGTGATACCGGCCATGGTAGTTAATACATTAACAATCGAACTAAGAGCTGGGTTGATATTATTTACATCCATGGAAAATCCGTAGGTTAATTACAATATTTTAATCATAGAACTTTTATTAAATAAAACAACAATTAGCTTCCATAGATCAGGTTTGGTAACCAGGTAGCGAGTTGAGGCCAGAATACCAATATAGCCATGGTGAATATTTGTATGGCAATAAAAGGAATTACACCTTTATAAATTGCACTGGTTGGAATTTCTTTAGGTGCTACACCGCGCAAATAGAATAACGCAAAGCCAAAAGGTGGAGTAAGAAATGAAGTTTGTAAGTTAATTGCGAACATAATGCCTAACCAGACGGGATCGATACCCATGGTAAATAAAATGGGTGCGACGATTGGCACCATAACAAAAGTAATTTCTATAAAGTCGAGAATAAAGCCGAGTAAAAACATTACCAGCATCACGATAAACATCGCACTGATAACTCCACCGGGTAAGTCAGTTAAAATTTCACGAACTACATCATCACCACCAAAACCTCTGAATACCAGTGAAAATAAAGAGGCGCCAATAAAAATTAAAAACACCATACTGGTAATACGCAGAGTATCTCGCATGACTTGCTGCAAAACTTCAAGGTTAAATTGTCGTTGACTGATAGCCAGTAAAATAGAACCCATCGCACCGACTGATGCCGCTTCGGTGGGTGTTGCGAGTCCACCTAATATTGAACCTAAAACAGAGAGTATTAAAAACAAAGGGGGGAATAAAACCTTGAGTATACGAATAAAAAGATCAGTTTTATTTATGTTGCGTTCATCTTCCGGGATGGCAGGCATTAAGCCGGGTTTGAGGTAAGCCACTACACTGAGATAAATAATATATAAAATTACAAGCAATAAACCCGGGATTAAAGCGCCCGCAAATAAATCACCAACAGAAACAGTTTTCGGGGTAAAGATACCCATGTCCAGTTGTGATTGTTGATACGCAGAAGACAAAACATCGCCTAGTAAAATCAGAATAATAGAAGGCGGTATAATTTGTCCTAAAGTGCCAGACGCACAAATAGCGCCAGTAGCAATAGCGGGATCATAGCCACGTTTTAGCATGGTAGGTAAAGATAATAAGCCCATGGTCACAACGGTTGCACCAACGATGCCGGTACTTGCTGCGAGTAACATGCCAACTAAAATAACAGATATGCCTAAACCACCGCGTAGCGAACCAAATAAAAGCGCCATTGTGTCGAGTAATTTATCTGCAACTTTTGATTTTTCTAACATGACGCCCATAAAAATAAATAACGGCACCGCGATTAGCGTCATGTTTGTCATTATGCCGTAAAGACGATTAGGTAGTGCAGTTAAAAAGGCGGTGTCAAAGGTACCGGTGAGAATACCGATAAATGCAAATAAAAGTGCTGTGCCACTTAAAGCAAAAGCAACGGGATAACCTGTTAGCAGGACAAGGCAAACAGAAATAAATAAAAGTAAGGACATAACTTCAGCCATGGTTATGATCCTTTGTTTCTTTAATTATTAACAGGTTTCTTAAAGCCAGCGCAGTACCTTGTAATAAAAGGAGTATTGGCATGATTAATAAGGCTGTTTTTAAAATGTAAACATATGCCAGGCCGCCCGCTTCAACAGACTCTTCAAATAATCTCCATGAAGTAAAAACATAATCCCAGCTACTGATAAAAATGAATAGACAAACAGGGAATAAAAGTAAAACGGTACCAAGTAAATCAACCCAGGCTTTTTTTGTCTTGCTCATGTTTCTGTAAAAAATATCAACACGAACATGGCCGTCATGCTTCAATGTGTAGGCTGCACCCAGCATAAATATAAAAGCATGAAAATAAGATATTGATTCTTGTAAGGCTATAGAACCAACAGCAAAACCATAACGCAAAATAACAACAAGAAAAGTAATGATAACGACTAGAAGAGTAAACCAGGCTATAAAGCGGCCGGTTAATTCATTAATTTTTTCCAATTTTTGAATGAGTAAATGCATAATATTTTTATATCTTAAAAGCGTATATTTAATAGGTAATCATATCTTGGCATGGCTATGGATGGCAATAATGCCGGCAGGAAAAACACTAATTAATCTCTACACTTTCAACTAATAAACAGAATAATCTGAGAGTGACTTTATGATTGATAAGGGGATATTTATTGTGATTAATAAAGGTATTTTTAATATCATATTTTGTTGTTCACTTATTTGTTCCCTTTTCGACAAATGCTGTTTTAACCGAAATAAATATGAAGCTGGATAATGGCCGGCGCCTTACATCAGCTGATGGGCAACATAAATTTCATCCTGGTGGTTACTTGTTATTTGATGCCATTTTGCAGGATGATAATGCTAGCCAGTCACAAAGTTTTGACCTTTTTAATGCCTGGTTACATATCGTAGGAACGAGCAATAAAAATTTTCATTATAAAGCGCAATATTCTCTGGGTATTGCGCATGACTTTAATAATCAGTTAGGTGTCATACTGGGCTATACAGAATTATTATCGGAACAATCCTTATCAGAGTCACAATTATCATGGGTTAAGGCGGTCCGGGGCGCGGCAGATCGCTGTGCATTGAAACGACGAATACTGTTTTAAATGAAGAGAGTGTTTATGCGTTACCCAATATATCAGCAGGTGAATATGTTCAGATTGTAGTAAGTGATTCAGGTCATGCTATGAATCAGGAAGTTTATGAGCATGTTTTTGAACCCTTTTTTACTACTAAAGATGTTTGTAAAGGTACGGGGTTGGGTTTATCAATGGTGTATGGTTTTGTACATCGTTATGGTGGTGATATTTTATTCGAAACTAAACCGGATGAAGGGACAACCTTTAGAATTTATCTGCCACGCTCAATGAATATATATTCAAATTTATCTGAAGCTTCTCCTCATGACGTGGTATATCCAAAAGGGTATGAAAGTATTCTTGTGGTAGATGATGAGGCTGCGTTATTAAAATTTGCAGAGCAGATCATAAAGGCCTGGGGTTATAAAGTGTACTCTGCAATTGATGCAGAGGAAGCGTTGAGAATATTGGAAGAATCAGCCATTGATTTGTTATTTACGGATGTAGTGATGCCGGGAAATGTAAATGGATATGAGTTGGCGGAAAAAGCAATACAAATAAATTCAAAATTGAAGGTTTTAGTTACCTCGGGTTTTGCTGAAAAGTTTGGTGATAACGAAAAATATGCTAAGTACGCATTTGAACTTATTTCAAAACTTTATGATCGAGGAGAATTAGCTGAAAAAATTCGTCAATTGCTTGATGAATAAAGGGGCGATGCGGGTATTTTATGCACATAATTAGAAAAAGCTCGATTTATCTAGTATTTAGCGGGGCTATTAGCATTATCCGCTATAAAAATAATACAAGCCGTTGATTTTTATAGGTTTTGCAGCCTACTTATTACGTTTAAATATGTTCTGAGTTTAGTGCACAGCATCGAGAAGAGCGTTGTTTATAATTTATCCACGGAGTTATCCACTGAGTTATCCACAGCTTAATTAACGGCCGCTGTAGCAATGCCTGATTTTATGTGATTTTGTAAAATCAGTTGGTATTCCTTGGGGTTTTTCATGTGAGTGAGGGCACCTTGTTGTGGTGTTAAAACATCAGGTTTTAAGGAATCTTCAAGCCGGGATAACCAAAATCGCATTGCGGCAATTCTCAGCATTATTGGCCAGGCTTTTTTTTCAGCATCTGTGAGCGGACGTATGGATTGGTAAGCTTGTAAAAATCCAGTAACAAAAGTCTCGATTAATTTTCCCTTTTCAGCTGTGCAGCTTTGCTCGATACACCATGCATTTACCGTGATTGCGATGTCATATAAATAATTGTCATAACAAGCATCATAAAAATCAATAATTCCACTTAGTTGATCATTTATAAACAAAGCATTGTCTTTAAATAAATCAGCATGAATGATTCCTTTGGGTAAGCTGCTATCATCAAATGATCGGTAATATTCTAATTCGCTTGATAATAACCTGGCGTCACTGCTGCAAAGCTTGTTAATTAAATTTTTAGCAGTTTTTTCACGCCAGGTTTTGTCACGTCGATTTAACAATAGATTGCTGGTTAATTTTTTGGAGTTAGACAAAGGAGTGGTGTGAAGTTTTGCCAGCTCAAGCGCAATGGCTTTACATTGACCAAGATTAACTGAGTTTAGGTTTTTTCCTTTGAGGCGAGAAACAAGAGTATACGGTTTGTTTTTTATTTCATTAATAGCCTGTTTATTAATATCTGTCTGTGGTTGCGGGCAAGCAATACCAGCCAGGGTTAACTCCTGTAACAGTGAGATATAAAATTTTAATTCTGTCTGGTTAATTTTTTCAAACAGGGTAAAAACGTATTGCCCATTTGTTGTAGTTACAAAGTAATTTGTATTTTCTATGCCGGCTTGAATACCTTCTGAGTTAACAAAATCACCAAGGTTGTAGAGGTTTAGTATTTCAGAAAAGTCTTTATCTGAAACAGAAGTATAGACAGACATATAAACTTATTGAAAGTGGTATAACTTTACCATTCTAATAAGATCCACTGGTTTATTGGTGGATTGGTGAAATTATCCTCTCTTGTTTCCAACACACCATCACCATCGGTATCAACCATGTAATAAGGATTGCCAACAGAGGGGGTAATTTTTATAAAACGTAAACGGCCATTAACCCGATACTCTTCAATTACGGTATCTTTTTTTCGAATAATACGAACTTCGGGTTGAGGAATATTTCGGCTGTCATCAGCTTCATCAGGCAACGTTGGCACTGTTTCATTATTTTTTGCCGTGAATGCTTCTTCGGCTTTATTCAAAGATGGTGGCGGTGGAATATCTTCTATGGCAAAAATTGCATGAGAAAAAACAAGTAGAGTTAATAATGTAATGACTTTTGATAATGTCATAGTATATTCCTTATAGTTCAAGCAGCACTTCGGCTTCTTCTGCGGATGGTTCAAATCCATAAGCTTCATAATGTTCAAAAATTGCGTTTGCAATTTGTTTAGGCTCATCAATTATTTGTATTAAATCCAAATCTTCTTTGTTGATGACTTTTTCATCAACCAGAGTTGTTGCAAGCCAGTTTAACAAACCTTCCCAGAAAGGGCGATGTACGAGAATAATTGGTATGCGGCGGGTTTTTTTTGTTTGCACCAACGTTAGAATTTCAGCCAGTTCATCCAATGTACCAAAACCACCTGGCATCACCACGTAGGCCGAAGCATATTTAACAAACATGACTTTACGAGAAAAAAAGTGTTTGAATGATAAAGAAATATCCTGATAAGGATTACCCGATTGTTCGTGTGGTAATTGAATATTGAGCCCAATACTGGGCGACTTGCCTTCAAAAGCCCCTTTATTAGCGGCTTCCATAATACCTGGCCCGCCACCACTGACGACAGAAAAGCCGGCATCAGAAAGTTCGCGTGCAATATCAACCGTGAGTTTGTAATAAGTGTGTTCAGGAGATGTTCTGGCAGAGCCGAATATGCTGATGGAAGGTTTAACGCGTGCCATACGTTCAAAGCCTTCAACAAATTCAGCCATAATCTGGAAAATTTTCCATGATTCACGGCTAAGCATTGAATCATTAATGGGGTTCATACCGGGGTGTGTAAATTTATCTTCCATAATGTCTCACATTTTATGATATGGCTGATTTTCAGCCTGAAAGTAGAGCGTATAATCAAGTCTTAGCGTAAAATAGTCTGTATCGTTTCATTAAATTCTATAAGTTAAGTATATGTCAAAAAAATCAAAAGCTCCCTTCATATTGGTTGATGGTTCATCGTATTTATTTCGTGCTTACCACGCTATGCCGGGTTTTAGTAATTCCAGGGGTGAACCAACCGGTACAGTTTATGGCGTAATTAACATGATGCGTCGCTTATTAAAAGACTATGAGCCGGAACATATCGCGGTGGTATTTGATGCCAAGGGTAAAACCTTTCGAAATGATATGTACAAGGAATATAAAGCGAATCGTCCCCCTATGCCGGATGATTTACGCCAGCAAATTGAACCGGTTCATGAAGTCATAAAAGCAATGGGTTTGCCTTTGATTTGTGTTTCGGGAGTTGAAGCAGATGACGTAATCGGCACCTTATCTGAACAGGCGACAGCATTAGGTATTGATACCGTTATTTCAACGGGTGATAAAGACATGGCGCAATTAGTGAACAAGCATGTCAGCCTGGTTAATACTATGACCGATGTGCATATGGATATTGATGGCGTCAAAGAAAAATTTGGTGTGCCCCCGGAACGTATTATTGATTATCTCGCTTTAATTGGTGACACCGTCGATAACGTACCGGGTGTTCCAAAAGTAGGACCAAAAACTGCAGTTAAATGGTTAGGTCTTTATGATTCTCTTGATGGTGTGATGCAACATGCTGATGAGATAAAAGGCAAAGTAGGTGAAAACCTGCGTAACTTTATGAGTGAATTACCACTATCACGCGATTTGGTTACGATTAAATGTGATGTTGAGCTGGAAGAAAATCCTGAAACCTTAAAGCGACAAAAACCGGATAATGAAACATTAAGTGAATTATTTAGTCGCCTGGAGTTTAAAACCTGGTTAGCAGAGGCGAATGCGGGTGGTAGTCATTTAACATCTACAAATAAAGCAGCAAAAGAAATTACTGCGAATTACCAAACGATTGTTACTGATAAAGAATTAGATAAGTGGTTAAAAAAACTTAAAAAGGCTGATTGTTTTAGTTTTGATTTAGAAACGACCAGTCTCGATTATATGCAGGCTGAAATTGTTGGTTTATCTTTTTCAGTTAAGGAAGGTGAAGCGGCCTATCTACCCGTGGGGCATGATTATTTAGATGCACCAGTGCAACTTGATCGTGAAAAGGTATTAGAAAAATTTAAACCTTTATTAGAAGATGAGAGCTTATGTAAATTAGGTCAAAATTTAAAATATGATATGAATGTCCTGGGTAACTATGACATTCATATGCAAGGGATTCAGCATGACACCATGTTAGCTTCTTACGTGCTTGATAGTACGTTACGACATAATATGGATGATTTAGCTGTCCGACATTTAAGTTACAGTACGATTCACTATGAAGATGTTGCCGGTAAAGGTGCTAAACAGATTACTTTTAACCAGGTAGATATCGAAACCGCCGCACCCTATGCAGCTGAAGATGCTGATATTACCTTACGTTTACATCAAGCCTTGTGGCCGCAGCTGGAAGAAACCGAATCATTAAAAAAAGTTTATAAGGAAATTGAAATACCATTGTTACCGGTATTATCTCGCATGGAGAGAAATGGTGTTTTGCTTGATGTTATTATGCTGGCCAAGCAGAGCAAACAGCTTGCTAAACGATTAAAAGAACTTGAGCTGGGAATTTATGAAATTGCAGGTGAAGAATTTAATATTGGTTCTCCAAAACAGTTACAGGTTATTTTATTCGAAAAATTAGAATTACCTGTAATTTCAAAAACACCAAAAGGGCAGCCATCAACAGCTGAGTCGGTGTTACAGGAGCTTGCACATGATTATCCTTTACCAAAATTAATATTGGAATATCGTAGCTTAAGTAAACTTAAGTCAACCTATACCGATAAATTACCGCAACAGGTTGAACCGACTACGGGTCGGGTTCATACATCCTATCATCAGGCAGTGGCAGCCACGGGTCGATTATCATCTTCAGATCCAAACTTACAAAATATTCCTGTTAGAACAGAGGAAGGACGCCGTATTCGACAGGCATTTGTTGCAGCGCCAGGTTATAAAATGGTGGCAGCGGATTATTCTCAAATTGAACTACGCATTATGGCCCATTTATCAGGAGATAAAGGTTTGCTTGATGCCTTCTCTAAAGGTTTAGATGTACACAGCGCAACCGCTGCTGAAGTATTTGGTGTTGCAACTGATGAAGTCACTAAAGATCAACGTCGTTCGGCTAAAGCCATTAATTTTGGTTTAATTTATGGCATGTCTGCATTTGGTTTAGCAAAGCAGCTGGACATCACGCGCCCTGAAGCACAGGCATACGTTGATCTTTATTTTAAGCGATACCCTGGCGTGAAAAATTATATGGAACAAACAAAAGAAAAAGCCAAAGAACAAGGTTATGTTGAAACTGTTTATGGACGGCGTTTATATTTACATGAAATTAATGCTCGCAATGGCATGCGCAGGCAATATGCAGAACGCACAGCGATCAATGCACCGATGCAGGGAACGGCAGCAGATATTATTAAACGTGCAATGATTGATTTGGACAAAGAGATTCAAACGGGTGATTTAGATATGCGTATGATTATGCAAGTGCATGATGAATTAATCTTTGAGATAAAAGAAGCACAAGTTGAAGATGCAGTTAAAGTGATCACTGAAAAAATGGAAAAGGCAGCCGAGTTGTCTGTAGCTTTAGTTGTTGATGTGGGTATTGGTGTTAATTGGGATGAGGCACATTAAAAAATGTGCAATGAAAATACAGAAAATTAAATAAGAACAGATTAAAAAAATTATTTTAATAATAAAATTTTAGTCAAAATTGGGCTAACGAATAAATTAAACAACGATATCAATATGTTTCCTTTTTTCTTTGTTAGAGTAATAGTTAAAAATTTTCTCAGTTTTTTTTGCGGGTATGCTTTTAGTTTGGCGTATATTTTTAATCCATAAATCATGTTTTAGTCGTGACTCGGGATTGGAGAGTACATCAAACGCAAGTTTTATAAGGTGGAAGTTTTGGCAGGCTTTTTCATGGCGGTTGCCCTGGTTTAAGTCAGGGTGCCATTTTTGAGATAGTGCTTTAAAGGCGGCACGAATTACTGAAGCGCTGGCAGAGTAGCTAACTTGAAGATTATCGTAATGAGTTACTAATTTTTTCATGACGTCCTTCCCTTAACCCATTGAAATATAAGCAAAAGGTTATTTGACGAAATTATTGTTATTTGAATTGTTAACAAATGTTAACAAATAGAGCAAATAACCACAATAAAGTTCCGTTTAAATTGTGAGTAAGTATGCATATTGTCCACCCTTTTTTTGCATGAATTTTTTCTCATGTCACATTTAAAGAACAAAACGAATAAATTTAGTGGTTTTTTATGTTACGGGAGATTATTTAGAGCAGAGTGGGAAAACTTCGGTACAATTACCCTTTTAGACACAAATAAAGTCAGGAATAGTGAGATGGCAGATTTATTCAATGAAAAAGCGAAAGATTGGGATGTTAATGAAATGGTGTTACAACTCTCAAACGCAACCGGCTCAGCCATTCTGGAAAACGTTGAGCTTAATGATCAAATGCAGGTTATGGATTTTGGTGCGGGAACCGGGTTAATTACTTCGCACATTTTACCTCATGTTAAAAATGTTGTTGCGGTAGATATTTCAAAGTCCATGCTGGATGAATTGGTTTCTAAAGCAGACTTTCATGGCAAAGTTGAAGCAATATGTCAGGACATCACTGAGCAACCTTTAGACAGAAAATTTGATCTTATTATGAGTGCGATGGCCATGCACCACGTAAAAGATACAAACTTATTAATTCAAAGTATTGCTGAACACCTGAAGCCAGGCGCTAAAGTGGCTTTGGCGGACCTGGATGCAGAAGACGGAACCTTTCACCCTGCTGATATAGAAGGTGTATATCATGATGGTTTTGATCGAAGTAATTTGAAAAGTATACTGGAAAAAAAGGGCTTTAAAGAGATCGAATTTACTACCGCTCACACCGTTAATAAAGAAGATAGACGTTACCCTGTTTTCCTTGTAACCGCTATAAAAACATAAATTTTCAGATGTTATTCTTTTATCTGGTTGTGATGGAATCGATCTAGATAATATCGATTTGTTCATGAAATATTTTGAACTTATTTATTAAACTGACGTCATAGCAACAGTGCAGAAATGCACACTTCCCATAGATTCTCCCTAATGTATGGGAAAGCTTGGTTCGGTTTACCCCAACCGAACAGTGTGATTTGCCCCGGGCCGTAACCTTATTCGTCCCGGGGTTTTTTTTGTTTCAGATTAATACAATGGTTCACAAATGTTCACAAATGTTGGCTTTAAAGTTGATGAGGCGATGCCTATAGTTACATTACTTGATATTACTTTAATCCCTTGGTGGTATTAAGCGTCTGGCCCCAATACCAGACATATACTTTGCCCCGGAATATATAGTATGAAGTATTCTTCTACTCTTCCCCATCCCAAACCC
>CAZZIS010000050.1:16695-22099 GCA_964654445.1 uncultured Thioalkalispiraceae bacterium
GAATTATGGAATCTATGATTAGTGAGATGAAATTTAGCCAGCTACTAAAGTAAGGATATGGAGCTGGAGGGTCAAATTAAGACCGTCTGCCATATGGACGTGGCAGTTGAGCAGCCAAGGCAAGAATTGTTCCAGACAATTCTACTGCATGTCCGCCATCCGTGGCGGCCAGATGGCATCTTTTGCGCGTCCTGATTTGACCCTCCAACTTTATAGCCGGATTTAGAGCGCTAATCCTTAGTTCTAGCTCCTAAATACTCGCTATTTAACAGGAAAATCCAGCCAGCGATCGAGTACGGCTTGAGCTTCTTCTAATCCGGTGCCTTTTAGGGACGAAAAGAGTTGTATGCTGACGTTTGCCAGCTCAGCAAGGTCGCGTCTTACGGAAAGCAGGGTGTTTTGTGCTGCACCGCGTTTGAGTTTGTCTGCTTTGGTAAGCAGGATGTGTACCGGCATATTTGCGTGTTGGCACCATTCCAGCATTTTCTGGTCAAAGTCTGTTAAGGGGTGCCTGACATCCATTAACAGGATAAGTCCTTGTAATGATTGACGTTCTTGTAAGTATTTTTCTAATGAGAGAGCCCATTCTCGTTTTACTTTGTCAGGGACTTTAGCAAAGCCATAGCCGGGTAAATCTACCAGTCGGCGGTCATTGTCAATGCGAAAAAAGACCAGGTGCTGGGTGCGACCGGGGGTTTTACTGATTCGTGCGAGTGACTTTTGGCACGTGATTCTGTTTAATGCACTGGATTTTCCTGCGTTTGAACGTCCAGCAAAGGCAACTTCTTGACCGAGATCAGGTGGAGCCTGTTCAGGATTAGGTACACTCTTGTCAAATTTTGTGATGTTATAGCGTGCTGGGTTGTTGTGTGTTTTAGTCAACTTTATGTTACCAGTTATGAGATAAGTATACTCTGGGGTATAATAATTAGAATTTAATTACTGTATAGCAGATAGCGTATATAATGCTTATCTAAGATTAAAAAATATTATTGAATCAAACACTATTTTAGCATGTCATAAATAAAACATGTACACAGAATTTAATATCGAATATTTGAATTAAAGACTTAAGGAGTCCTAACATGAAAAAATTAATATCAGTATCAGTTGCAACAATAGCTTTATTTGGTTTGGTGTCGACAGCTCAGGCAGATGTAAAAACTTATCGTGCGGCATGTATGGCATGTCATGCCAGTGGTGCTGCGGGTGCACCAAAATTGGGTGACAAAGCTGCCTGGAAAGCACGTATTGCTGCAGGCATGGATACTATGGTAAAACATGCAATTGAAGGTAAAGGTGCGATGCCTCCTAAAGGTGGACGTGCAAACTTAACTGATGCAGAAATTAAATCTACAGTTCAATATATGGTCGATGCATCTAAATAATTTTAAAGGTAATTAATATCTCATGATTTATAAAACTTTAATTGCCGTTTGTGCCCTCTCTGTTATGGTGGCATCAACGGGTGTTAGTGTTGCTGCCGGCAATGCCAAGGCAGGTCAAGCGAAAGCTGCTAATTGTTTCGGTTGTCATGGTCCAAACGGTAATAGTGCTAATCCAGCATGGCCTAAACTTGCTGGACAAAGTGCAGGATACATCGCTAAACAATTGGCTGACTTTAAAGCCGGTCAACGTAGTGATCCATTAATGGCTTCTCAGGCGGCAGGTTTAAGTCAGACAGATATGGATGATCTTGGTGCTTACTTTGCCAGTCAGACCGGAACACAAGGTGCGACAGACAAGAAGTTAGCAGCAGCAGGTGCAAAACTTTATCGTGGTGGTAATAAAAAGAAAGGTGTTGCAGCTTGTATTGCATGTCATGGTCCTACCGGTGCTGGTAACCCAGCAGCGAAATTTCCTAAGTTGAGTGGTCAGCATGCAACATATGTTGAAAAAGCAATGAAAGATTTTCGTTCTGGTGCACGTACAAACGACATGAATAAGATGATGCAGAATATTGCAGAAAAAATGAGTGATAAAGAAATTAAAGCTGTTGCTTCATATATTTCTGGTTTGCATTAATTCATATTTTTTAACTCTTTAAACAGGGTTAAGTGAAAATATAATAAAGGGCGGTTAATAACCGCCTTTTTTTATGTTTCTGATTGTAAAAATATAAAGTTGTAAGAATAAACCTGTGAATACGTCTAATAAAAAACATTTCCGTTTAAACATTCTTCTTGAGTTTTTTGGCTCAATGAATCTGGCTATTACTATTTTAGTTGCTATTGCTTTTGCTTCAGTAATTGGAACTGTTTTACAACAAAACCAGCCTTATAATGATTATATTATTAAGTTTGGTCCTTTCTGGCATGAAGTGTTTCAAACTATTGGTTTATATAATGTTTACGGAACAATCTGGTTTCTTGCCTTATTAGTTTTTCTTGTTTTAAGCACCAGCGTTTGTATTTACCGAAACACGCCAACCATGTTGCGAGATATGCAACAGTTTAGATTAAACGTAAAAGAAAAATCACTGCGTTTAATGAGTAACAGCCACTCATGGTCGACTGAATACAAAGCTGAAGATATAGAACAAAATCTACAATACTTTTTAAAGCTAAAAGGTTTTCGTGTTCGTGTAAAAGACCATAATGATCATCATGTAATTGCAGGAATGAAAGGTGCCTGGAATCGATCAGGTTATATTTTTACTCATGTAGGTATAGTTGTACTTTGTATTGGCAGTTTTCTTGATGGTGGTTTTGGTTTAACTATTAAAGAATGGACAGGCCGTATTGTTCCGGAGACCCGGGATATTCGGGCAGATGAAGTTCCTGCAACGGCACGTTTAAAGCCACAAGACTCGATCGCTTTTCGCGGATCGATATCATTACAGGAAGGAACAACAAGTAATATTGTATTTTTAAATGTGCGTGAGGGTTACCTTGTTCAGGAGCTTCCCTTTAGCATTGAGTTAAAAGATTTTCGGATAAAGCATTATGAATCAGGTATGCCAAAATCATTCGAAAGTGATCTTGTTATTCATGATGATCAGTTAGAAAAGCCACTGCAAAAAACAATTTCGGTAAACCATCCACTCGTATATCGTGGTTACGCAATGTATCAGGCCAGTTTTGGAGATGGTGGTTCGAATCTTTCATTACGGGCATGGCCTTTTAATAGTAAAAAAATTCAACCACTCGAAGTTAATATATCTGTAAAAGAAAAACGCGCGTTAAATACATTAGCGGGAAAATACACGCTTGAACTTGATGACTTCAAAGTATTTAATATTTTTCCAAATACAAAAGAAGAAAAAGCACAAACAGGAAAACGATTTAAAAACTTTGGTCCAAGTTTTACCTTTAAAATGCGTGATGCAAGTGGTGCGGCTAACGAATATCACAATTACATGTTGCCAGTGACGCAGGAAAATCGTCGTTTTTTCCTCACAGGCATGCGGAGTTCGGTCGCTGAGCCTTTTCGTTATTTACATATACCGGTTGATGAAAACGACAGTCTGGATCGTTTTATGTCTTTTCATGCTTTATTACATGATCCGGCCAGGGTTAAACGTATTGCACAAGACAGCGTCAGGGCGGCAATGAGTGAGGCGAGTAAAATTGATAAAAAGTTGCAAGCCGATGTGGTGACATCAATGATGAGCTTATTAACCCTGTTTAATGAGGGGGGATATGTTGCTATTGATCAGGACATTAAAGAGAAAGTCCCTAAAGACCGACAGGTTAATGTCGCTGAAGCTTATGTTAAGGTTTTACAAAACCTTTTACAGACTACTTTCCTTGCGATATTAAAGCAGGAGGGCGTGGACACCAAAGAGGGTGTCAGTGATGAAGATAGCCTGTTCTTTGAAGATGCTATTTCTGCTTTTGCAAGTATAGGGATTTATGGATCACCTGTTTATTTTCAGTTAGCTGAATTTAAACAACGTGAATCTTCAGGCATTCAGATTACGCGCCACCCGGGGCAAAATATTTTTTACCTGGGTTGTGTAATGTTAATTGTTGGCATCTTTATGATGTTTTATATTTCATACCAACGTGTATGGATTATATTAAAACCTGAAGATGAACAATTAAAAATTACATTCGCAGGCTCGGGAAACAGAAATCAACGTGATTTTGCTTCAAGCTTTGAAGCTTTAGCCAGTAAGATTAAAAAATTCACAACTGAAAAAATTAAAGATTAAGAACAGGTGATTTAAATGTCAGTACCTAATGAATTTATGAGAAGTGAAATACAGCCATCTTTTTTTAAACAGCTAAATATGTTTGACTGGATATTCGCTGCGTTATTACTTGTTGGTAGTGTTTATGCTTTTCAAAAATATTCTGGTTTAATGGATGTTTATGAGGCTGGTATTTTATTTGGCACAGCACTTTCGCTTATTGCGGTTGGTTGGATGTGGAAACCTGCTCGTGGTCTAATGTTTTATGTTGCAGTATTAAGTTTGTTCGCTATTAATTTATATGGCACGGATTTAGCAGCGGGTGAAAGTAAATTCTTTTTGAAATTTTTACTTTCGGGTCAATCTGCCACCATGTGGATGAGTGCATTGTTTGTGATGGCAACTGTGGCTTATTTTATTGAGTTATTTTCGGGTAATACCTTTACCGGTAAAGTAGCAACTGCAATGACCTGGTCTGCAACAGCAATGGGTTTTATCGGCTTACTGGTGCGCTGGCGTGAGACATATTTACACGGTGTTGATATTGGTCATATCCCGGTAAGTAACTTATATGAAGTTTTTATTTTATTTGCGATTATTACCTCACTGATTTATCTCTATTATGAAAAACGCTATGAAACTCGCTCACTCGGTGCGTTTGTTTTACTGGTTATTACAGCAGCGGTGGTTTTTTTATTGTGGTATCACTTTGAAAAAGGCGCATCTGAAATTAAACCTTTAGTGCCGGCCTTACAAAGCTACTGGATGAAAATACATGTTCCTGCCAATTTTGTCGGTTATGGGGCATTTGCCTTAGCCGCAATGATCGGTGTCGCGTATTTAATTAAAGATGCAGCACTTAAAAGAAATCCAGATGGTTTGGTTGCAGCACGTTTGCCCTCGCTCGATATGATGGATGATGTGATGCACAAATCCATCGCCCTGGGATTTGCTTTTTTCACTATCGCCACCGTCTTAGGCGCCATGTGGGCAGCTGAAGCATGGGGAGGCTATTGGTCGTGGGATCCCAAGGAAACATGGGCATTGATTGTCTGGTTAAACTACGCAGCCTGGTTACATATGCGCTTAATGAAAGGATTGCGAGGCGTACCCCTGGCCTGGTGGGCGGTGATTGGCTTGTTTGTGACCTTATTTGCCTTTGTTGGGGTGAATATGTTTTTGTCGGGGCTGCATTCTTACGGTGAACTGTAAGTTTATGTCCGGTCTCACTTAATAAACCTCTTCGAGTTTTGTCAGTATAACCCTAAC
>CAZZIS010000051.1:0-21993 GCA_964654445.1 uncultured Thioalkalispiraceae bacterium
GACCAAAAACACGATTTCATAGTGTCTCATAGCGCTCCTCGTGGCTATTGAGCCCCCCGAACTATTCGGTGGGGCAAGGAGAAACTGCCCCAATATTATGCAGGGACAGCAAGGGCGCGATTTTACTTAAAAATTGGCTCAGGTACAAGGAAATAGCGGTAAATACTGCTAGTTCAAAAGAATTTTTACCGCAGAGATGCAAAGGACGCCAGGAAAGATAAATATTTAAAAATCAATCTAACGTTAAAAGCTCTTTTAAAAGGTTTTACCTTGGCGTTCTCTGCGTCTTTTTTGCGGTAAAAGATTTTATTTTGTCCGCTGACGTACTGCTTCGTAAAGACACACCCCGGCACTTACCGAGACATTCAGGCTTTGCACTGTACCTAACATTGGTAATTTGACCAAAAAATCACAGTTTTCGGCGGTTAAACGGCGTAAACCTTTGCCTTCTGCCCCTAACACCAGCGCCAGTGGGCCGGTTAAATCAGCCTGATAGATGTTCTGCTCAGTATCGAGTGAAGTACCTACCATCCAGACACCCGATTGCTGTAATTCACGTATGGTGCGAGCCAAATTGGTCACTTGTATAAAAGGCACGGTTTCTGCAGCTCCACAGGCCACCTTTCTCACTACAGAGGTCAATCCCGAAGCTTTGTCTTTTGGCGCAATAACCGCATGTACACCCGCGGCATCGGCGGTGCGCAAACATGCACCTAAATTATGTGGATCCTGAACACCATCCAAAATCAGCAAAAAAGCAGGAACGCTGAGATCATCCATCAATTGCTTTAAGGTTTTTTCATTACCGGCGGGAGTATCCTTACTTAACGCAACCACACCCTGATGGATAACATCATCACCCACTAATTTCTCAAGCACATCACGTTTAACCCGCTCAGGTTTAACGTTGGCATCGTGAGCTAATTGCAGTATTTTTTTTGCTTTATCATCACGGCGGGAGTTTTCCAGCCAGACTTTTGAAACCATTTCTGGCTCACGTTCGAGTACCGCTTTTACTGCGTGTAAACCATAAATGTAATGTGTGTTGTTGTTGGCCATAGCATAAAATATAAAAATGAGTTCACCCTACCCTTCAAGGGGAGGGCTAGGGAGGGGTGACAGTGATACAAGTTATCCCCTCCCCCTAGCCCCCTCCCTGAGGGAGGGGGAATAAATTCAGTATATTGAATGATGCATTCATAGACTATTTTTTGTTCTTTTTCTCTTTCTTTTTCTTCTCGGCTAAACGCTTCTTTGCTTTTTTATTTAGCTTCTTCTTTTTAAGCCTTATTTTTTTACCATCCGCATCACGCTTTTTATTTACAACTTTCTTTTTACCGGTTTTCTTTTTACTTGCCTTTTTCTTACTCGCTTGCTTTTCTGATTTGTTATCAGAAAAATCATCTTCCATACTAGCTTGTTGTGCTAAGGCTTCATTTTTCTTTCTTGAAGCGGTTTTTCCTGGTGTGCGTTGTGCTGACACCAAATCAAAATCAATTTTCTTATCTTCAAGATTCACTTTAGCAACACTAACAACAATGTGATCACCTAAACGGAAAACTTGTCCGGTACGTTCACCGACTAAACGATGATGTGCAGCATCAAAATGATAGTAATCATGATCGAGAGAAGTAACATGTATCAAACCTTCAACATAAATTTTATCCAGCTCGACAAAAAGACCAAAACCGGTTGCGCTGGTAATCGTACCTTCAAAGACTTCACCCACTTTATCCATCATGAATTCACACTTAAGCCAGTCAACTGCATCTCGTGTTGCTTCATCTGCGCGACGTTCAGTTTGTGAACAATGCTCGCCTAAACCACGCATTGTGTTTTCAGTGTAGTAATAACTTTCCGCATCCCCACCACGTACAAGATGACGTATCCCACGATGAACTAATAAATCCGGGTAACGTCTTATTGGAGAAGTGAAATGTGCATAGGCATCATGTGCTAAACCAAAGTGACCATTGTTATCAGGGGTATAAACGGCTTGTTGCAAACTACGTAACAAAACTGTTTGAATAAGGTGCATATCAGGACGCTCCTGAATAGATGCCAATAGTTCAGCATAATCACCTGGAGCAGGTTTCTCACCTCCTCCCAGAGTCAATCCAACTTCTGCTAAAAATTCTTTTAAGCCTTCTATTTTAGTTTCTTTAGGACTGCCATGAACACGATATAACGCAGGTATATTATTCTTAAGTAAGAGTTTCGCTGCACTCACATTGGCCAAAATCATAAACTCTTCAATCAATTTATGTGCATCATTTCTAACTAAAGGAATAATTTTATCAATCTTACGATCTTCACCAAAGACAATACGGGTTTCAGTGGTATCAAAATCTATCGCGCCACGTTTCTTACGACGTTTTAACAGAACCTTAAATAAACCATGCATTTCTAATAATTGCGGTACAAAATCTTTATATTCTGTATGTAGGTCACTCTCCTGATTCTCAATAATTTCAGCAACTTTAGTATAAGTGAAACGACAATGCGAACGCATTACACCTTCAAAGAAGTTATAAGATTCCACTTTCCCTCTTTTATCCAGTTGCATGTCACAAACCATGCATAAACGATCTACTTCAGGATTAAGTGAACATAAACCATTGGATAAAACTTCAGGTAACATTGGAATAACGCGTTCAGGAAAATAAACAGAGGTACCACGCTCATGTGCTTCTTTGTCTAATGCAGTATCAAGTTCAACGTAATGAGAAACATCCGCAATGGCCACAAGTAAACGCCAGCCTTTATCATTCGATTCTACGTAAACCGCATCATCAAAGTCACGTGCATCTTCACCATCAATCGTAACTAAAGGTAAATCACGGATATCAATGCGGCCTTTTTCATTTTTTGCATTTTCCGGGACTTCAGCTGATAAATCTTTAATTTCATTCTCAACAGAATCTGACCAGTTTGTTGCAATTCCATGAGAACGCATCGCAATATCAATTTCCATACCGGCAGCCATGTGATCACCGAGTACTTCAACCACTTTACCCACTGCCTGACGATGACGAGTAGGTTGCTCAACAATTTCAACCGAAACAATCTGGCCGTGATGGGCATTACCAACATTTTCCTGTGGTACTAAAACATCGTTACTAATACGTTTGTTATCAGCAACAACATAACCGACACCACTTTCAATAAATAGTCGACCGACTATAAAAGGGTTTGCCCGTTCAAGTACCTCAACTAAAGCACCTTCACGACGACCTTTTCTATCAACACCGGCAACACGAACAATCGCTTTATCACCATGAAATAAACGACGCATTTGAAAAGCAGTCAAAAATAAATCATCACTTCCATCTTCAGGGCACAAAAAGCCAAAACCATCAGCATGACCAATAACGCGACCAGTGAGTAAATCCATTTTACTAATCAATGCGTATTCTTTTTTACGGGTAAACATCAGCTGACCATCACGCTCCATTGCGCGCAAACGGCGACGTAAGGCTTCAATGCCATTTTCATCTTCTGATAGACCTAATAAATCAGTAATAGTCTTGCGATCAAGAGGTTGCCCCGCAGCTTCAAGTTGCTCAAGAATATACTCACGGCTGGGAATCGGATTGTCATATTTGCTCGATTCACGCTTAGCATGAGGATCTACTACTTTTTTGTTCTCTATATTGTCTGTCATGTGAATTAGGTATCTTGCCTGTTTAGATGTGGCGAAAGTGGGAAAACGTTGATTTTACTACAAAAAATGAACTGATGCTTAAATATAAACCACCCTAACTATAAAACACCATGATTGACAGTACCAGAGAGTCTCGGTAAAGTTCGCTGCCTCAGAAATGAGCTCACCTTTGCCGAGGTGGCGGAATTGGTAGACGCGCTAGCTTCAGGTGCTAGTGGGCTTTCGGCCCGTGGAGGTTCAAGTCCTCTTCTCGGCACCATATATTAAATATCTCGCTGAATACAAACTAAATAATAATATTAAAATATAACAGTTACCTGTACGAAACTGATGATTACGATAAGGGAAGCTGAATCCAGAAACGACTTCCTTTACCACTTTCGCTTTCAAATCCAATTGTGCCATTCATTTTTTCTATTAAGTCCTTAGATATCACTAAACCTAATCCCGCGCCTGCAATATTAGAATTTTCTGCTCCAGCTCGGTCGAATGGTTTAAAAAGATGACTTTGTTGTTCGGCTGTCAAGCCTTTTCCTGTATCTGAAACGGATAGACAAAGCATGTTCTCATCAGTTTGCATGCAATCAATTATTACTTTGCCATTTTCATGGTTATATTTAATGGCATTTGATAACAGGTTAATAAGTATCTGCCGAAATCGTGCTTTATCAACATTAATAGTATATGCAGGCGATGAATCAATTTTGTTATCTATTTCAATTGAATATTTATCAATCATAGGCTGAATTATTAATAAGCTTTCATTAAGCAAATCACTTAAGTTATAGCGATTAATAGATAAAACCATCATTCCTGTTTGTATTTTCGAAAGATCTAGCACCTGGTTAATTAATTCTAATAAATTATTTCCAGCACTAATAATTTCATGAATATAATGTTTCATCACCTCATCATCTGCTTTCATCTCAAGTAAATGAGAAAAACCAAGTATAGCATTCATGGGAGTGCGTAATTCATGACTCATGGAAGAGAGAAATTGTGACTTTACCATACTGGCATGTTCAGCTTTTTCTTTTTCACTAAGTAACTGTATATTAATTTCGAACTCCCGTTTTACATATCGAATTAAAAACGAGATCACCACAATAATGAAAATGAAAATTAACAACCTCACAATCTGGATCATCTGTTGCGCATCAAACTTATTATTTATTAATAATAGATTGATTTTTTCTGCTCTCATATTTATGCTGGAGGAAAGTGTGTTCATCGCAACCAGTGCTTTCTTGTCAGACACTTTCACTACCGAATCTATTTCACTTGTCGTCTTTTTATTGAGTATCATATTTTTTGCTATTTCATACTTCTCTACATACTCATTAAAAGTTAAACGAAGAGTTTTTATAGCAGCACGATCTTTATTGGAAGTAGCCAGCAATTCAATTTTATCCAGCTGAGAGGTTAACTCAACAATATTACGTTCAAGTGCATGCTGATAACGACTGAGGTCGCGGCGTATTATCAAATTTTTAAAATTGTGAATAAACCCACCATAACCCATATTGCTATTTAATAAAGCAATTGATTTACTGATCATAACTTCCTGCTGAATATTTTTCCCCCAAAGATAACTTGTTTTATTAAAGTTTGTATTTACTGCATCAGATAATATAAAAATCAACGCTATCATAAGTATGCCAATTGCAATTAAGGCATAAACTCTATTATGTAATTTATTTTTAAACATTTAATATGCCTGATTTTAATTTAGAAACTGTCCCGTATACAAAATCAAATACGTTATCTGGTAAAAACAAGTTCAGAGTAGCATTAGTTACTAATTCGTTAATTCAATTTCCAACCAGAAAGTACTACCCTCACCTTGCGTACTTTCAACCCCAATCGTTCCACCCATAAGTTCAACCATGTTCTTTGCAATCGCAAGGCCAATACCAGCTCCTTCTACATTATTCTTAATATCCAGTCGTTCAAAAGGTGTAAATAATTTATCAACAACTTCTTTCGTCAAACCTTTTCCATTGTTGGTAACACTGATGCGGATACGTTTCTCATCAACGACCTCACTACTCAGGATTATACATCCATTAATATGATTGTATTTCACTGCGATGGAAAGCAGTTTTAACATTACCTGCTTAAGTCGTGTCACATCAGCCATAACAATATGACCTTCACCATGTATATTGTTGCTTATTTTTATTTGTTGAGATGATATTAAAGGTTGTACTGCTGTAATACTGTGTTCTATTACATCATCGAGAATAACTTTATCAATTGAAATTTTTAACTTACCAGATTCTATATTGGCAAAATCCAGTACTTCATCAATAAGCACAGTCAAATGATGACCTGCTTGAAGAAGATCTCTGATATTGTCTCTCTGAATATTACTAAATTCTTCTGCATCCATTTGTAGCATCTGTCCGTAGCCAAGAATGGCGTTCATCGGCGTACGTAGTTCATGGCTCATACGAGCAAGAAATGCAGATTTGGCTTCATTCTCACTGTCTGCAATCTCAGCCTTACCCTGCATTACTTTGCTGCGAAAAACATAAAATATTAATGCAATTATAAGAGATACAGAAACAAATAACAGAATAACACTTTCCTGTAATGCTCCTCGTAACTGTTGCTTTATTGTAGAATGTGTAACTGATAACGATACGAAACCTACATGTTCCTTTTTATAGTATATTTTTTTAGTATAGGAATAGCTTTTTAAGTTCTCATTCTGCCCTGCTGAAAAACTGACATCTCCTTTAATATTTTTTACCGAGACAAAAAGAATATCTTCACGCTGCGCTATATCCAGAACCAATTTATTTAACAATTCATGCTCATAAGAATTAATATAGTAACCTGCTAAATTAGTAATCCCTATGATCGTATTATCGACTTCTGATTGTAGTGAACTTTTAATACGTTCTACATTAGTATCATAAAGCCAATAATTAGTTGCACAAACAACCAGCAGAAGGATTGCAGACAGGAAAAAGACTATATATGTAGCGGACTTACGCATATAAAACCTTAACAATATTTTTTTAATGTTGCGGGAGAAGAAATTTATTTCTTCTTAGTATCTCAGCCCATTCATCACTTTGTGCATATTTTATAGCTGCATTGACTAATAAATGTTTCTGATTGGATAAATCATAAACCAGACCGAGACTCACTCCTGCTGAAAAACCAGTTACATTCAGGCGACTGCTGCTTTTAAAATTAGATTCTGCTCCAAATGAAATAACATAATCGCCATTGCTTGTTTTTAACAAATTAACAACCTGATGATCGCGTTTTAGTACTGCATTAAATTTTGCCTGTGTAAAAAAAGGATATTGTTTTTTTAAAACACTAAAAACAGCTTCCGTATTTTCACGGCCAACCAGAACAATATCCTGTTCAACACCACCTAGCTGGCTCCAACGGCTTATTTTTCCCGTCATAATATTTTCAAGCTGTTCTATCGATATTTTTTCAACACCGACCTTATTTCCGACAACAATTGCTATAGGGATTCCAGCCAAAATAATATCACGTTTATTTTTAGCCTTTTCCTGTTCATTAAGTATTCGTCCGGTACGACCAAAATAATATTTTTCAGCTGCTTTAATGCCACCAGCGTGTTTTATAGAGCGTTGCTCAACCTCAAACAGATATCCTTTAGACACACTCATTTTAGAAAAATGTTTAAAAAATAATGTTGCTACAACCGTTGACGGTCCGGCTCCCATAATTATTTGTTTGTCAGAAGCTATTGTTGTATTGCCAACACATAAGCTTATAAAAAATATTCCAGAGTGAATAAATAATATATTACGAAACGTCACGCTATCCCCCTCAAATTAATGAGACTATTGCATATAACTTTCCTGAAGACATCCTAAACATAGTAGTTCACAGAAAAGAAAAGTGTAATCTCTGCTTCACACAAGATCTTTATAGTTGATATAGAGCTTGCAGAGTTTTCCCCTCTTCCAAAAATGACACTTTTTCACAGAGGTTACAAATAATACATAGCCCACGACCATAAAGGAGATCATCTGAGCTATTTAAAATTTCACCATGATAACCTTGCCCACTATCCTTAATTTGTATTTGCAGATAGCGTATATTTTCTTCTTGTAATATTTTAAAATTAAAATTAATAAAAACATCTTTCAGGTTTTTGATTTTCAGATCACGACGTTTATAGTAATCAACAAAATGTTTATCGTTGTCTTTATCGACACTATCTAATTTCAATATACTGTGATCAATTGAATTACAATACATTTCTGATAATAAAATATGTAATACGCTTTTATGCCTTGCTAATCCAGGCAACGTACCCAGCATCTCCGATAATTTTTTCACATTATCCTGTTTACGAATTTCGTAAGCTGAAAGTGACACAGAAAATTGCCAGGGTAAAATATAATCTTCACCCATGGATTCATTGTCATCAACCTCAGGAGCAGGAATATTACAACAGGTTAATTCAACCAGGGTGATATCATCATTCTGATCATTTTTGCCGGTAAAAGAATCTAATCCACTTAATATTTGTTTAAATCGATCATTTTTTTGCGAAATTAAAATTTCCTTCAGTCTATCATCACCAAATTGTTCACCCTGAGGGTTTATAGCTTCAATAATTCCATCACTGTATAAATAAACCCTGTCATCTTTTTCAACATCAAAAAACTGAGTTGAAGCGTCAAACTCAGTGTCATCTAAAATGCCCAACGGCATATGTTGAGCATGTATAACTTCTTTTAAATCACCCTTATCACTTAAACAGTAACTTTCCGGAACGCCACCGGCCCAAACAGTCATAATGTCACCACGTGTATTTAGTTCAAGCAAGGTCGCAGCAAAAAACATACCTGGGGGCATGAGTTTATTGAGTTCAATATTTAATTCACGTGCTATATCTCCAGCTGCAGCACCTGCTTCTGCCATCTTGTAGAAAATTAAAGCCACTGGTAAGGTACCCATTGCTGCAGTTAAACCATGGCCAGAAAAATCCCCCATAATGAGATAAAGACCTCCTTCAGGACCACGCTTTACCAATAGTACATCGCCATTAAATGTCGACATTGAAGACATATGATATTTAATTATATTTTCATCCCTGAAGCTTTGTTGTAAGGCGTTTTCAAAAAAATGTTCGATCAATTCTTTATCATTGAACAGCCGTTGATTAAGCACAGTGAGTATTTCATTGCTGTCATTTAATTCCAGATTGAGTTCGCGGATACGCAAATGAACATTGATTTTCGACTCCAGTATTTCTGCGCTGAAGGGCTTACTAATAAAATCATCACCACCAGAAGAAAGCGAATGAGTAAGGGAGGACTCAGAACTTAATGCAGTGACAAATATTATAGGGGTATATTGATTACCACTAAGTTCCTTTATTGCAGTGGCTGATGCATAACCGTCCATCCCTGGCATATTTACATCCATTAAAATTAAATCAGGATTTTTTTTCTCAAATAGTGTTATTGCCTCATGACCATCAACCGCTTCAATAATTTCAAATTCACCTATCACATTCAGCATGTGAAAGAGCAAACTTCGATTAGTCGCAATATCATCTACTACAAGTATTTTTATCATTTTTATTCAATATTAAATTTTTTTTCAAAATGCGTAATATTAAATATTTTAGCAACAACAGGGTTACAATTAACTATACTGATTTCACCATTGGCTTTTTTCAAATGCCTTTGCATGTTCAACAACATACCTAACGCTGAACTATCTATTGTTTCTGTTTTACTCAAGTCAACAATAATTTTTGCGGATCGAATTTCTTCATTGCTGTATGCTTCACGAAATTCATTAAGCCTGGCAAAGTCAAACGCGCCATCAATACTAATAGTATAGGCGTCATTATTTTTAGAAAAACGGGTTGAAATAGTCATACTATGTCCTCTATAAAAATTGAGCTATATTAATAATTAAATTTAAATTACCTTTATAAATCAAAATAAATCAACATCACCTTGTTCCATTGATGATGATGCTACTGCACGTCGTGATGCTGGCTTTTCTTCAATCTGAAGTTGTAATGCTGCATTTATATTTTTCAAAATAATACTAGCATCATCCTGTTCAAGTAATAATTGAGCTGAATGTATTCCATTTTTTAGATTATCAAGCCAGGTTTTTACATGTGCATTTAGCTGCGAAGCCATATCATCATACTGCAAAGCCATCACTGCATTTCCTACATCAGATTGAATTGCTGCAGCAATACCTGATGATGTTTGCAAACTATCAGCAACAAAATGGCTAACCCGTTCCAGTTCTACCATCATTTCGTCAATATTATCTTTTGCATCCAAAGCCTGCTGCATTTCCAGTGAGGCAATATTTCCAACAATTTCATTGGTCTCTCTCAATGTTTCACGACTCAAACTTACATTGTTGTGAATTTGCTCATTTAAACTTGATGATTTATCAGCAAGATTTCGTACCTCGTTGGCTACAACGGCAAAACCTCGTCCAAACTCACCCGCCCGGGCTGCCTCAATCGAAGCATTAAGTGCTAACATGCCTGTTTGATCGGCGATATATTTCACTTGCTCTAGTAAAGAAAACATGACATCCATATGTTTACTCATATCATGCATTTTATTAGCTGCTTCAATACCTTTATCACTTACATTAACCGTTAACTCTACATAACCTTGTAATACCCTGGCAGTTTCACCTGCGAACTTATCAAATATTAAAGTGACGTTATCATTATTATCCTTCACACTTAATTGCTCGATAATTTCCAACGTTAAACTACTCTGCCTGTCTGAATTTTCAGTTAAACCATTAAAACTTACATTTAATTTTTTACTTGCATCTGAAATCACACTATGAAGTTGGTCCATACTTTCTATTAGAGGCGGTATTTCCTGTGTTGAAGCTACCGATATTTTTTCAAGACATTCTAATGCCTGGGTATTAACACCATTTAATTCATTGTCTGCCAGCTCTGCTGCAACACTTTGTTTTAAATTTGAAACCAGTCGAGTCAGAAAAATTGCCCACACTATAGAAATAAATATCACCAATAAAGCTGAAACCCACCCATCAGCTTTACCAATATAAAGTGCGACAACAATTGTAAACAGCGACACCCCCCAGGCAGGCCATGTTTTGCGGATAATGTTATCGTCCATATTTATTTTATTCATCTAATTAAACTCATCAATTACTAACCTTATTACTGCTATGTAATGTAAGCGTCTCTTCATATATAGTGATAAACTCAAGTATTTCTTGCAAGAAAAATGCCACAAACTAAAAACCAGATACGGCCAACTTTCACCGGCTATTCACACACTTTTTTAAATTAAAAACATATTTTTTTTCAATAGTCTTTTATTCATTAGTTTTAATATGTGTTTACCTGGAATATATTATCAACTATTTCATATAACGCCTGCATTCTCATTGGCTTTGTAATGTAGCTGCTAAAACCTGCTTCTAAACCTTTTTTCACATCACTAGGAGAAGTATCGGCACTTATTGCAACCACTTGAGTACTATTAAAATTATCCATATTCTGTAATTGTTTAAGAACCTCATAGCCATTCATTTCAGGCATGTTTATATCCAACAAAATAAACGAATCCGGGATCAACCAGTCCTGAACCAAGCATTTTATTAATAGTGGTATAGGAAAAACCTGACACAAATTTAATTTTTTGTCCCAGTTTGTCTGCCAAATAACAGAAGATTTCATCATAAACACTTATGCCTGCCTCAGAAACAAAAGCAGCGGCCAATCACTATCCGAATCGCATTTTGTTCACTGACGTTATTCTGCGACGGCTCTACAGAATTGTACGCCATCAATAATGAAGGCAAAAATAATGAAGTGACAATATACAGCAATACTGCTACTAAATAATTAGTAAGGATTTATTGATTAGTCAGATTGATATTTGTAGTATGACTTATATCATTCATAATTTAATCTCTTATATATTTATTGACTGGCCATTATTGATTTACAATACAAGCTCTAACTCCACCCAGAATGTACTACCTTTACCTGGCGTACTTTCAACACCAATACCTAAATCCATAAGTTGACCTAAGTGTTTGATAATCGTTAATCCTATGCCTGTACCCTCAATATTTTCTTCTGCATTTAAACGTTCAAAAGGATTAAACAGTCTGGAGACTTCTTCTTCTGTTAATCCTGCACCAGTGTCAGTAACACAAATTCGTACACGATGTTTATTTATCATTTTACTATCAAATATTAAACGGCCGTATTCTTTATTATATTTTACGGCATTGCTGATTAAATTCAGGAATATTTGTTTAAGACGCATAAAATCTGCATTTACAAAATATCGCTGCTCACTAATATTATCAACAACCTCTATATTCCTTACTTCTATCGAGTTACTCATTAACTTTAAGCATTCCTGCAATAACTGAGTGAAATCAACTTTGTCCATATTTATTTCTACTTTTCCAGATTCTATTTGTGCAAGATTTAATATTTCGTTAATAAGGTTTAATAAATGATGACCCGCATCGAGAATTTCTTTAACATTCATATTTTGAACATCGGATAGTTCTGACTCATCAAGCTCAAGCATTTGCCCAAAGCCAAGAATGGCATTCAACGGTGTACGTAACTCATGACTCATTCTCGATAAAAACTCTGATTTAGCCTGGCTGGCTTTCTCTGCATTCAATACATCCTGTTTAAGAATATAACTTTTCTGTTTTTCAATGTCTCGCTGTTTTCTGTTGAATAGAAGAATGAGTATTGTTACAACGCCAAGTATCCAGATTATTCCATGACTTAACCACATAACAATAACTGATTTAGAACCACTTTTTATGTAAGGCTCTAATGGGACAGCAACGCCGACTCCACCACGAAGATCACCCACTTTAAAACCTAAATGTCCATGACATTTCATACAGCTTTTTTTCATAAACATAGGACGCATAAAACGCAAAAATGGTTTACCGTCAATGGTTGATTGCTCGGTTATTTCTTTAATACCTTTTTCAAATTTATGTAATGCATTTATTTCCCAGTCATCTGGTGCATTAATCGGGTTTAACAAAACAAGTCCTGTTACTTTTGCCCGAATACCGTAAAGCTCAGCATATTCATTCATCATTTGCCTTAACATATAGGCAGGATTCATAAGAGTGAGTTTTGTTCCATCTTCGGTCACAATATCCCGGTTAGGTATATGAGCTAAAGCTGGATTTGGTGGGGTACGCTCATTGGGCGGTACGTAGACTCCACCATGTCTAGAACCCCACAGCCGAAAAGCCTGATCTTTATTAAAATTTTCACGAGCCGCGATAGTTGCAAGCTCAACAACATGGCTTTTTTGGTCGATAACATTCCAGGATGAAGAAACGCCAATCAATACTGTCCAGATACTGATACTTACTATAATCGCACCTTGATTAGATTTAAGGTTAAACATATAAGTTATAAATACCTGCCAGGATCCTGGAATAAGGCGAGTTCAACCCAGAATGTACTACCATTACCTGGCATACTCTTAACACCGATACTTCCAAACATAAGCTCACTTAAATGTTTCGTAATCGTTAAACCTATCCCTGTGCCTTGAATATTTTCCTTCACATTTAAACGTTCAAAAGGATTAAACAACCTGACTATCTCATCTTCTGTTAAGCCTTCTCCCGTATCAGTAATACAAATACGAATACGATGGTTATTTATCAATCGGCTATCAAATATTAAACGGCCGGATTCTTTATTATATTTCACTGCATTACTGATTAAATTCAGTAATATTTGTTTAAGTCGCATAAAATCCGCATTTATAAAATAATGATGATCGCTTACGTTATCAATAACCTCAATATTCCTCCCTTCTATAGATGTACTCATTAATTTCATGCATTCCTGTAATACTTTAGTGAAATCAACTTTCTCCATATTTATATCTAATTTCCCGGCTTCAATTTGTGCCAGGTTTAATACTTCGTTAATAAGATTCAATAAATGATGACCCGCATCGAGAATTTCTTTAACATTCGTATTTTGAATATCTGACAGCTCTGATTCATCAAGCTCGAGCATTTGCCCGAAACCCAAAATAGCATTCAATGGCGTACGTAATTCGTGACTCATACTCGATAAAAATTCTGACTTTGCTTTATTAGCGCGTTCAGCATCATTACGTGCTTTAACTAATTCAGAGGTTCGTTTTTCAATTTGAGATTCCAGTGTTTCACGATAACTTTCTAATTCTGACTCCATTAATGTACGTTCTGTAATATCTCGAATAATACCAAGATATCCCATAACCTCATCTGCAGATGTTCTAACCGCTACGCCTAATGTTTCACCAGGAAATTCATTTCCATTTTTACATTTATAAGTAATTACCTTGGTAGATGTTTCATTTTTACTATTAGGATTATAATGTTTAATACCCTGCTGTTTAAACTCATCATAAGATGCATAAAGCATTTTTGTTAAATTACCTTGTAATTCAACTTCTTCATAACCAAATAATTTAATAGCCGCCTGGTTAACCATACGAATTTTTCGTTCTGGATCGGCATATACAATTGCATCTGTAATAGACTCAAACATCGCTTTAAAACGACGACTACTTTGTTCAAGTTCAAGGTCAATTAACTTTTCTTTAGTAATGTCCTGAACAGTACCTAACAATTCAATAACTTTTCCATTATCATCTTTAATTGCTTTACCTATGGCATGAACCCATTTCTCTGTTCTATCATCACATATCAACCGATGTTCAATATCCCAGCTTTCTCCATGTTCTACACCACGTTGTATTGCAGCAACCTCCATTTCCCTGTCATCGGGATGAACAACGTCTAAAAATTTTTCAAGTGATGCTTGCTTACGGGAAAAACCAAAGATATGGAACAATTCATCTGAACCAGTTACTTCTCCTGTTACAGGTTTCAGTTTCCAATATCCAATTTTTGCAATTTTTTGTGCCTTTTCAAGTAATGTTTCACTTTCTTCCAGTGCTAATTCAACTAATTTACGGTCTGTAATGTCTGTAATTGCTCCAACATATCCAATAATATTGTCATTCATGTCATATTCTGCTTCAGCCTCAGCAAGCAACCATGTTACTTTTCCATTCGGATGCAAAAAGCGACATTCAGTTTTAAATTTAATGTTCTCTTCAATCACTTTACCCCATTCATTAAATACACGTTCCCTGTCTTCCGGGTGTAATGCATTTACCCAGCCATCATTAAAAGCACTATCTTCAGTCATATCAGCCAATTCACACCAGCGTTCATTTACATAAATATATTCACCCCATAAATCAGTTCGAAAAATACCTACTGGTGAGACTTTTGCGATTATGTGATAGCGCTCTTCACTTTTCTCAAGCGCTAAAATAGACTTTTTCTTTTCTGTTATATCTTTAATTACACTGACTATTCCAACTGATTCACCATCAGGCATTTTCAAAAACGATACCGTATGCTCAGAAGAAAATATTTCACCATTTTTTCTTTTTGCTCTAAATTCAAAATCTGCATTTCTCTGTTCATTAAAAAACTGATTTATTTTCTTACCGAATTCTATATAATGTTCATGATCGACATGAAACATTTCTGTAGATTGGCCTGCTATTTCTTCAATTGAATAACCAAACATTTTCAATGTTGCATCATTAACTTGAATGACTTTTCTATCAACACCTACCACTAATACTGCTTCATCCAAAGAATTAAATATACTTCTCATCCATAATTCAGACTCAAATAGCGTATCGCTAATCATTTTGTTTTTCTTTTCAGCTTTTATCCTTTTCAATATTTCCTGAGATAGACGACGATTCCAAAAAATCACCACCAAAAATATAACGATAGAAACCAAACTGATTTTAACAATAAGGTGACGATCTGTTTTATCGACTAATTTGACATTAATCCAGTTATCAAGAATAATCTGCTGTTGTTTTTTGCTGATTTTCTTTATGCTCTTATTCAAGATCGATAGAAGTTCCGGTTTATTTTTTTGCACTCCAAAGGCAAGCTTGGTATCAAATTCTGTTGTTCCGATGATCCTTACGTTATTTAGGCCTAAATCTAATATGGTATAACTACACAATGCCAGAGTGCAAAGCAAGGCATCAACCTTTCCTGTTGATACTGAAATCAAACCCTCATGAATATCGTCAACAGTAATAAAATTGATGTTTGAAAATTTCCTGCGAATCTTTGAGGTGTAACTATGTTTTTTGATTAATGCGATTTTTTTATTTTTGATCTTATCAATACTTTCAGCATAATTTTCTTTGTTACTCATTACAATGACAATACGACTAGATATATAAGGTATTGTAAAATTAAGATGTGAGCTTAAATCTGAATCATCGGTTTCTGACAACACGTCTACCGTATTAGATTTAGCTTTGTTGACAGATTCCGCCCATGTTTTACTTGGGTTCATCCTGAACTCCAGACCAGTCTTGTCCGATATTATTTTCAAATGATCCGCAACAATACCAATATAATTACCTTTATCATCAAATGCTTCGTAAGGTAGCCAGTTTGGATTACCCGTAAATATTACTACAGGATTATCCATTATCCATTGCCGTTCTTTTTCTGATAAATTTATTTCCGCAAACACAGGAGTTGTTATAAAAGCAATTTTTAAAATAAACAGTATAAAAATATATTTAATCTTAAATTTGTAAATAAACATTTTAAGATTATTATAATTTTTCATGTTATTCACTGCTAGTAAGATTGCTCTCAACGATTTTCAGTAAATCTTTGACATGTACCGGTTTTGTTATATAGCCATCAAAACCTGCTTCCTCGCCTTTTTTAATATCTTTAGGCATCGCATTTGCACTAATAGCAATTACCGGGATCGCACAAGTCTCTTCCTTACTTCGTAATTGTTCAAGAACTTCATAACCATCCATTCCAGGCAAATTAATATCTAACAATATTAAATCTGGTAAATGTTCCATAGCCAATTCCATTCCTAATAATGGCTCTGGAGCACTCCACATACGGAGATTTGGTATACGATCCAATATCTGCTCAACCAATCGTAAATTTGCCGGGTTATCCTCTATATATAGAACTGATTTTTTTTCTGTGAGTTTGCTCATAGCAATTCCATTAAACTCTGTTATTGATTCATATACTTATTTAATTTACTTATACCCATTTTTATGTCATTCAGTGTTTTTATTATTCTCCTTGTTGCCTGATAAATATTTATTTACAACGAGCAATAAGGCAGTCAGATCAATAGGTTTGGTAATATATTCATCAAACCCTGCTTTTAATCCACTACTTATATCCTCTGTCATTGTGTTTGCACTAATGGCAATAACCGGTATATTGTTAGTCACATCCTGTTTCTTTAACTGCTTAAGCACATCAAACCCATTCATACCAGGCAAATTAATATCCAGCAAAATCAGATCCGGTTTATATTCTATAGCCAGGTCAATCCCCAACAGCGAATTATGCGCTTCCAATATCTGGATATTTTGCATGCGTTCCAAAACACCTGATACTAATTTGAAGTTAGCCGGATTATCTTCGATATAAAGTACAGTATCTGTGTCTTCGTTATTTTTTAAAGGTTGTACTTCAGCCGTTTTAATTTTCAACTCATCATCAACACTCTCTAAACTCAGAGGAATGTCAAACCAGAAGGTACATCCCTTACCTGGCTTACATTCTGCACCTATGTGTCCACCCATAAGCTCTATAATATTTTTTGTAATAACCAGGCCAATACCTGAACCTTCAATTTCGGATTGCTCTGCACCTATTCTATTAAATGTTTTAAATAGTTGAGTCTGTTGTTCCTCAGTTAAACCATCTCCTGTATCAGTAACACTAACCCTGAGTTGGCTGTCATTATGATCGCATGCAATTATAATTTTTCCATTTTCATTGTTATATTTAACAGCGTTACTCAATAAATTTAACAAGACTTGCTTTAATCGTGATTGATCTGCTTTAACGACGACTTTCTCCGCTACCAATATTTCGAATGAAATATCAGAATTGTTTTTTCTTAAACTAATATTAATACCTCGCCTCTGTGCTAAAGGCATAATCAATTGCAATGAATCAATTACCACTTGACCCAACAAAACATTCTCTATTGTCATATTAATACAACCGGATTCAATTTTTGAAAGATCCAGTACTTCATTAATAAGTGTCATAAGATGACTGCCAGCAACTAAAATCTCATTAACATGCCCTTGTTGATCCGCATTTAAAGGATTGACCGTTTCCATTTTAAGTAGCTGACTAAACCCAATAATCGCATTCATTGGTGTGCGTAATTCATGACTCATACTTGAAAGGAATTGTGACTTGGCTCGACTTGCCAGTTCTGCTTCTTCTCGAGCTTTAATTAAATCCTGTTTATCCTCTACTGCCCTGGTAATATCTTTAACTACACCCAGCATGTGCATTGCTACACCTTCTTTATTTCGAACGACATCACCTTGAGCATGTAACCAATGTACAGAAGCATCGGGCCAAACCACACGATATTCAATGTCATAATCTACATTTTTATTAATGCAACTATTCACTGCATTCTCTACCCTTCTTAGATCATCAGGATAAATAGTTGCTATAAAATCATTATATGTGACATTGGTCATTATTTTGTCATAACCACATAATGACCAGATACTGTCAGAACAATACAAACTACCATCGCTAATATTCCAGTCCCAGGTACTGATATGTGCAAATTCCTGACTCTGTTCCAGGCGTTCTTCGCTTTGTCTAAGTGCGGTTATGTCTGTTCTCGTTGATACATATTTATAGGGTTTTCCTTTATCATCGAGAAAGGGAACAATTGTCGCGTCTACCCAATACTCCCTATCATTCTTTTTGCGATTACATACTATTCCATGCCAAATATCACCTCTCGAAATCGTACTCCATAATTCTGCATAAAAGGAATCTGGGTGGTAACCTGATTTAAGTATACGATGATTTTGACCAATTAATTCTTCAATGTCATAGCCACTTACTTCACTGAATTTTTTATTAGCATGGGTAATTCGTCCAGCAACATCTGTTGCACTAACAAGGGCGTGTTGGTCTAATGTAACTAACTGGTATTTATTTTCCATTAATGTATTTTTTAAATATTTATTAAGCTGAACATTGTTACGTGCACGTTTTGCTATTGCAGTAACTTCCATAATCAACCTGGTATTTTTAACCGATTTGGATAAAAAATCCTCAGCACCTAGATTTATTGCTTCAAGCTGACTATCAATATCATTTTTCCCCGATAAAAATATAAAGGGAATTAAAGACCATTTATCATCAAGTCGAATCATTCGAATTAATTCTGGTCCGGAACATTCAGGCATAAAAACATCAACAATAATAATGTCAGGATTAAATTTATCGAGCATTGATAATGCATCAAGTGGATTAGCTAATGTTTCCACCTCAAAGCTGGCCTTTTTTAATATGGTTGAATAAAGATCTAACATCAACACATCGTCATCTATAAGCAATACTCGGTAAGGTTTTGCATTTTCAGTTATCGTCGACTTAAAAGAAGTTAAAGTATGAATGAACTTTTTCATGTCCAGGGGTTTACAAAAATAACGATCTGCTCCAGCACGAACAGCAGCAAGGCGGAATTCAGAATTATCATATTCAGATATATAAAATATTGAAGGACATGATTTAATATTACTTTTTAATTGTGCAATTGCTTTTAATCCTTCAAACTCTCCATCATTAAAGGCCATATCCAGAATAATTGCTGTTGGAAGTACTTTTTCACAGGCAGTCTGTATTTCATTTATAGAGGTGAAACTCTGTACCTGATAATGAGCTTGTTGAATACTGCTTATTAATTTTGTTTTTAAGCGTGCTTCAGAAAACGATAAAGCAAGATAAATAATGTTTTGATTGGGATACTGTTTGGGAATATTGTTTTGTATAACTGATATAGCAGATTTTAAATTTGTATTAACGGCCTGCTGCTGAGCTAACATTTCTTCAACTGAACTTCGCTCAATACGACGATGTCCACCATCAGTTGTCCACGCTCGTAAGGAACCATTATTGGCCCAGAGCTGAACAGTGCTCACCGCAACATCTAAAAGCCTGGCCGCCTCACTCGTTTTATAATAATCCTTTTTCTTTTCGGCCATCGGTGTCCCTTAAAATAAATATTTTTACTTAGGCGATCTTAAAATGATGAATGATGACATTCGACAAATTCATCACTTTCGTCACATTCATCATTATCGGCACTTTTAATCATTTACTTTAATCAATTAAAAATAAATCACCAATGCGTTAGGGATGCTAATCAACAGAATTAACTTTTCTTAATGTTACTAACACTAGCCACACAAATGTAGTGTTTAATAACAGTAATAATTCTTACACATACTTTAATAAAGTTAATATAAAGAGGGGAACAGAATGAAGAAAGAGTGAGTTACGTATCAGTTATTTTTTTAACTTATCATAAGCTGACATTAATAACACATTAATATCAATGGGTTTAGTGATGTAATCATCAAACCCCGTTTCTAAACATTTTTCAATGTCTCTTGGTATTGCATTTGCGCTAATGACAATCACTGGCGTATTACAAGTTACCTTTCGCTGTCTTACGAGCGAGAACAAGTGAGGATATATATGGAATTGGTGTAGTTAACTCAAACGTATACACAGCTTGTGATTTTACCTGTATTTTATTAAGTTAACGGGACAGCAGTAATTTCTTGTATATTTAATTTATCCAAAAAAAAACCTGCTATATAACAGGCTTTTTTTCATCATATCGACTTTTTAATCGTAGGGATGTCTCAATACCATAGTATCAACACGATCCGGTCCTGTTGAAATAATATCAACAGGAACACCTACAACTTCTTCAATCTTCTTAATATAAGCTTTCGCGTTTGCAGGTAAGTCATCATAGTTTTGAACACCAACTGTACTTTCTGTCCAACCTGGCATCTCAATATATTTTGGTACACATTGTTCATAGGCATCCGCACCAATAGGTGGAGCATCAACTTCAGCACCATCATGATCATAACCGACAGCAATACGTAACGTTTCTATACCATCGAGAACATCCATTTTAGTTAAACAAATGCCAGTTAAAGAATTTATTTGTGCTGAACGACGTAAACATACTGCATCTAACCAACCACAACGACGGGCACGGCCGGTTGTTGCACCAAACTCATGTCCTTCTTTTGCTAAGTGTGCGCCAATAGGATCATTTAAATCTTCACCATCATAAAGTTCTGTTGGGAAAGGACCTGCACCAACACGTGTGGTATAAGCTTTAGTAATCCCCAAAACATAATCAATATCTTTCGGTCCAACACCGGTACCCGTTAAAGCACCACCAGCTGTTGGGTTTGAGGAGGTTACATATGGATATGTACCATGATCAATATCAAGCAATGTGCCTTGTGCACCTTCGAACATAATGTCTTCACCCTTGGCGCGCATGTCATGCAACATACCCGTTACATCTGCCACCATTGGACGAATGATTTCTGCCATTTCTAAACCGTAATCGAGTACTTCCTGGAAATCGACCGTCGGTGCTTTGAAATAATTTTTTAATGCAAAGTTATGGTAGTCCAATACTTCACCTAAACGTGCAGCAAAACGTTCACGATGTAACATGTCGCCAACTTTTAGCCCCCTGCGCGAAATTTTATCTTCGTAAGCTGGACCAATACCACGACCAGTTGTGCCAATGGCTTTTTTACCGCGGGCAATTTCACGCGCCTGGTCAAGTGCAATATGGTAAGGAAGAATTAAAGTACAGGCTTCACTGATAAATAAACGACTTGCTGCATCAATGCCATTTTCCTTTAACATGTCTAATTCTTTAACTAGCGCATCCGGTGCCAACACAACGCCGTTACCAATCATGCACTTTACGTTATCACGTAAAATACCTGAAGGGATCAAATGCAAAACAGTTTTCTTGCCGTCGATAACTAAAGTATGACCCGCATTATGACCACCTTGAAAACGTACCACTGCGTCCGCACGTTCTGTTAGTAAATCAACCACTTTACCTTTGCCTTCATCACCCCATTGAGTGCCGACAATAATGACGTTCTTACCCATAATTACTACCCATTATTTAAAATTTATAAATTTTTAACTTATCCCCTCCCCTTCAAGGGGAGGGTTAGGGTGGGGTGATGAAAGGATCCCCTCCCCCTAGCCCCCTCCCTGAGAGAGGGGGGATAAAATCTGTTCTAGAAAATTACTTTTTAATTTTCCAGCTCGAACCGTCTTTTACTAATTCTCGATCACAAGCCATATCT
>CAZZIS010000052.1:0-19687 GCA_964654445.1 uncultured Thioalkalispiraceae bacterium
ACAGTAGCTTGGATTTTATGAGGCTGATAGTACGTGGTTGGTTTTGCGCTTACATCATTATGATTTTGTCTATGTTGGAATGGCATCAAACGGTATTAAAGCAAGACTTAATAGGCATATTAAAAATAAAGGAAGTCTTTGGACTCATTTTTCATTCTTTGAAGTATGGGACAATATAAGCGATAACGAAATTGAAGAGTTAGAAGGATTGTTTAGGCATTTATACAAGTTTGATAGTAAAGCGAATGCTCTAAATAAACAAAAATCCTATAAAAAATTAGGTCGTCTTAGAATAAGAACAGAAAAAGATTTTCTAAACAACACAGGAATGTTTCAGGAAACAGGTAAATAGTGAGCGTAGCGAATCCGCAGGATGAGGCACAGGGAAGTGCCTCACAATCCCTTCTTGTTTATATAGTATTAATTTTCTTAAGCTTAAGTTTTAATAACCTGACCTTTGCAGGTGAAATTTTATATTCAGAAGTTAATGACCTCGATGATCACTTTATTGTACATCTTGAGATGCGTATTGATGCTGATTATGATTCTGTATATAACACCCTTATCGATTTTGAAAATATTAACGAGCTCAACGATTCCATAAAAGAAAGTGAACTGCTTGAATCGGATGGTGATGTTCATATCGTGCGTTTGCGTAGTGAAGGCTGTGTGTTATTTTTTTGTGAAAATATCACCGAAGTCATTACTGTGACAGAGCTTGGTCGAGGGTATATCAAAACAATAATTGATCCGGATATAAGTGATCTAAGTTATGGAAAAGCTTTATGGCAGATAATTGATGAGGGTGAGGAAACCAAAGTTGTCTACAAATCCGATATCGTGCCGAAATTCTGGATTCCACCACTGATCGGAACATATATTTTTAAAAATAGATTAGTTGTAGAAGGTGAGAAAACCATAAATGGCATCGAACGCATTATAAATTCCGAATACGAATAAGTGATTTTTAAAATTAATACTGTTTATAAAAATGGCTGGTTTAATCGTTACTGATAATTATCCTTGTTCAAAGCCTTGCGGTACTTTCCCTTTTAGCATGTAGGCAAAAGCAATAATCTCGGCTACAGCGAGATAGAGTATTTCGGGGATTTCTTCACCGAGTTCCAGGGTTGATAATAAGCTAACCAACTCTTTGTTTTCATTTAAGGGTACGTTATGTTTTTTTGCCAGTTCAATTATTTGTTCTGCAAGTTCGTGCGAACCTTTTGCAGTGACTTTTGGCGCACTTTCACCATCATATTTTAAGGCAACGGCGAGTGATGATTCGGTTTGTCCGTTTGTTTGTGTCATGTGCGTTCATCCAGTGGTTTTGAATTCGGAGGTGGCATATCTTTAGATAATTTTGCATGTACACATTCGATGTTGCCAACATTGAGGCCGTTATAATTTAATCGGCCACGTAGAAAATCAAAGTTTTCGCGAAACAATGTCAGTGTTTCAGGTTTTTCACCAAAAAATTGTGCAGAGATAAACTCATTTTGCATTTTAATATGTGCTTTTATTTTACCTAAACCGGTTAAGTTAAACTGTAATGTGACGTTCCATATTTTTTTTGTTTCACCTTCTGTTTGTGAACTTTCTTCTTCACTAATACGTAATTCAAATAAATCAATATCCTGGCCATCTTTAATTGGTAGTTCCATTAACCATAACGGTCTAGCGGATTGTGATTCATTTAAGTTTTGTAATTGAGTTTGTTGTAAGTGTGTCAGGCTTGATTCAACCTGACGTAAAAATGTTTGCATGGCTTCTTCGCGCTGGGTAATATTTTGTAAGCTGGCTTGTTCAGCGGGAGCACGATTTGTTTGTTGAGTGGTCGTTGCTTTTAATTTAGTGTGAGCTTGTTGAACCACATCTTGATGCGTGTTTAGTGGAATCGTATTTTTAGTCGGAACAAGTTGAGTTCTAATCAGGTTAGCGAGTCGGTGTAACTGGGCACCGAGATCAAGCTCGAGTGCAGAGTGTATCTTTGTATTAACCTGAGTTTTACTGATTGCTGTTTTACTGCTTTGTATATTTTGTATAACAGAAAAAATCTGATTTTTTATTTTGTTCTCAATAAATACTCCGCTGTTTAGTAGCTGGTTTTTAACCTGGCTTGCTGTTTTTAAGTTAAAAGGTGAAGGGAGCTGCTTAAATATATTTCGTACAGCAGCATTTACATCGACAGGAAGTGGAGATGGCTGCAATGCAGGCCTATTGGCGATAAAACTGATGTTTTTTAACAATGGGGTTATTGATGTATTTTGTGAAACAACATTTTTTAATGTCTGAGAAATTAAATTTGTAGTCGTGGCTTTTTGTAAGCTAATAATTCTAAATTGTGGCATTGGTTTGAGTTGTTCAATTTGTAGCTTGAGGATGTCACCTATTTGTAAATCAGATATATTTGGCTTTGCGGTATTGGCTTTTGTACCCTGAATATCAAGCAAGAGTTGCTTGTCCGTAATTTGAGTAATGACTGCTTGTATTAGTTGTGTCACTTTCCAGTCAGGAGGTGTACTAGTATTTGTCAGGGTATTTTGGCTAGTCGTCGATACGTTGCGAGTGATCGCGGTATACCGGTCGTTTGCTGGTGGTTTTATTTCCATAGGTATCGTTAATATTTCAGGCTCTGTATGTGTAAATTAATTGATACAGTGTTGTTATCATATGGTTTTATGCATACTCTTTAATATATAGCGGACAAACAGTAAATTCCTGTACTTCATAGGGGAAATTAGGGCAAAAAGGCATGAATAAGATGAATGCATGGTATATCCGAAGTCAGCCAGGAGGAGAGATAAAAGGTCCTTTTCCAGCGGGACAGATTTCACAGGAAATTTTACTCGGTCGCCATCAGCTGGATGATGAGGTTAGTCATGACAAGGAAGAATGGTTAATTATTCGCGATGTAGCTGAACTTATGCCGGATATTTTTACGGATAACCGTGATGAAGCGGGGTTTGAAAACCGCCTTGCTGCTGCTCGACGCTGGGCAGATGAAAGACGTGGCGTTGCCGATATTGATGTCTCTGATGAACGTCGTGAGAATGAGTCGTATGAAAGTGGAGAAATTAAACGCTTGCACCGTTTAGCAACTGAGGCGAAAAAGAAAAGTAGTCCATTAATGACCTTTGTACAGCTAAGCTTTGTATTTTTCGCGCTAATAATAGTGATTGTACTGGCATTTCAATATGCACCTAAAGATAAAAATACAGTTGATTGTTCTGCACCTGCAAAGCAAGGTGTTAACTGGAGTGGTTGTAATTTAAGTGGTGCTCAGTTGTTAAAGAGAAAACTGATTGCTGCAAATTTAATGAATATTAACCTGCAAACGGCTAATTTATATGCATCAGATTTATCTCATGCAAATTTACAATATGCTCAGTTACATCTGACAAATTTAAAATATGTAAACTTTACTAAAGCAAATTTAAAAGGTGCAAATCTGATGGGGGCTGATTTGTCGGGTGCTTTATTTAGTCAGACTGATTTAAGTTATGCTAACTTTAGAGATGCTATTATTACTAATACAGACTTTTCAAATGCACGTTTGGATAATGCTATCTGGATTGATGGGCGAACGTGCAGAGTTAATTCAATAGGCTCATGTAATTAATTTCATGGATAGTGAGAAGCTATCAATTTAAATATTTTTGAGGGTATAAATGACAAAGGTAATACGAATTGGTTTTGTGACCGTATCAGACAGAGCGAGTCGTGGTGAATATGAAGATTTGGGTGGACCTGCGATGCAGGACTGGTTATCCAAAGCATTAAGTAATGAGTGGGAAGCGGTGGCACGTATTGTTCCTGATGAACAAGATCAGGTTGAAAATGCATTAAAAGAATTGGCTGACGAGCAGGGCTGTTGTTTAATTGTAACGACCGGGGGTACCGGTCCTGCTTTGCGTGATATTACACCTGAAGCAACGGTTGCGGTATGTAATAAAATTCTCGATGGCTTCGGCGAGCAAATGCGCGCGGTATCATTAAAGTTTGTACCGACAGCCATTCTGTCCCGGCAAATTGCCGCTATACGAGGCCAGTCATTGATCATTAATTTACCCGGTAAACCTTCTGCTATTGCAGATTGTTTAAATGCTGTTTTTCCTGCTGTACCATATTGTATCGATTTACTTGAAGGTCCTTATCTCGAAACAGACGATTCATTTGTTAAAGCCTTTCGCCCTAAACATGCAAAAAAGCCGACATCATAGTGGCTGAGAATGTTATTAGCTTATCTGAGGTTAAAAGTTTACGCGATATGATTCATTTTGGTGCCGCATCATTTGACGCGGTGTCACTTTATTATGGTCATGGTACTGATAATGCTCTGGATGAAGCTGCGTACCTGGCTTTTTTTGCATTGAAAGAAGCGCCTGACTATAGTGATGAAAAATTAGACATGGAGCTGTCAGAAACTGATATCAAGACAATCAATAAATTTTTTCTTGAAAGGATTGAAACCCGAAAGCCGGCTGCTTATCTCACACATGAGGCCTGGTTTGCTGGTTTGTCTTTTTATGTAAATGAAAATGTCCTTGTACCTCGTTCTCCCTTTGCAGAATTAATCGAAGAACAATTTCAACCCTGGGTTATACCTGAAAAAGTAAATCGAATATTGGATCTGTGTACAGGTAGTGGCTGTATTGCTATCGCAAGTGCGGTGGCCTTTCCTTATGCTGAAGTAGATGCCACTGATATATCAAAAGCCGCTCTTGAAGTTGCAGAAAAAAACAAGATTACTCACCAGCTTGAAAATCGATTAAATATTATTGAATCTGATTTATTTAGTAATTTACAGGGACGACGTTATGATCTTATTGTCAGTAATCCACCTTATGTAGATGCTGAAGACATGGCAAATTTACCAGATGAATATCGTCATGAACCTGAACTTGGCCTTGCCGCAGGCGATAATGGTCTGGATTTAGTTATTCCTATGTTACGTGATGCAAAGCACCACCTTAATCCTGATGGTGTTATAATTGTAGAGGTCGGTAATAGTGAAGAGGCTCTAGCTGAACGTTTCCCCGAAGTTCCCTTTATGTGGTTAAGTTTTGAATATGGTGGTGATGGTGTTTTTATGCTGGATGCCAAAGAAATTAAAAAACATCATGATCTGTTTGCCACTGCAGCAGAAAAAATTAAAAAATAGTATATATTATGAACAGGTAAAGAAAGGTAATAAATGAAATCCATCGAAAAGGTTTGCTAACAGAAGAAGAATAAATATTTACTTGATCTATGTCAGTTCAGGTAAATGTGATTTTAGTAAACTCATTTTTTAAAATTTACAGGAAAGACTTTTGTGACTGAACTAGTATTCAATAATGATTTAATTAAAAAGTATGATAAATCCGGCCCACGTTATACTTCATATCCTACCGCCATTCAGTTTTCTGAAGATTTTAGTGAGCAGGATTATTACCAGCAGGTAAAGCTGAGTAATGAGCGAAATACACCGTTATCATTGTATTTCCATATTCCATTTTGCGACACGATTTGTTATTACTGTGGTTGTAATAAAATTGTTACAAAAAACCGTAACCATGCTCAACCTTATCTTGATGCGGTTTATAAAGAGCTGGCTTTACAGGGATCATTGTTTAAAGCTACTCGAATTGTTCGTCAACTGCATTGGGGGGGCGGTACACCAACCTTTATTAGTCATGAACAAATGACAGAGCTAATGCAGCAAACACGGCGCCATTTTACTTTGCTGGATGATGACAGTGGTGAGTATTCTATAGAACTTGATCCGCGTGAAGTAACAACTTCATCAATTAGTTTGTTAAGAAAACTGGGCTTTAACCGTATTAGTTTAGGTGTGCAGGATTTTAATCCTAAAGTACAACAAGCGGTTAACCGTATTCAAAGTTATAAAGAAACACGGGATGTTATTCTTGCTGCCAGGAAGAATGAGTTTCACTCAATAAGTCTGGATCTGATTTATGGTTTACCTTTTCAAACCGTGACAAGCTTCAGTGAAACAGTGGATAAGGTTCTTGATTTAGGACCGGATAGATTATCTGTTTTTAACTATGCGCACTTACCTGAGATGTTTAAAACACAACGCCAGATAAATAGTGATGACCTGCCTTCAGCTGAAGATAAGCTGGCCATTTTACAACATGTCACAAATAAACTGATTGATGCTGGTTACGAATATATTGGTATGGATCACTTTGCTAAACCTACAGATGAACTTGCTATTGCTCAGAAAGAAAGAAAACTTTATAGAAATTTTCAGGGTTATTCAACAAATTCTGATTGTGATCTTGTTGCTCTCGGTATTACTTCAATTGGAAAAGTGGCTGATAGTTATAGTCAAAATATTAAAACAATCAAAGAATACACAGAGGTTATTGAATCAGGCCACTTGCCGGTATTTCGCGGTGTCGCACTGAGCCGGGATGATGTGCTGCGACGAGAAGTCATTAATCAGTTGATTTGCCATTTCGAATTAAATTTTAAAGAGATTGAAAATTCTTTTTCTATAAATTTCTCTGATTATTTTTCAGATGAACTGGAGCAGTTAAAAGAAATGCAGGCAGATTCATTGCTTGAGTTAACAAATAATAAAATATCAGTTTTGCCTGAAGGAAAATTGTTAATAAGAAATATTTGCATGGTGTTTGATATTTACTTAAAGAAAAATAAAGAACAACGGTTTTCTAAAACTATTTAGAAGTGAACTGGTTTTTTATTCTTTAATTTGTCGCTATCTTTGCAAAGGAATCCTGAAGCAGGTTTTTTACTGATGCGGGTCTTGAAATATGATATCCCTGAGCATAATCAATACCGATTGATTTAATACAGTTTAATATTTTTTCATTTTCAACATATTCTGCAGTCGTTTTTATCCCCATAATTTTACTTATGTTATGAATGGATTCAACAAAGACTTTATTGATCGGGTCGGTATGTATTTCACGTATGAACATACCATCTATTTTCAGATTATCAACAGACATGTTTTTTAAGTAAGAAAATGAACTAAGGCCGCTGCCAAAGTCATCAAGAGAAAACTTGCAACCCATTTGTTTTATACAAGCTATAAATTCTATTGCTTTGCTCATGTTGGCAATAGCGGCTGTTTCTGTTATTTCAAAACAGATAAGTTCTTTTTTTAAATGTTTATTTTTCCTTAACTTTTTAGTAATCAAATTTAAAACAGAATCTTCTGATAGTGACTGGCCGGAAAGATTGATTGCAACTCTAATGTCGGTACTATGTTTGTCCTGATAATCGTTTATAAATTCAAATGTATTGCTTATGACCCATTCATCGATCATAGGCATCAGGTTATAGCGTTCAGCCGTGGGTATAAATGAATCCGGGGAAATTATTTCCCCCTGGTTATTTAAACGAATAAGAATCTCGATTGTTTTAGGTGTAGGGTATTCAGGGTTAATATTACGAATCTCCTGAAAATAAAGTTCAAAATCATTATCGTTAATGGCATTTTTTATTTTCTGTATCCATGATGTTTCAGTTTGATGTTTTACAAATTCAGCATCATTGGGTTCAAATACCTGGATACGATTGCGACCTTTATCCTTGGCTTCGTAGCATGCTGCATCAACTGAGCTCATCACCTCAGATACAGAAACTGTGAGCTTAGTGATTGGCACAATGCCTATGCTTGCTCCTGTTTCAAATGAATTTTTCCCCCATATAAAACGCGTGTCTTTAATCTTTTTAATAATGTGGTTGCATATTTTTGTTGCCTGGTGGATAGAACAACTATCAAGAATAATAGCAAATTCATCACCTCCCAGTCGTGCCAGCACATCAGTCTGTCGTAACAATGATTGAATAGTTTTTGGTATTTGTTTTAGAAATTCATCACCGGCCGCATGACCGGAGGTATCATTAATTATTTTAAATTTATCAAGATCAAGGAAGCAAACAGAATATGTTATATCTTCAGTTTGCGCATTACGAATGGTTTGTGTTAGTCGTACTTCAAATTCTCTTCTGTTAATCAGACCTGTAAGAGCATCATGTGAGGCCTGAAAACTCAGACGTTTTTCCATTGTTCGTACTTCAGTAACATCACGTAAAATAATGACAGCGCCGAGAATGTTTTTGTTTTGATCGATGATAGGGGCAATGGTATGTTCGACTTCAAATTTAGTGCCGTCTTTTTTTGTTAAAGTAAAATCAAATAAAGAACGTTGTATACTACTATTTGTTATATTCCCGTTTATTTCAGAACGTTGTTTAGCACTTTCTCCTTCATAAATACTTAAAATATTTTTACCAATAACATTTCGACTTTTTACATCCGCAAGTATTTCAGCAACAGGGTTAATAGTTTGAATTAAATAATCTTTATCAACAGTAATAACACCATCACCGATTGAGTGTAATGTTGTTTGTGCAAGTTCTTTTTCAAAAAAAAGTTGTTTTTCTGTTCGGGTTATTCGGTTTATAACGTACAGGGATGTTAGTATTGTCAGAACAAATATGATTGCAGAAATAACTATTATAACTATTACATTAGTGCCTAACCTGTATTGAAGCTGCTTAACAATGTCTTCATTCTTATCACTTTGGAAATCAATGATTTTTGATATTTGTGATAGCACTGCATTTTGCGCCGGGATTGATTTGTTTATTAATATATCAATTGCATCTCTGAATCTTTCTTTAGCGACAAGTTTGATAATTATATTTTGCAGAGGGACGGCAAGTCGACTTAGTTTACCTTGTCTCTTGATTAAATGATGTTCTGTCTCGGACAAAGACATCGATAATAATTGTTGCCTGGCCTGAGTAAATGCCTTCGCATAACGCAGGAATTCCGTATAAACTTCATCATATTTAGAAGGGGTTTTAATGTATACCATTCTGTACAGTGCAAGACTTCTTTCACGTGCAGACTGTTGCATTTCAACCAGTAAACGGGATTTTATATTGTTATTCGTTACGATCTCATTTATTTGTGACTGGGTTTCTTTAAATTGAAAAGATATAAAGGTGAGGGCGGTAAAGGTTACGAGTAAAATAGAACTAAAACTGACAATAAGAAGCAATGAGCTTTTACTCAGGTTTAAATTTTTTATTGATATGAATTTTTCCGTGTTTTTTGTCATATCGGCTTTGCAGTAATAAATAATGTTACTCGGATTAAACTACTTAACATTTTGTGTGTATTCATTTCTTTAAAGTCAATATGTTATGTCGGCAAGCTAATTCTTTTCTTTAATATATATTTATAAGAATAATTTTAAATACCTTAAATTCTTGTTAGAATTGATTAAAACTAATAAAAGAAAAATATATTATGTCCGGAAATACTCTAGGAAAACTCTTTACAGTCACCAGTTTTGGTGAGAGTCATGGTGCAGCAATTGGCTGTGTTGTTGATGGCTGTCCTCCCGGGCTGGCATTGTCAGAAACTGATTTACAGGGTGATCTGGATCGTCGCCGTCCCGGTAAAACCCGCCATACCACACAACGACGCGAACTTGATCAGGTACAAATTTTATCAGGTGTATTTGAGGGTAAAACAACAGGTTCACCGATTGCATTGATAATTCATAATACGGATCAACGTTCTAAAGATTATTCGGAGATTATGGACCGCTTCCGTCCTGGCCATGCAGATTATACCTACCATCATAAATACGGTTTACGTGACTATCGTGGTGGTGGTCGTTCATCCGCACGTGAAACCGCAATGCGGGTTGCGGCAGGTGCGATTGCAAAAAAATACTTAAAAGAATCTTGTGGTATTGAAATTCGGGGGTATATGGCTCAACTCGGCCCGATTAAATATGAAAAATTTGACTGGAATGATGTTGAGGAAAATCCTTTCTTTTTTCCTGATTCTGATAAAGTACAAGAACTTGAAGATTACATGGATGCTTTACGAAAGGAAGGCAATTCAGTTGGTGCCCGTATTAATGTTGTTGCAACCGGTGTACCACCGGGCTTAGGTGAACCTATTTTTGATCGTTTAGATGCTGATATCTCACATGCGATGATCAGTATCAATGCTGTTAAAGGTGTTGAAATTGGAGCTGGTTTTGCCTGTGTTGAGCAAAAGGGCACTGAGCATCGTGATGAATTAAGCAAAGAGGGTTTTTTGTCCAATAATGCAGGTGGTATTCTGGGCGGTATTTCTTCAGGTCAGGATATTACGGTGAGTATGGCGTTAAAAGCGACCTCAAGCATTCGTTTGCCGGGTAAGACTATTAATCTAAAGGGCGAAGCAGTTGAAGTAGTCACCAAGGGCCGTCATGATCCTTGTGTCGGTATTCGAGCAACACCAATCGCAGAAGCAATGTTAGCCCTGGTGTTAGTTGATCATTTATTGCGTAATCGTGCGCAGAACGCTGACGTGAAAGTGGATACCCCGGTAATCCCTGCCAGCTCTGAATAACTTGATGCCATATTGGCGCCTGTCCGGCTTTTATTTTTTCTATTTTGCCAGTCTTGGTGTTTTAATTCCCTATTGGGGGCTTTACCTCAAATCTCTTGGTTTTAACGCTGCTGCTATCGGTACAATGATGGCAATTATCATGGCGACAAAAATTATCTCGCCAAACATCTGGGGTTGGGTGGCTGATCATACGGGCAAACGTATGGCGATTGTTCGTCTCGGTGGTTTACTTTCTGTTATTGCTTTTGCCGGTGTGTTTATTTCACAACAGTATTGGTGGCTGGTTGTTGTCATGATGTTGTTTAGTTTTTTCTGGAATGCCACCTTACCGCAATTTGAGGCAACCACCTTTTCTCATTTGGGTGAACATACTCATCGATACAGTTCAGTACGTTTATGGGGATCGGTTGGTTTTATTGTCGCGGTTTGGATTATCGGCCAGCAATTAGATGGTACAAAAATTTCCTATTTACCCATGATCTTAATGGGGCTGTTTATCAGTATCTGGGTGAGCAGCCTTATTGTACCTGAAGAAGTCGCAAAACATTCTCACGTGACACATGAGCCTCTGAAACAGGTGCTTAAACGTCCTGAAGTATTGGGTTTATTGGTTATATGTTTACTCATGCAATTGGGGCATGGCCCTTATTACACTTTCTACTCCATTTATATGCAGGACTATGGTTACTCTTTATCGATGATTGGTTTTTTGTGGGCATTAGGGGTGTTTGCTGAAGTTGTCATTTTTATGCGTATGCATAAATTAGTTCCTCGCTATGGTTTAAAACAATTACTTATAGTGAGTTTACTTCTGGCTTCAGTCCGATGGTTAATTATTGCTTTATTTCCAATGAGTTTGCCAATAATGATTTTTGCACAAATTTTACATGCTGCTTCATTTGGTATTTATCATGCGGTTGCGATTCAGCTTATTCATATCTATTTTGTGGGAAAACATCAAGGTACAGGGCAGGCTTTATACAGCAGCGTTAGCTTTGGAGCCGGTGGCGCAATAGGCAGTTTATATGCAGGTTATACCTGGGACTCATTTGGAACTACAGCTACTTTTATGGTGGCCTCTATCGTAAGTTTAATTGCAGCCTATATTGCTTATAAAATTATCCCCGCTTAATTATTTTTACAAATAATTCAATTTGTTTTTTTAAATCTTTAGTTTTGTCGTTAACTTGCCGATAATGGATTATAACTTCGTTACAAAAGGGATCTTTAGTGGATAAAACACATACTCATGATGTGATAATTATTGGTGGAGGTGTTTCCGGTACTGCTTTATTGTACTTATTAGCCGAGTACACGGATCTTAACCATGTCATGTTGCTGGAGAAATACAATGTCATTGCAAACGTAAACTCACATGGACGCAATAACAGTCAAACATTGCATTGTGGGGATATTGAAACCAACTATACCCTTGATAAAGCACTCCAGGTAAAAGATTCTGCAAACATGGTAGTACGTTATACCGAAGGTTTAGCAAATAAAGAAGAAATTCTTTTCAAGTATCCTAAAATGGTTATCGGCGTTGGTGATAAGGAAGTGAATCTACTGCGAGATCGATTTAAGCAATTCAGCCCACATTATGCTGGCATGCAATTATTAGAGCGTGAACAAATTGAAAAGGTTGAACCTGCTGTTATTGATGGACGAAAAGAAGACATCGTTGCCTTAGCTGTTCTGGATGAATACACCGCAGTAAATTTTCAGGCCTTATCCCAGTCTTTTGTAACATCGGCTCAAACACAGGCAAAATCAGTAAAGAATAAAAATATTGAGGTAAAGCTTGGTTGCAAAGTCTCTAAGCTAAAAAAATCAGCTGAGGGCTACGAGGTAAAAACTGCAAAGGGTACTTACCATGCCAAATTTGTTGTGGTCTCTTCAGGTGGACATAGTTTATTGTTTGCGCATCGCATGGGTTATGGACTGGAGTATTCATGTTTACCCATGGCAGGAAGTTTTTATTACGCACCGGATGTATTAAAAGGAAAAGTATATACTGTACAGAATGACAAGCTTCCTTTTGCAGCCATACATGGTGATCCTGATATATTAGTGCCGGGTAAAACGCGTTTTGGACCCACTGCGTTGGCTTTACCTGTGCTTGAACGATATAACTGGAAAACATTACCTGAATTTTTATTTATTTTTAAACTTGATTGGAACGTAATAAAAACACTTTGGGGTTTACTTCGTGTTTCGGATATTCGTAACTACTTGTTTAAAAACGTGTGTTTTGAAATACCTGTTATACGTCGTCATTTATTTCTTAATGATGCACGTAAAATTGTCCCAAAGATGAAACTAAAAGATTTAACCTTCGCAAAAAAAACCGGGGGTATTCGTCCGGTTATGATCGATAAAAAAAATCACTGCTTGCATTTAGGTGAAGCAAAACTAAGTCCGGGTAATGGTTTGATTTTTAATATGACACCTTCACCGGGTGCAACAAGTTGCTTGGGTAATGCAGAAAAAGATTTGGATATTATTGTAGATTTTCTTGGCGCGAATGCTGATAAAGAAAGATTAAATAAAGATCTTAAATGAGTTTGCTTATTGTATCCAGAAACTCTTTTGATTTAATGGGTTTACGTAAAATTTTATCAGCACCGAGTTGAGATGAAATATCCTGGTGTTCTTCTATACGACCATGCGCATTGCCGGTCATAGCAATAATAGGAATGTCTTTATTATATGAGCGTAATTCACGAATAAAACTAATCCCTTCCATTTCAGGCATGATGATGTCAGTAATCACTAAATCAGGGGTATTTTCGCGAAACTCTTTTAGGCCAGCTTTACCGTTTGCCGCTTCTGTAATTTTGAAATCATGAATGAGTAATAATTCCTTAACAAAAGCCCGCATCATCTCATCATCATCGACAACCAGTATGTGTTTAGCTGAATCTAAAGCCATATTTTTTTCCCAAATAAAATATCAATTATAGTCAGATTTCCTTAGTAATGTTAAGTGTTATTAAATGTTTATATTATGTTTGAGCATATCTGACATTGCTTTAGCGGCATTAGATAATGTGTGGCCAGTATGCCAAACCACGCCTAATTTTCGTTCAAGCTTTATTCCTTCAATACGAAGTGTTTTAAGTTCTTTGTTAAGCATACTGCGGGGCAATACGCTCCAACCGAGACCAACATTTACCATCATTTTAATGGTTTCTAAATAGTTGGTTGACAGACCCACTTTTAGTTCCAGTTTGTGTTTGCGCATGGTGTGCTCAAATATCTGTCGGGTATATGTTCCTCGTGTGGGTAAAATAGCTGAATAGTTCGACAATTGTTTTGGTGTGATTTTTTTTAATAATGTCAGAGGATGAGATTGGTTAACCACGATGTCTAATGGATCTGGCCATACTTCGTATGTGTTGAGTACTTTTGCGGGTTCTAAAGGTAGCGTTACTATGCCCAGCTCAAGTTCGCCATGTTCTATTGAATGACAGGCTTCTTCTGAATCCATGAAATGTAAATCCAGTTCAACTTCGGGATAAGTGTGAGTAAAAGCACGTAATACCGGAGGCAAACGATGCAACCCAATGTGGTGGCTGGTTCCAATACTGAGTTTTCCTGCAATATGTCCCGAGAGATTTTTCATAGCGAGTTTGCTGTCTTCTACCTGTTGCAGAATATTACGCGCGTGCGTGATTAAAGCTGTTCCTGCTTCAGTTAAAGTAACTTTACGTCCAATACGGTCAAATAATTGAATTTCGAGCTCAGCTTCTAAAGCTGAAATTCGTTTGCTGATGGCGGGTTGGGTGAGGTAAAGATGTTCTGATGCGGCAGAAAATGAACCGGTATCGGCCACAGCAACGAAGGCATTAAGGTTTGGGATATCCAACTTAGAGTCCTTTTGTGGTATTACTATTTGGAATAGTTTATATGAAAATAATGAATTTGTGTAATAGTATTTATAGCAGTAGAATTGCGCCCAAAGAGGAAAAAAACAAGGAGTGAGTTATGAACGAACAGACTATGCCCGTTTTTGAATGGAATGCAGCAGATTATGCTAATCAGTCTTCTGCTCAACAGGTGTGGGCTGAGGAATTGTTAGCAAAATTAAACTTGTCAGGTTCTGAACAGGTACTGGATTTAGGTTGTGGCGATGGGAAAGTTTCTGCCGCTATTGCTGCATGTTTAACGCATGGCAATGTAACAGGAATAGATGCCTCTTTTGAGATGATTTCTCTGGCAAAAAAAGCTTACGTAAATAGTCGTAACCTTAATTTTAAACATGATGATGCGACAGATTTTTCATATAATGAAAAATTTGATGTGGTGTTTTCAAATGCCGTTTTGCACTGGGTACAGGATCATGTTGCGGTGTTGAAAAACTGTTATCAAAGCTTGAGTCACGGCGGCAAGGTATTGTTACAGATGGGCGGTCAGGGCAATGCTGAAGAATTTATTGGTGTGGTTACCGAGGTAACAGCCAGAGAAAAATGGAAAGAGTATTATCAACGTTTTACCTTTCCTTATCATTTTTATGCCACGGAAGATTATGAAAACTGGTTAAATAATACTGGTTTTAAAGCAATTCGAATTGAGTTAATCAATAAAGATATGCAACATGTTGGTAAAAAAGGATTAGCCGGTTGGTTTAGAACAACCTGGATGCCTTATACCAATCAGTTGCCAGAGCATAAAAGAGAAGAGTTTATTACTGACGTTATCGATAGTTACATAAAGATTTATCCAGTCGACAAGATTGGAATTTCTCACGTTAAGATGGTGCGATTAGAAGTTGAAGCGGTTAAACATTAATCTTTAATCGTTTGATATATGAGGAAGTTTAAATGACAGGCAAGACCTTATACGAAAAAATATGGGATCAACATGTGGTGCGTGACAATGGTGACGGTACTGCACTCTTATATATTGATCGTCAATTAGTGCATGAAGTGACTTCACCGCAAGCATTTGAAGGCTTGCGTATGGCTGGTCGGAAATTATGGCGGGTTGATGCGAACCTGGCCACACCGGATCATAATGTTCCGACGACTGATCGTAGTCAGGGAATAGAAGGTATTGAGGATCCTGTTTCACGTTTGCAAGTTGAGACTTTAGATCAAAATTGTAGTGAGTTCGGAATAACTGAATTTAAAATGGATGATATCCGGCAGGGTATTGTGCATGTGATTGGTCCTGAACAGGGAGCAACTTTACCGGGTATGACTGTGGTGTGTGGTGACTCACATACTTCTACGCATGGTGCATTTGGTGCTTTAGCGCATGGCATTGGTACATCTGAAGTTGAACATGTAATGGCAACGCAATGTTTGCTGCAAGCCAAATCAAAAACAATGTTGGTGAGTGTTAATGGTGAAGTAAAAAGTGGTATTACGGCAAAAGATATTGTTTTAGCGATCATTGGTGAAACAGGTACTGCCGGTGGAACGGGCTATGCAATCGAGTTTGGTGGCGATGCTATTCGTGCACTTTCTATGGAAGGGCGTATGACCGTTTGTAACATGGCCATTGAAGCCGGTGCCCGTGCGGGTATGGTTGCTGTTGATCAAAAAACAATTGATTACGTTAAAGGTCGTCCGTACGCACCAGGTGAAAATAACTGGAATCAAGCGGTTGAAGCGTGGAATGATTTACACAGCGATGCTGATGCAAAATTTGATACGGTAATTAACATTGATGCAGCGAGTATTAAACCACAAGTCACGTGGGGAACATCACCTGAAATGGTAATTAGCATTGATCAAAAAGTGCCTGATCCAAAAATTGAAAAAAATGAAGTGAAACGTGAAGGAATGGTTGCAGCATTAAACTACATGGGCTTAACCGCGAATACACCGATGAATGAAATTAGTGTTGATAAAGTTTTCATTGGCTCATGCACCAATTCACGCATAGAAGACATGCGTGCTGCAGCAGAGGTTGCTAAAGGACACAAAGTAGCAAGTAACATCAAGCTTGCTTTAGTTGTGCCGGGTTCAGGTTTGATTAAACAACAAGCCGAGAAAGAAGGTTTGGATAAAATTTTTATTGAAGCAGGTTTTGAATGGCGTGAACCGGGTTGTTCGATGTGTTTAGCGATGAATGCAGATCGACTAGAACCACAAGAACGTTGTGCTTCAACTTCGAATCGAAATTTTGAAGGCCGGCAAGGACAGGGTGGTCGTACACATTTGCTAAGTCCTGCAATGGCAGCAGCAGCAGCCATAAAAGGCCACTTTATAGATGTAACAAAATTGTAGTTTAGCCAAGAGTAGATAGAAACCAATGTGCTATATATTGTAGGTTGGGTTTCAACCCGACAGCTGTGTCAGACTGAAGTCTGACCTACCTTATGAGAAAATATTATGGAAAAATTTACAAATTTAAAAGCAATCGTGGCTCCGATGGATCGACCTAATGTTGATACTGATGCCATTATTCCAAAACAGTTTTTGAAATCAATTAAACGTAGCGGTTTTGGTCCTAATCTATTTGATGAATGGCGCTATCTTGATCACGGTGAACCGGGCAAAGACAATACTAATCGTCCATTAAATAAAGACTTTGTATTAAATCAACCACGTTATCAGGGAGCACAAATACTGGTTACGCGTGAAAATTTTGGTTGCGGCTCCAGTCGTGAACATGCGCCATGGGCATTATTAGATTATGGCTTTCAGGTTATCATCGCACCAAGTTTTGCAGACATTTTTTATAGCAATAGTTTCAAAAATGGTATTTTATTAATCAAGTTAGATGCAAAAACTGTTGATCAAATATTTAATGATGTTGCCGTTAATGAAGGCTATGAGTTAAATGTTGATTTGGAAAAACAAACGATCACTAAAACCGATGGAAATGTAATAAAGTTTGATGTCGATGAATTCCGTAAACATCGTTTATTAAATGGTTTAGATGATATTGGTTTAACCATGCAGCATGTTGATGACATAAAAGCATACGAACAACGCCGTAGTGTAGAAGCACCATGGTTGTTTAGCTAACTAATGATTGGGTAAGCACGAAATTATTTATTGCTCCTGACTATATATTGTAGGTCGTGCTTCAGCTCGACAGCTGCGTCGGCCTGAAGGCCGACCTACATTTAAACTAAAGAATGGATAAAGATTATGACTAAGAAAATTGCAGTTTTACCCGGTGATGGTATCGGACAAGAGATTGTTGCTGAAGCGGTTAAAGTAATTGAAGCATTAAAGGCACATGGTCTTGATGTTGAAATGGAACAGGGCCTTGTAGGTGGAACAGCTTATGATGAAACGGGTTCACCATTACCTGAAGCAACATTAAAACTGGCTAAAGAATCTGATGCGATTTTGTTAGGCGCGGTAGGTGGTTATAAATGGGAGTCACTGGACATTGCAGTACGACCTGAAAAAGGTTTGTTGGGTTTGCGTGCTGAGTTGGATTTATTTGCAAACTTACGTCCTGCCATTCTTTATCCGCAATTAGCTGATGCTTCAACACTTAAACCTGAAGTTGTATCCGGGTTGGATATTATGATTGTACGTGAGTTAACCGGTGGTATTTATTTTGGCCAACCTCGTGGTGTGCGCACATTAGATAACGGCGAACGTCAAGGTTACAACACATTAATTTATAAAGAATCAGAAATTTCACGTATCGCTAAAGTTGCGTTTGATATAGCACGTAAACGTGATAGCCGTTTATGTTCTGTTGACAAAGCAAACGTATTGGAATGTACAGAACTATGGCGAGAAGTAGTAAGCGACTTAGGAAAGGAAAATAAAGATATCGAATTAAGTCACATGTATGTTGATAACGCAGCAATGCAATTAGTGCGTGCGCCAAAACAGTTTGACGTCATGGTGACAACAAATATGTTTGGCGATATTCTTTCTGATTGTGCAGCCATGTTAACAGGTTCAATCGGCATGTTGCCTTCAGCGTCAATGGATATTAATAACAAAGGTATGTATGAACCCATTCATGGTTCAGCACCTGATATTGCAGGACAAAATGTAGCAAACCCATTAGCTACTGTTTTATCTGTTGCAATGATGTTGCGTTATACCTTAGACGATGTAGCAAATGCTGAGCGTATCGAGAAAGCTGTAAACACAGTACTCGATCAAGGTTTACGTACAGCAGATATTTATTCAGATGGTATGAAGCAAGTGAGCACCTCAGAAATGGGTGATGCAGTGGTAGCTGCGTTGTAATTATTTTTTACCGCAGAGACGCAGAGAACGCAAAGTTTTTATATTTTAAGCATATATATTGATTTTTTCTTTGCGTTCTCTGCGTCTCTGCGGTGAAAGTTTATAAGGTTTATTCAGGGGTATTTAAGATGAAAAGGGTAGGATTTGTAGGTTGGCGCGGCATGGTGGGATCGGTCCTGATGCAACGCATGCGTGATAAAAATGATTTTAATGATATCGAACCTGTTTTTTTTACTACATCACAAGCCGGACTGGCAGGCCCTGATGTTGGTAAAGATGTACCTGCACTAAAAGATGCAAAAGACATCAATGAGCTTAAAGTGATGGATATCATTGTTACTTGTCAGGGTGGTGATTATACCAACTCAGTTTACAAAGATTTGCGCCAGGCAGGTTGGGGTGGTTACTGGATTGATGCTGCATCTTCTTTACGTATGGTTGATGAAAGTATCATCGTACTTGATCCTGTTAATAAAGATGTCATCAAAGATGGTTTAACTAATGGTGTTAAAACATTCGTCGGTGGTAACTGTACCGTAAGCTTAATGTTGATGGCAGTAGGTGGTTTGTTTGAAAAAGATTTAGTTGAATGGATCACTCCAATGACTTATCAAGCCGCTTCAGGTGCGGGTGCAAAAAATATGCGTGAGTTAATTCGTCAAATGGGCGCGATTAATGATAACGTTAAAGTCATGAATGAAGATCCTGCAACAGCGATTCTTGATATTGATAAAAGTGTCACTGATTTTATTCGTAGTGATTCTTATCCAACTGAACAATGGCCTGCACCTTTAGCAGCAAGTTTGATTCCCTGGATTGATGTACCACGTGATAGTGGTCAGACCAAAGAAGAGTGGAAAGCACAAGTTGAGACTAACAAGATATTAGGTCGTTCTAACAATCCTGTACCCATTGATGGTTTATGTGTACGTATCGGTGCAATGCGTTGTCATTCACAAGCACTCACTATCAAAATGAAACAGAACGTACCGATGGATGAAATCAACGATATCCTGGCGAGTCATAATGACTGGGTTAAAGTGGTTGCTAATGAACCTGAAGTAACGATTAAAGAACTTACTCCAGCTGCTGTTACAGGTACTTTAAC
>CAZZIS010000052.1:19787-21644 GCA_964654445.1 uncultured Thioalkalispiraceae bacterium
ACCGTTGCGTCGTATGTTGCGGATATTATTAGAAAGCTAAAATTTAACCGCAGAGACGCAAAGTTCGCAAAGAAAAATATTTGCTAAAACTTTGCGTTCTCTGCGCCTTTGCGGTGAAAAAAGAGTTTATGTAATGATCAAAGAAGTAGATATAGCAATAGTTGGTGCGACTACATCAGTAGGCGAAACGTTACTCGAAATTTTGGAAGAACGAGAATTTCCGGTTGGACAAATTTTCTTACTTGATAGCGAAGCATCATCAGGTGCCCGTTTAGAGTTTAGTGGATATGCTTTAAAAATAGGAGATGTTGATTCTTTTGATTTTTCAAGAGTACAAATTGCATTTTTTGTTTCGACTGAAGAGTTATCAAAAAAATATGCTGAAAAAGCATCCTCTGAAGGCTGTATTGTTATTGATCGTACACCGGCCTTTAGAAATGATAATGATGTGCCGCTTATTATTCCTGAAGTAAATGAAGATGCGCTAGAAGGTGTTAATAAACGCAAGATTGTTTCAAGTCCGGGCTGTACAAGTATTCAGATGTTGCTGGCATTAAAACCGATTCATGATGCTGTAGGCATTAAACGCATTAATGTTTCAACTTACCAATCTGTTTCAGGTTCAGGTAAAGAAGCGGCAGAAGAATTAGCATCACAAACAGCAGCCTTATTAAATTTTCGTGATGTGAAGTGTAAAACCTATCCAAAACAAATTGCTTTCAATGTTTTACCTCAAGTGGGCGAGCTTCTTGATAACGGTTATACTGATGAAGAAATGAAATTGGTTTGGGAAACGCAAAAAGTTTTAGATGACGATTCAATAATGGTAAATGCAACTGCAGTGCGTGTTCCTGTTTTTATTGGCCATGCCGCATCGATTCATATAGAAACAAAAGAAAAAATTTCTGTGACTAAAGTGAATGAGTTATTACAGCAAGCTGCCGGTATTGAATTATTAAATGAAACGGAGTGGCCTACACCGGTAACGGAAGCGGCAGGAAAGGATTCAGTCCTGGTTGGTCGGATTCGTGAGGATATTTCGGCTGAAAAGGGGATAAATCTGTGGGTTGTGACGGATAATATGCGTAAAGGAGCGGCAACAAATGCTGTTCAAATAGCAGAAATTTTGGTAAAACTTTACATATAAGCTATAGTTACTGCATACTTATAAAGAATTTTCGAGCTATATTTAGGTAAGTTATTGAAAAATAAGAAAATACACCTAAATATGGCTGTTGCGTTGAGGGACGCTAAATGAAGTGGAGAGTTGTTATGCTGCGTAAGCTAGCCGTTTTTATTGTATCAGCTGGTCTAACGATGTCACCTTTGTCGGTTCAGGCATTGGGATTTGGGGGAATTAAGCTAAAGTCCTCCTTAAATGAAAAATTGAATGCGGAAGTTGCTTTATTGTCAGCTTCGGCAAACGATGTTCAGAGTTTGACTATTAATCTTGCCACGGAAGAGGCCTTTTTACGTTCCGGGATTGATCGTACTGCACTTCTTAATAAGCTCAAATTTAAAGTTAAACAACGGTCTAATGGTGATTACTATATACATGTCACCACCAGTGCAACAGTTCGTGAACCGTTCATGAATTTCCTTTTGGAATTGAACTGGAAAAATGGTCGTATGCTTCGTGAATACACCATGTTAATCGATCCTCCTGGCCATGCACCAAAACGAGTTGCTGAACCCGCTCCTGTAGTTGCAGAAACGATAGCTCCGGAACCTGTAATACAACAGCCTGAGCCAGTTGCAGAAGAACCGGTTGCTGTAATTGAAGAAACGCCATTTGTTGAGCCGGTTGCAGAACCTGCACCGATGCCTGTGTTCATGCCAGAACCAGTAGAAGCTGTC
>CAZZIS010000053.1:0-21369 GCA_964654445.1 uncultured Thioalkalispiraceae bacterium
TTAACTAAAAAAGTTCACTAATGTCTGTTGACTTGAGATCGGCTCATATGTGTTAGCCGCTTCAATACTGCCGAACACATCGATAAATTTTATGAAATTGCTTATTGTTGAGAAGTCCCACTCATTCATTTTCATCTCTTGCATTTTTATAATTTCACTACCTTCCGGAAGATTATCAAATTCTGATTTGTTTTCTGACAAAAACCAATTCCAGAATACTTTTGCTTCGTCAGGAATATTTCCACTAATTCTTTGCAACATAATAATGGCATCCATTAAGAAATTCGATGTTAATTCAATAAGCGGTGTAACGTTTATTTTGGCATCATGGTCCTTATCTGCATGTTTAAAGAAATTGTATGGGTAATTTATATTTTTAATTAGATCCTGTACACCCTTTTTCTCAAGAGCTTTTGTATTTTTAATTTCGCTATCTATTCCTTTTAGCTTCCCAAGATCAAACAAAATCTGGTGGGCAGATGCTATCAATGTATGGATAACTACTGGGTCCCGTTCGTCAAAATATAATCGCACAGCCTCTTTTAATTGCTTGTTGACTACTTCAACTTTATCAATCCAGACTGTTTCCATTTTATTCAGCTAGCGCCGCAATAACCGGCGCAGCTTTGTTGCGTCCGGTGCCGTAAGGCGTGTAGTTGATTGATTTGTTAGCCATTATTTGTCGCCCTGATGATTAACATGCTCGGGATAGTCTCTTTGCATTTCGTCATAAGTTAATAGCTGCATTCTCATGGGTTGGTGCTCATACCTAATTCTATCAAGCTGAGAATTCACGTCCCCAACTCTTTTGTCCTTCCCTTTCGGAGGATTTCGTACATCAATAGCAGTAAGAATATTTACACAACCGACAAGCTCATCGCTTTCGTCTGACTCGTAATCGCGTGGTGAAATCTGTTTATAAACATTGAACAACGCGTCGCCTTTTAAACCTCTCAATTCATTTAGCCCATCATTGATCAGTTTCATTATTGCGTTACCAAAATCGATTGCCTCCTCGTTTTTTGGCACATAACCATTGTGTATCACATTGTTTCGAAAAGGCACCTGCTTATTTGGGGTGAGTAGGTTTGGTTTCGATTTAGTAAGAAGTAGTGACGCTGTTGTAAACGCCCCAAGTTGTCTTTCAGACATTTTTGATAGTGATTTCCACGCTTGATTAATGTCTGATGCAGCAACACCCAAGTGCGTCATTGCAACACGCCAGTAAAACTCATAAAAGCGTTCAAGCGAAGAAGTAAAAGAAGACACGCCTTCTCTAGGATAGCCATCTACTAAGGCATTTAGCCCCATCTCAAACAACAATTCAAATTTTACGTTGTCGAGAATGACGTTGCCCACATGCCCCTTGCCACACTTAACTTGATATATACCGTCGTCTGCCAATTGAGAAACTGGAACAGGAACTTCTATATCAAGCTTGTCTTTTAGTTTTTTACTTGCATCCAATGCACACTGTGGGCAATAAAGTCGAACGATCATAATTTTCAGCGCCTATGCCTAACGTTTTTAATAACTGGCAAAATAAAGGGTTGCGAGGCACGAGCAAGGAAGCTCCCCCATTTTTGCGCACATTGTTTGTTATCTTTAATGGCATCTAATCCATTCGCACCTCATAGTCATTCGGTGTCATATATTCCAATGACGAATGTATCCTTTTTTGATTATAGAAGCCAACATATTCGATAATGACTGCTCTTAATTCTTTTTCGGTTACAAATTCATTTTTGTGAATACGCTCAGCTTTGAATGAATGGAAGAAGGACTCCATCTCCGCATTATCATTCATGATGCCTTTTCGGTTCATGCTTTGCGTTACTCCGTTATCTTTTAACCAGTTTTGATATTTCTTTGCCACATACTCCGCACCTCTATCCGAATGAAAATAAAGGTTAGAGGTCACCAACCGTTTTTTTGCAGCCAATTTGAAAGCCTTAAGTGACAAATCAACATTCCGTCTATGTGATAGTGACCAACCAACGACACGTCGTGAAAATTTATCCAGGATAACCGCGAGGTATCGCCACTCATTATTTGCTCGTAAGTATGTAACATCACCTACCCAGATCTGATCAGGCCCTGTTGCTTCTAATTCGTGAATTTCATTCGCAATACTTGCGTAAAATCGATCCATCTTTGCATGACTGCGATAGATACTCGCACAACGTGCTTTTAAGCTATTTTCGCGCATCAATCGTGCAACACGGTTTTCACCAACAACATAACCTTCTTGCTTTAATGCTTCGTATATTTTGGGGCTTCCATAAATACCCTCGACATCACCAAATAACCTTTCGATTCCTGCGAGCAACTCAATGTCTTTTTGAGCATGCAATGATAGACCTCTTGTTTTCCATGAGTAATAACCTCGGGGACTCACATAATAGACTTCACACATAAGATTAAGCGGGTAGTTCTCTCGCTCTGTGTCTATGAAGGCAAAGATTTCTTTTTTTGATTCGAACAATACTGGATGTTTTTTTTTAAAAGCTCATGTTGCATTTCCAGCTTCTCGTATGCCTTTTCAATTTTTCTAAGTCGTTTTAATTCACGACTTATTTCAGTATCTAATGTTCCTTTAGTATTGTTTTTCATGATACTCCCTTCTCGCAATTCTTTTTTCCAACGGTAAAGCATTATGGGATGAATATCGAGTATTTGTGCAACGTCTTTTGCGAATACTCCGGGTAGTGTTCCGAGTTCTACTGCTGTGACTTTAAAGGTATCGTCGTAGTAATCATATTGTGTTTTTCTAGTCATTTTTTCACCTCTAATAAATGTTTAATTAGATGTGTGCAAAACTAGGGGAGGTTCCCAATGCTTTATTTTTTCCATGTTGATTGTATTGTTATGCATTTTTATTAATGTATACAGCCCAGCCAGATTTTGTCTAGCTTTTTATATACGGCATATTCTATACTAGTGGGTATATTTTTCCCAAAATGTATCCCCCAGCCAATTAACTCAGGGTTTATGGCAAGCTCTACATGATCTTCATCTTCGCTATGAATTAAAGGATTGGTGTCAGGCTCATAATCATGGCCTTCAGGTAATACTTGCCGAGATAAAAAATTATAACGGACAGTCATTAAAAGAGCCCAGCCAAGCTCAGCTTCAGTACCAGCAGGATATCCTGTATTTTCTCCACCTATGTCAATTAATTTAGGTTTTTCTATTACTGCCGAACGAACTATTTGTGACATTAAATGTGCTAATGCATCAGCAAGCTGTATACCTAAACAAGTTTTAGAATCTTGCTCTGGATAAAACTTTAGCGATTTTAGTTTAGGTATAGAATTAAATGTATTGTTTGCATTGTTAATGGAGGGGAACATGCCTTCATCAAAGTATGCATTTGTAGCTTCAGGTGAAATGCCATTTTTTTTAAATATTTCTTGCATTGCTACAAGGGCCTCACTGCCAAGTTCTTTCCTATTCATCTCAGAAGTAAACAAAAAAGCTATTTTTCCATATTGACTAATTATTCCGAAGAGATCACTTCTAAGATTTTGCAATGACTCATTCCCATGCATTCTTGCTCCACTTTTGAACTCATCTTTACTTGGCGTAAGGCCCGCTTTGATTAAAGCAGAGTTGATTTTTAAAGTGATATCTTTTTCTACAAAAACAAATGCTGTGACAATAAAACCTAAGTCAGTGTGGATGCTTTCGTCTATAAAAAGATTCATAGGCAATATTTATTTTTTACTGCATAACGATTAAACTCAGCCGCGCCGCTTTTTGGCGTCGGCTGGAGTGTCGTGTTAGGCCATTTACATTTCACTTGGATACCACCCAGCACCTTGTTGAACAAGCTCATTTGTCCATGCCAACAACAAACATAATCCAAGATTTTCTACACCCCATTTTCTGCTATGATCTCCTGCGTAACCGGAATACAAATTTTGCATTTGCTGATGATAAAAGTCAGCGAAGTCAGAATAAGGGCCATCTTTAGAATATAAGCTAAAATCTGATATCCCTTTGGTTCTTTGCGCAAGAAAAGGCAGAATATTTTTATTTTCTATATGAGGATACACCTCATCAATTGTTATGTCGTTGTACTTGCCAGTATCAATTAAATGGTTTAACTCTAGAATTAATAATGTAAGTGCGGTGAGCCTGGCTTTTGGCAGCTCTGTGATTCCGTTAATTTGAAGCGCTATCGCACTAGCAAGAGAACAATATTCTTTAGCAACTTCCATTGATATTTCGCCTTTTTCAGAATGAGCGGACTGATTTCTGAGATTACGCATTTCTCGAATTGCTCGAAGTGTAGAAGGTATCAATGCCCCCGAATATTCCAGGTAGTCAACAGGGCGGCGTTCTATGTTTTTAAACTTTGAGTTTTCTGGGGCGAGTTGTTTTACTTTATTGATTGCAGCAAACTCAATTTTTTTCCATGACTCGATTATGGCAACAGACGGTGAAACTTCGATAAGATTATTTAGTTCAGAGTTATCGGTTATTACTTTGTCTGCTATTGGCTCTTTTTCTTCGACATCCTCCTTAACCTGCTCCAATTGCTTCTTGAACTTTACTTCAAACTCTTTGTATCTCACGTTTTCGACGTGAGGCAATAGGCTTTTAAGTGGCTCTCGCGCAAGCCAGATACAAACAAGCAGCGTAGCCGGCCATGCAAAAATATCAAGAAGTTGAATTAAGTGTTCCATGACTGTCTATTTAATGGCCTAACAGTGATTTAGACGGTATGTCGTCTTTTACCTTATTAGGCGACATGTCGCCTAACACTTGAATTATTGGATATTACGACAACTTATTTAGTGTCATCTTAATACATAAATTGAATGACCGCTTTTAACATATCTTAATTCTAAATTAGGCGTTTCTAACAGACCGCTTTGGGTCGTTAGCAGACCTTTATTCCAGCGTGGTTTCATCATTTGTTTTAGATTCGTTACGCCAGTACTCTTGAGATATCCAGCAATCTTTTAAAATTATTACACCGAATAAAATTAACAAAAGCTCGATGAAAATCGAAACTGGCGTATTCTCCGGGTACTTATAAAAAAAGATAAATGGACCTAAAGCCATTATAAAATAGCCTAAAATTTTCAAGCTAGCTATCTGTTTCAATGGAAACGGCTTGTAATGACGAATTTTATTACTTATTCCCATTTTTTATTCCAATATCTGTTTACGGCTAAAAGTAGACCTTTATCATTATTGATTTCAATATTTTATATTTTTACAATATTAAATAAGGATATTCGAATGTCCGTTATGGTTGAAAGCAGACTATTAGCTAAGTTCAATTCATTTATAATTTTTCCTGCATAAACTTAGCTAACTCAATGATCGTTTGATATTCAAATAAATCAACCACATCAACTTTATCGGGGTAACGGTCATCTATTTGTTGATGAATTTCAGCCAGGGTTAAAGAACTGATGCCGGACTCAAAAAAGTTATCATTAACACCTAACGTACTATCTTCAATAACATCATCACAAATTGTTTTTAATTCTTGCTGTAATGGTGTTAAGGATTCATCCGAAGTGCTTTCTTCAGGTTGATTGAGTTTATTAATTTCACTGAGTACTTCTGTGTACTCACCTTCAGCATAAGCATCACCCAATATGCGGCGTTGTACCTTACCACTGGTTGTTTTAGGAATACGTTTAACCGGAATAACGTGATCAATTTCCAGACCAGACTGTTCATTTAAAACTCGTGAAGCTTGTTTTGCAAGTTCTACAAAGTCTTTAATATCTGCACGATATAAAATAAAGATAATAAGTTCATCTCGTTGTAACTTCTCATTCCAGACGCCATAAACAACCACTTTACCTAATTCAAGCCCTTCAATATTTAACAGCAAATCTTCAAGATCATGCGGATAATAATTTAAACCGTTTGCAAAGATAATATCTTTCAGGCGTCCAGTAATAATAAGTTCACCTTTATGGATAAATCCTAAATCACCGGTATCAAGCCAGCCATCCGATGTTAGTGCAGCATGATTAGCCTCTTCATTTTTATAATAACCCTGGGTTACGTTAGGGCCACTAATTTGAATGCTACCCACAGTATCATCATTAAATACATTTTCTTTATCTGCAATACGCACCAGGCAATCTAAAACAGGCTTACCAACGATAGCAAAACTTAATGCGTTTTGATCTGCCACATCAACAAATTTAATTTTTTCAGCAACGTTCAGGTTGTGGCGATCGACATGGACTGAACGATATTCTTCACCGGCGACAGGGAAAGAAACAGCCAGCGTTGCTTCTGCCATACCATAAACAGTGAACATGGTTTCACGTTTCAAACCATACTCTTTCATTGTATTTAAAAAGGTATCGCATAAATCAATAGAAATAGGTTCTGCACCATTATAAATAAGGCGAACTGAAGACAGGTCAACATTTTCTATCGGCTTTTTACTTAATGATTTTAAAAAATGTTTGTAGCCAAAATTAGGGGAGCATAAAACAGTGGCTTTTTTCTCACTGACTTTTTGCATCCATAATAATGGACGACGACTAAATAAATCCGTTGCCATTAAACACTGGTTCATTCGATAGGCAATCATATTCAGATGAAAACCAATCAACCCCATGTCATGCGTTAAAGGCATCCAGCTAAAACTGGTATCTGTATCGTTATACAAACCACCTTCACCAATTGCATTAAGATTATTCATGATGTTTTTATGTGTCAGCATGACGCCTTTTGGATCACTGGTTGAACCTGATGAGAATTGTATAAAGGCGATGTCATCTGGCTCAGGTTTATGAACTTCACCTTTTTCTTTAGAATTTATTTCCGATACTAACAACGTTTTTTCTTTAATTAATTTATAAGCTGCAGATAATTTATTATCTTCGGCATACTGCTGAATGCGCTCAATATTATCTACAGTGGTATATAAATGGGGGCGTTCAAGTTTCTCAAAAATTTTAAATAATTTTGAACGATGTTCATCACTAATTCCCACAGCAATGGGGACAGGAATAATGCCTCCTAAAATACAAGCCCAGTAAATATCAATAAAATCTTCATTGCTTCGCAGGAAGATTATGCATTCATCTCCAGGAGATAAACCACGTTGTTGTAAGGCATGAAGTTTATTCAAAGCACGTTCATACAATTCAGCATAAGTAATACTGACTTCTTTATCTGCTGCTTCAATATAGGTAATGGTTCGGTCAGAACACGCTTGCTGTTGCAAGGTTTCGACCAGAGTAGTGAATGTAATCATATTTTCTTCTTTTTATCTTTTAATAAGTTTCATCATAATACTATTTTTACTGCGTAAGTTCACTTGAGGATCCAGCTCAACACCTTTTCCTTCCGGCTGCTCATCAGCATATTCAAGTTTGAATTTTTTCGCCATGGTACCTAAGTGAATTTGCATTTCCACGATACTGAAATAATCGCCAATACAGCGTCGTGGTCCGGCTGAAAAGGGAATATAGGCAAACTTATGACGTTTTTTGATTTCATCCGGCGAAAAACGATCAGGTTTAAACGATTCAGGTTCATCCCAGAAATCCGGATTGCGGTGTAAGTAATACGGTGCAAAAAAGATGTTTGTTCCGGCTGGAATATCATAACCACACACATTGTCATCTGCGATAGCAGTTCGAGAATACAACCAGACAGGTGGATATAAACGTAATGCTTCTTCGATGACCTGACGACTAAAAGGTAGATTTCCGACTTCATCGAAAGTAGGAATATCACCAGCAACGCCCTTATCAACTTCATCCTGAAGTTTTTTCTCTTCAGCTGGATTTTGCGAGAGTAAATACCAGGCCCAGTTAAGTGTTGTTGCCCCGGTTTCGTGTCCGGCAATAATCAGTGTCATGACTTCATCGATAATCTCTTTATCCGTCATGCCTTCGCCCGTTACTTTGTCTTTAGACTCCATAAAGGCTTCCAGAAAATCATCATAACGCCTTGATGACTCACGGCGCTCATCCATAAGTTGTTGAACTAATGATTTTAATGCACGAAACTTCATGACAAACTGAATATCCCGAGCCAGGTCATACGTCAGAATCTCAAAGGGGTTCTGCCCTTCCTGCTCAACCAATTTATCCATGTCATCACTAAACAAACAACGAAGAATAATTTCAAGCGAGAGTTCACTGGTTTCACTGGAGACATCCAGTAGTTCACCCTTTTCTGCTTTTTTCGTCCAGCGTTGTAACCACACCTGGTTGGCCTTTTGCATTTTTTTAGCCAGGCCATCAATGCATTTACGACTAAAAGCGGGTTGAATTAAACGCCGCTGCCTGCGCCAAAAAGCACCATCGCTAACAATAATGCCATTACCTAACAGCATTTTTACCCGTTCGAAACCCGGCCCTTTTTTATAATTTTCATGATTTTTAACCAGAATACTCTTCACGGCATCCGGATCATTGATCAAAATGGTATTATTATGTCTTGAAACCGGCTTAATCAGACAAAAATTGCCATATTCTGCAATATAATCCGCAACAATGGGAAAGGATTCATCCGTTGTATTAATGTCATAAGGAATTTCCGGACCGGCCGGTAAATTAGGCAATTTAGCTTTTATTGAGGTCATTTTTAGAATTTTTTGGACAATATGTCAGTATCGATACTATATTATAAAGTAAGTCAGGAAAGAATGAGTTCAGTACAACTATCTGAACAAATTGCTGACTGGGTTGAAGAATTACCCAAAAAAAAGCGGCTACAGGTTGAAAAATTACACCAGCAAAAAGATCAAGTATTATCACTTGCTGGCCTGCAGTTACTGAAAACGGGTCTTAATGAATTCACGAGTAGCCCTTTTTCTCTGGATCAACTCCAGTTCCCCTCACAAGGAAAACCCTTTTTAGAGGGCAATATTGACTTCAATATTTCGCATTCTGCAGGAATTGTCTGTTGTGTTATATCCGACAGCGCAAAAGTTGGTATTGATGTTGAATTACAACGAGAAGTTAAAGTTGCAACCCTGAATAAATTTTTAAACGAAACACCCGACTCACATAAAAGCAGTTCGATTGAAAATAAAAAGCGCCGGTTTTTTAATATCTGGACCAAAAATGAAGCCATCATTAAAGCGGCTAATCATGGCTCTATCTTCAACATGCATGATATAAAACATGAGCAGCATGGTGGGCATTATCAAAATCATTTCTGGTTTTCCTATCCTGTCGATATAGTTTCTGCAGAAGAGAATAAAGAATATACTTGCCATATTGCTTGTTCAGAAAAAGTTCAGCACGGGCAAATTAAACCCAAACAAATTCATAAATTATAATAAAGGTACTTAGCATGCGCGCGATGACATGGAAGCGGAAACTTGGTTACATTATTATCCGCCCTATTGTAAAACTATTAATCTCCAGCTTTTGGTGGACATGCCGTGTTGAAAAAATCATCGGCGATGAACATGCACAGGAACTGATAAAAAAAGGTGAACCGATTATTCCCTGTTACTGGCACCAAATGCACATATTCGGTTCATGGTATATGCGTAAGTTACAAAATCGCGGTCTTAAAATTGGTTTTCTTATCAGCCCTTCAGTTGATGGTGAAGTGCCGGCAAAAATTGTTGAATCATGGGGGGCGGTTGCAATTCGTGGTTCAAGTAATCGCACTGGTGCAAGAGCTTTAAAAGATATGTATAACACTATTATTAAAGATAAAACCTCACCCGTAACAACATCAGATGGTCCAACCGGCCCTGTTCATGAATTTAAACAGGGTGCCGTCATGCTGGCGCAATTAACACAAAGTCCAATGTTACCCATTGCATATATTGCGAGTCGTTACTGGGAATTAAAAACATGGGACAAATTTATTATTCCCAAACCTTTTTCACGCATTGTAATAGCCGTTGCTGAACCACATTACATCGCTAAAAAATTAACGGCTCAACAAATGGAATATGAACGACTAAAAATGGAATCTGATATGAATAACCTGGTTGAAATAGCTAAAGCAGAACTTTAATTGAATTAACGGGACAGCAGTGTAATATTATAAAACTGTTTTATCCATAAGCTGGAATACAATGATAAATAAAAATTAGCTGGCAAGCTCGGCCCGAACTTGTTCCAGTATGTTTTTCATATGCATGGAGTCTTGCTGAATTTTAGTAAACTCATCAACAGATAATGGTTTACTGAAAAGAAATCCCTGAATGGTTTTGCAACCCAAAGCATGTAAATAAGCCAGTTCTTGTGCGGTTTCAACACCTTCTGCTACAACTTCCAGACGTAAGCTATGTGATAAAGCCATAATAGCAGTAACAATCGCGGCATTATCTCCACCACTTCTATCCTGTACATTAGTTATAAATGAACGATCAATTTTTAACGTATCAATAGGGAATTTCTTAAGGTAACTTAAAGAAGAATAACCGGTACCAAAATCATCAATAGATATAGAAACACCAATTTTTTTAATTTCATACAATACATCAATATTCCTGGTCACATCATCCATTAAGCAACTTTCAGTAAGCTCAACCTCAAGATAATCTGCTGCAAGGCCTGTTTCTTTTAACGCCAGCTCAATCCGCTTTATAAAATCACCATGCTTAAACTGTACACTTGAAACATTGACCGAAACCCGAAGAGGTTCCATACCCTGGTCTTGCCATAGTTTGTTAAGCCGGCACGATTCACGCAATACCCAATCACCAACTTCAATAATCATCCCGCTTTCTTCTAACATCGGAATGAATTCAAGGGGTGAAACAAGACCTCGCTGAGGATGAAGCCAGCGAATTAAAGCCTCCATACCTTTTATGTTGCCAGTGGCAGCATCAACTTTAGGTTGAAAATATAAACAAAATTCTCCCTTTTCCATTGCCTGGCGTAAGTCATACTCTTCACTCAAACGTTTAGAACTATCAACATCCATTTCACTGTTATAGTAACGGTAACTATTTCCTCCCGATTGTTTTACATTTTCTAATGCTAACGAGGAAAATCTGTACAATTCATCAACACTGGTTTCATCTTCTGGATAAACACAAATACCATAACTGATTTTCAAAATAATATTTTCACCATTGATACTAAAGGGTTGTTGCATGCCCTGCAAAATACGTTGTAGCGCATGATCCACTTCTTCATTGCGCTCAATAAGATTCATAATTAAACCAAATCCACTGCCGCCAAGGCGAGCAACCGTATCGCTCTCTCGTATTAAATTGTGTAAACGTATCGCAACATCAGAAATTAATATATCACCTTTTTTATAACCATAATGTCGGTTAAATTCTGAAAATTTATCAATATCTAACTTAATAATAGCCAGTACTTTCTCGTGTCTTTTTGCAAGCGAAAGTGCATATTCAAGATGTTCAATAAATAGGGCATGATTGGGTAATTGTGTTAAATTATCACGTAATTCATTGGCAGAATTTAATGTTGTGGAAACCTGTAAATCCTGTGAAGTAAAACTTAATAAAGAGAAAACAACTAATATCAGAAAGGCTAAACCATAGTAAAAAACAGGAATAGAAATAAAGCCCTGCATCTGTAACCCACTGAGTAACAAAACTGAGAGGGATATCAGCAAGAGTAAAAAGATAAAATGATTTGATTTAATAAACTTAAATTTTGATAATTTCAACATTATGTCCAATAACACCTGTACGACCCAGGATTCCAACAATATATAGTTGGTATCGGACCTTAACCTGAAAGCTTTAAGGTATTTCATGGAAATAGCGAGACTTAATCGGAAAGTAATAAAACCAATAAACAGCGTAAGTTATTGATAATGATAGAATTAAATAACTTCAGCTTTAAACAGGTGCTCACGTAACAAATGAAAAAGATCAGCTCGATTGACGGGTTTAGCTAAAAAGCCATTTGCACCTACACGTAAGCCCCAAAATTTCTCGGTCGCCTGCTCATTACCGCTAATAATTATAATCGGAATTTCTTGTGTCTGTTCATCCTTTCGCAAAATTCGAGTCGCCTGAAAACCATTTAATCCGGGCATAATGACATCCATCAAGATTAAATCTGGCTGATGCAGTTTGGCCATTTCAATACCATCTTCACCATTTGCAGCACTTATAATGCTATATCCAGTTGGTTCCAGTGTTTTCTTCAAAACCGCGATTGCTGTACGCGAATCATCAACAATTAGAATCGTTGCTTCATCCGGTAGCTTTACCCGTTCCTTGCTACGTCTATCCTTGTCCGTATCCTTATTTTGGCTGTGACCAAAAATTGATTTTAGATTAAAAGCCATATTTCGTTCCATAAAATGTGTGAATAAAAGCTATTTTATCTAATATTTCAAAAACAGCAAGGGAACTCCCTAGTATTATAATTTCATGATATACATTAATATAATTTCTATCTACTATTCCAGTTTAAGACAATTTAAGAAAGCGATAATAAGATTTTTCTCATATGAAACAGAACCGGCCATTTCTCTACACCATTCTTCCCCGCGCATTTATTTCCAGCACTTTGATTTTCTGGCTTTTTATAAACGAAATATGCTTAGCAGAAGACAACATGACTGTGGCAGTTTCATCCGGAGATGAAATTACTATTGAACGATTCCCTGCTTCTGGAAAGTACCTGATGTTATGGTTAGCGCCAGAATACGGTTTGCGTGGAGCCCATCGTTCCCTTGCCCGCATGTTAACAAAACAGAATATTGAAGTTTGGCAAAGTGATATTGTTGAATCGCTTTTTTTACCCCAAAGCTCAACATCAATAAAAAATCTCAGCGGAAAACGTGTTGCAGACCTGATTGAATATGCACACAAAATCACAGGGAAAAAAATTATTGTTAGCGGTGACTCCTATGCAGCAATTATTGCCTTACATGGTGCACATCAGTGGCAACAAAGGAAACAAACCACACCTTATCTAATCGGTGCCATTCTTTTTACACCTAATATGTATTTAACTATTCCGCCACTTGGTCAATTGCCTGAATATATGCCCATTATTTCAACAACAAATATTCCCATTATGATTTACCAGGCAAAAAGTAATGGCAATATCGGCCAATTTGATACTTTGGTTGAAAAATTACAACAACATGGCAATCCGGTTTATACACGCTTGACGCCCAAAGTAATGAGTGTGTTTTATGAAGAAGAACCTTCGGCAGAAATGAAACAACAGGTTAAACCTTTATCAATAAATATTCGAAAAATGATTTCTGTTCTTGAAAAACATCCTCTTCCTTCCAGGCCTATAGCACTAAAAAATATTAAAAAAAATAAAAATGGCATTGATATATATTTAAAAGAATATAAAGGCAGCATTGCTCCACTGGCAATTAAACTTAAAGATGCCTATGGAAGCTCTGTAGTCAAAAATAACTATAAAGGGCAAATTACTATTATTAATTTTTGGGCAACCTGGTGCCCACCTTGTGTTGAAGAAATACCTTCATTAAATCGATTAAAGAAAAAAATGCAGGGGTTGCCTTTTGAATTAATTTCAATTAATTACGCAGAAGATAAAAAAACGATTCTTGATTTCATGAAAAAAGTAAAGGTAGACTTTCCTGTTTTGCTTGACCAGGATGGCTCCTTTGCAAAAAAATGGAATGTCATTACCTATCCTTCAACTTTCGTTATAGACAAGCAAGGTAAAATTAAATATGGTGTTAATGCTGCTATCGAATGGGATAACCCGGAATTTATAAAAAGAATAAAATCATTACTTTAAAACAGTCTGTAATTCATAGTTTTTTTACAATAACAGGATGAGCATTACATGTTGATGGTGTTTCTGGTTAATATTTTAATCATTGCTCTTGCAGTGCTTATTCACTATGAATTTCTATATCACATGACCGCACACCTCCCTAAAATGAAAATAAAGCACCGCTTTAGAATTGTTATTGGTGTTTTTGGTGCGCTCATGGCTCATACTATTGAAATCTGGCTTTTCTCCATCGCTTATTATTTTCTTCCTTATCTTGAAGGTTGGGGAAATATAACAGGTGAATTTGATGGTTCATTTATGGACTGTGTCTATTTTTCATATACTACGTTTACCACCCTGGGCTTTGGCGACATACAACCACATGGATTAATACGACATCTTGTTGGTGTCGAATCATTAACCGGACTTCTTTTAATCACCTGGACTGCTTCATTCCTGTATTTTGAAATGCAACGCTATTGGGATCGGTGATAAATCCAGATCATCAAAACTCACTATTTCGAGTCAAATGATTAACCGGGTAAACCCTTCACTTTAATCTCTTCAAACCGATCCCAGTGATAAATATTGCAATTAAAAATTTTCTCATATTCTTAAAAATCTAATTCAAAAATTAAATAAATCTGTCCCTTTTTACTCTTTCCTCTTTTTACTTCAATAATCTCAGCCTTCCCGACCATCGACACGAGGCCGAATCCACATAGGCGTATATATCACTATAAAAATAACAAATGCTGTGATCCATAACCAGCCAGACAGTTGCATTAATTGTTGGTATAAATCCGGTATTAATATTGGAATAATAACTCTAACTACGGCTGCAATATTTATGAGTATAAATGACAACACCATCCAGTTATTTAATGTCATCTCTCTTCCTGTATGACCAATGCTTACTCTGGCCATCATACCTAATGTCATCATCCCTATCCCGCCAACAGTAAAGGCATGATATGCAAATAAACTTTCATTGATATTAAAGATCATTAAACCTTTTATAATAAAACCAATAGCAAACCAGAGATAAGCTATCTGCAAAATCCACACCAGTGGAACCTGCCATATTTTATTTGAGTACCAGCCTGCAACTCTGACAAAATTAATAATGGCTGCAAACAAAGCCAAATAGGCTATGATTATTTTATCTGCAAAAAACATTTCTGATATCGCAACTAAAATGACACTAGCAGGTGATAAATATTCTATCCACGTCCATTTTTTTGTAACAACACCATTAACACCTCTTTCAGTAAAGAAAGGAATAACACGTCCCCCCATAACCACAATTAACAGGACAACCAGGTAAATCATCAACCGGCTTCCTGTAACAACAGATGTGTTAATTATCTCCAGGGCACTCAAATGAACTACTAAATTAGCTGCGGCCATCATAAGTAAGATAGGTACAAAAACAAAATTAGACCATTGCTTTGCTCGTAAAATTGGCACCGCAAGAAGAAAGGCAACTAAAGGTATAAAAGACAAATCAATTGTTGCAATAAGCCAATAAGGGAGATCGGGTATAAAGGGGGCAAGTCGACCTGATAAGAAAACCACTGACAACAGGGTTAAACGCCATCCATGGATCATCTTCATCCCGGTCCAGTTACCTGCAGCGGTTAATAAAAACCCGGCAATCACCGCGACTGTATAACCAAATAACATTTCATGTGCATGCCAGCCTGCTGCTGAGTAATAACCTGAAAGTGTTATTCCCCCTGATAATTTAAGCATCCATAAAACCATAAGGACAACGGCAAAAAAAGCCGACAGGAGGAAAAAAGGACGAAAGCCTAATGCAAAAAGTGCAAAGGTTTTGTTATTGCTGTTCTTTTCAGGGTCTTCTATTTGTATAGCCATTAGTACTTCCTTTTATTTTTTCTTCAGTCGATAAGCAATATGTATTGATTCTTTTGCCCATTCAGTTAAAACATCCTGTTCTTCAATAATTTCAGCTGGAACTTCAAAATATTTTCTAACATTAACTTTTCCTTTTTTAGTATTATACCAGAAACATTCCATATCCATTTTTTCATACTTTACCCGGTTCGAATCATCAACAACAAAAAATAATGCATTAGCCATAATCATCGCGAATTGTACTGAACCTTCTTTAAGTCCGACACCACCAAAAAACCGACCTTGAGTTATTGTTCCCAGTGAGCTCAAACAATCAATAATATAATCTACAAAGCCTTCTGTACTTCCTGACATAATATGGTTTCCTTAACCAATGGCGCTCTCAAGTTCCTCACTAACTTCTAACCAGTCTATTTCAACTTGCTGCAAGCTGTTATTAACCTGTCCTTGTTGCTCTAATAAGGTTTTTAAAATATCTTTATTTTTTTCATTGTAAATATCATTATCCGCTAACTTTTCTTCTAACAAATCTTTATTTGAACTTAACTCTTCCATTTTTTTTTCAAGTTTTTGTAGCTTATTTTGTAGCGGCTTAAGTAATTTTCTTTTCTCAGCTGATTGCTGTCTGAGTTGTTTTTTATTTTGAGAATCCTCAAGCGAATTATTTTTCGGCTGCTTTGTATCAACAGGTGTTTTTTTAGCTTGCTGACTTAACCATTGACGATAATCATCCAGACTACCATCAAACTCAGTCACCCTGCCATCGGCAACTAAAAGTAAAGTATCTGTCACTGTGCGCAGTAAATGTCGATCATGCGAAACTATAATCATTGCACCTTCATATTCCTGCATTGCAACTGTTAAGGCATGGCGCATTTCCAAATCAAGGTGATTGGTTGGCTCATCAAGTAACAATAAATTAGGCTTTTGATAAACAACCAATGCCAGAACCAGGCGTGCTTTTTCTCCACCTGATAACGGGGCAACAGGATCAATCGCCATATCATTGTTGAACGCAAAACCGCCCAGGTATTTACGCAAATCACTTTCTGTTGCTTTAGGATCAATACGTTGTAAATGAAGTAATGGGCTCGCTTCAAAATCAAGTTGTTCAAGCTGGTGCTGGGCAAAATAACCAATATTGAGTTCTTTGGCTGGTGTAAAATCACCCTGTAAAACTTTTAATTCACCCGATAATAATTTAATCAGGGTCGACTTACCTGCACCGTTATGCCCCAGTAAACCAATCCGATCACCCGGATGAATGGTTAACTTAACTTTAGACAAAAGTGGCTGTTCACAATAACCAATCGCTGCATTATCCAGGGTAACGAGTGGATTTGGCATTTTTTCAGCCTGACGGAAGCGAAAGTTAAACGGTGAATCAACATGTGCGGGAGCAATGAGTTCCATACGTTCCAGTGCTTTAATACGACTTTGTGCCTGTTTGGCTTTTGTTGCTTTGGCGCGAAATCGCTCAACAAATTTATGCATGTGCTGCACTTCACGCTGTTGTTTTTCAAAAGCCGATTGTTGCGTTGCCAGGTGTTCGGCTCGCCTTACTTCAAAAGCAGAATAGTTACCGCTGTATAGAGTGATATGTTGATTTTCGATATGTGCAATAGTGTCAGCAACGTTATCAAGAAAATCACGATCATGTGAAATTAATAACAATGTACCTTTATAATTTTTTAACCATGTCTCAAGCCAAATAACCGCATCAAGATCAAGGTGATTAGTGGGCTCATCAAGCAAAAGAATATCTGAACGGCACATTAACGCTTGAGCAAGATTCAGTCGCATACGCCAGCCACCGGAGAACTGTTTAACAGCAGAATCTTCCTGAACAGTGGTAAATCCTAAACCACTTAATAAGGTCGCCGCCCGACTGTTTGCGGTATAACCATCAATAGCTTCCATTTCACTATAAAGATGCGCCAGTACTTCACCTTCATTATTTTTTTCAGCATTTCTGATTTTTTCTTCAAGTTGACGTAACTGAACGTCACCATCAAGAACATACTCTATTGCCGTGCTCTCAAGTGCAGGGGTTTCCTGTGCAACGTGGGCAATAATCAGGTTATTCGGCACAAAGATGTCACCCGCATCAGCATGCAGCTGGCCGAGTATTAAAGCGAATAAACTGGATTTACCAACACCATTACTGCCGGTAATACCCACCTTCTGACCATGGTGAATCGTTAAATCTACATCCTGAAGCAGCTCGCGAGGACCGCGGCGTAAAGATAAATGAGTAAACTTGAGCATGGCGGGAGTTTACCAGATTTAAGACTAAGTTTTAGCTGAAATAAACACTAAAACGGGTAGGATGGATCAGGGAATAAAGTGACGGATCCATCTTTTTTTGTTGGTTCCGTCACTTTATTCCTTGAACCAACCTACATAACTTAATAATACCTGGCATCCCTGGTAATAAATTAAAAACCAAATTCCCCCATCCATTCATTATTCTTAAAATCAATTTTTAACCAGTGTGGTACAAACGCCTCTGGTTTTTGAATCGGAAAATCAGTTAATGGTGGCTCATCACCTTCATAATCTATACCACAGGACTTTGTCATCACAGGGCGAAAACGTACTGCCAGTTGCTCAGTAACATTGATCAAATCACCTTCTAAATTTTCCTTAAAGCGAACCTGTTTACGAATCAAACAACTAAAATACAGTTCCATTTCAGCAACCAGTGTTTTACTCCGGGAAGACAATGCTTTCTCAGCGGATTTACTTAAAGTAATCATGACCTTTTTGCCCTGTATTTCTATTTGTTTTTCCATTGTTTCACCTTAATATTTTCAGCAGCTAATTCTTAAACTACAAAATTCTTAAACCGCTGGCATCCACACATATTCTTATCTATTATAGTCTGATAATACAAGTTCGATTAAATACAAGGTCAATATGATGAAAAAAAATCTGGTTATTTCTGCTTTAGGTAACGACAAACCTGGACTTGTGAATGAATTATCAAAAGCAATCCTTGATAATAGTGGCAATATTACTGAAAGCAGGATGATGGTTTTAGGTGGTGAGTTCACCATTATGTTGCTGGTAACTGGCAATGCAGAATGCATTACAAATATTAATTCCAAACTTGAATCAATCGGTAAAACCTTAGGCTTGACCATCATTGCAAAAGAGACTCAACCGCAAGATACAAGCCAAAAACGCTTACCTTACCAGGTAACCGTCGTTTCAATGGATCACCCCGGTATTGTGCATGACATTTCAGATTTTTTTTCCAGCCGCAATCTGAATATTGAAGAAATAGAAACAAAAACCTACCCCGCCGCACACACCGGTACACCCATGTTTTCACTGGATATGACCATTAGTGTTCCTGCAGATAGTTCAGTACGAACTTTACGCGATGAGTTTATTATTTTCTGTGATGATTTAAACCTGGATGCAAGTTTGGAGAGTAAGCGGTAAATAAATTTTATTATTTTATACGTCAGCTATTAGTTCTTTAAAAATGGACAATGATATTATGTAGTATATTAGAGAATAATGTGCTCTGACCCCGTTCTTATAATGGCGAATACCGCCAAAATATAACCAGCTACAAATAGTTTCATGTTTTTCTCCTGTTATAATTCATCTTCAAAAATATTTAATCTCTCAGACTCTATCTTCGATATAGTTATTAATGAGCGACAAGTGAATGTTCTTGATGCACTTGTTATGCGTTTTATGTTTTTCATGATGGGGGCGGTGTATCTCCAACATGCCAAAGTATTCCACATTGCTTACAGTGATAAATTATAGCTTCTTCTAACTCATTACTATTTTCAAGTGATTTTTCAATTATTTGATCGCAGTCTGGGTATTTGAAAGGTTCGTAATTTTTTTTAAATGCCCTAATTAGCATAATAATAAAAAGAACAAATGTTATTAACGCCACCCAAGCTGGATGAAAGTTAATTTTTTCTTCAATGGTTTGTATTAGCAATCCTGTACTTATAAACCAAATAAGTCCATAAACAACAAATATAGTCTCTAGTTTTGAACCATATGATTTTGCTGATTTTACTTTCATAATTATTTGTGCATAACGCTTTGCTCAGCGGCAATTTAAAGTGGCACGTTTTTGCGGATGCAAAACAAGTGCCGCTTTAAATTGTCCTCTGGAGCTATTTGTTATATTCTTTAACATAGATTTGGGAAGATTTTGCAGCAATTTTCTTTACATAAATATTTTTCATTTATTTTTTTGTCATTATATAAATATCCTGCTCCTCCTGCGTTCACCTCCCATTGAAGGAGATTTTCATTAATCTTGATTGAACCTTGATATTTACAAGGTAAGATTACAGCCTCACTATGAAACTCATGTCCATCAACTTTTTTGGCTAAAGAAAAATATCTAACTATGTCTATTTTTTCTAAAGTAAATGAGTCACATATTTCATAACCAGGAGTATTTTTATTTACTACCTTTTTAATTGATACCACCTTCATGTTTTTATCCTGCTTTTGTAATGAACAAGATTGTAAAATGAAAATTGAAGTAATATAAAAAAATAAAATAAAAATATAATTTTTCATGGTGCCACCCCCGAAAATAAGTATTGGAGTAGCTGAGCACCTTCAGACACTTCTTTTCGGGCTATTGCGCCATGAGCATAAACATTATTATTTATATTAAGCTTATATTCTTTTGCAATTATTTCAACTAGCAACTTTAAAGACTTTAATTGTTGCTGAGTTGGCTTATCAAAGGATTTTTGAGATGGCCAGAACTTACCAACGACCTCTATCCCTATGGAGTCGCTATTTGAAGGATACCTGAGTGGATATTTTTTTCCTGCTTCATGACGTGATAAGTTTCTTGCGCGACGACCAAATGAGAAGCCTTTTTCATGTATTAAGGCAGTTATTGTTTTTAGCTCTTTTGGATTGCAATTTTTTTCAATCTGGCATCTAGGCAGCAAGATTCCAACATGCCAGCATATTTTTCTCATATCCGCTGTTTGGTAGATTTTTCCGGCTTTGTCTATCAAAAAATGGGCACCAGATTTTTTACCATTGGCATATGCTTGAATTGTACTACTTGCATTAGATGAATCAGTTCTGTGTAATACAATTGAGGTGATCTTGTTAATATTTCCATGCTCAATGGATGCGTAGGTTTTTACATCAACAGTTTTATCCACTAATTTTCCATCTTTAACTTTGGTCATGTTCTCCCTCTCTATTGTTTGTGGTTTTAAATATAACGTCGCAAATCACCGGCACATTGGAGCAACGTAAGGCTTGTGGCAATCGCCACAAACGAGCGTTGCGGAAATGTGTCCGAGTGAATTTGCCTTGTTATGCATGTTTTGAAACTACAAGATATATTATTGGGATAACTAATAACAATGACGACTCATTAAAAACCCTCAAATATACGCCACTATAAAATTTATTGTGTTTTACAGCTTGCAATAAAAGCCAGCCAGAATACAAAAAATAAATGAACAATAAACCAACCAAACCAATCTTCAAATTTAGCCAACCGCCACTGAAGTCGTACTCTAGCCATAACCATAATCCAAATAAAACTGCCAGTAAGGCCATCAATAAACCAAAGCGAAACAATTTTATGGATAAGGATTTTATAGCATTGGTGCTATTGTTATTTTCATAAGCATTCTTGAATTGTAACAATGCTCTAGGAAGCACAAATATGCACGCTACCCAGCTTATGACGAATAATATATGGGCTGTTTTAATTACCTCGAAAATAATGGTCACCTTTTATGCATAACGAGAGTGTAGAAAAACCCATAAATAGCTACTTTATGGAACCCAGGTTGAA
>CAZZIS010000054.1:0-20509 GCA_964654445.1 uncultured Thioalkalispiraceae bacterium
GCTGTGAACTCTATCCCGTCTTTAATGTCTATTTTTATGTTCGGGAACCTTTAAAGCATGAAGGATAAGGAATAACCCGAATGGGTGAAAGAAACATAGATCAGGCGCTGGTTGAGCGCGTACAAAAAGGTGATAAAAAAGCATTCGACATATTGGTACTCAAGTACCAACAACGTGTTATGAATATTTTATCCCGTTATGTCCGTGATTCGTATGAAGTACAGGATTTAGCTCAGGAAACATTTATTAAAGCGTACCGCGCTTTAGCAACATTTCGTGGTGAGAGTGCTTTTTATACCTGGGTTTACCGTATTGCGATAAATACAGCAAAGAATTTTATTGTGGCTCAGGGACGCCGTCCACCGAAAGATGATATTGAGGCTTCAGAAGCTGAACAATATTCCGGGGCAGATGGATTACGAGAACATGCCTCTCCAGAAAGAATTTTACTCAAGGATGAAATTGCTGAAATGGTTTTCAGTACCATTGATGAATTACCTGAAGACTTAAAAATGGCAATTACATTAAGAGAAATTGAAGGTTTAAGCTATGACGAAATTGCTGAAACCATGTCCTGTCCGATTGGTACAGTAAGATCGCGTATCTTTAGAGCACGTGAAACGATAGATGAAAAATTAAGACCATTATTAAATTAGTTTTAGCTGGTTAGATATAAATTTAATATAAATCCAGATTATGAGATGTGAATCATGAATGATAAAACAGACCGACTTTCAAGCTTAATGGATGGTGAACTCCATGATGTTGATAAAGGCTTAGAACAACTTGCAAAAGATAAAGAAATGCAAGTTGTATGGCGTCGTTATCATTTGGCGCGTGATGTAATGAAAGGCCAGGCATCAGATTTTCCTGCGTTGGACATTTCTGCGGCTGTGAGTGAAGCATTAATAAATGAGCCTGTTATTCTTACACCTGTATGGCGTCGTTTAAGCCCTCGTTATGTTATGAAACAAGCGGCTGGTTTAGCAGTTGCAGCAGCAGTTGGTACCATTGCTGTATTAAGCGTTCAACAAACACAGTTGGTTGCAGTAGACAATAACACATTGGCAAAGGCAAATAATACAGTGACTACTTATCAAGTGGCGTCACAGCTTCAACCCGGCCAAATCAGACAGGTGAGTTTTACCACGCGGCAAAAACTGGATGCGGCTGTTGAATCAAAACTTAGCGGTTATCTTGTTAACCATAATGAGTTTTCTGATTCCTTTCGTGTAAGTGGTGTTATGCCTTATACCCGTATAGTGAGTTTTGTTTCAACTGCATCTTCAAAACAGGTTAATAATGATAAATAAGCTTGTTTCATTTTTTGCGCTGCTTTTGATTTCATCTATCGCTATAGCCGATCATCCGAAAAAAGATATCGAAGAGTGGCTGGCTAAAATGCATAACGCTGCTCATTTGCTTAATTATGAAGGCACTTTTGTTTATGGGCAAAATAACGAGTTAACTTCGATGCAAATAATCCATAGTGTAGATAAAAAGGGTGAGTTTGAACGACTAATTTCACTTGATGGAAGCGGCCGTGAAGTCATTCGTAGTGGTGATACAGTGACTTGCATATTGCCTGACAAAAAATCAGTTGTGGTTGATAAGAGCCGGCCAAATGCTAAGTTTCCGCCGACTTTTCCTCTGAAAATTGATCAGCTTTTAAAAACATATAGTTTTCATTTTGGCAAAAATGGTGTGGTAGCAGGAAAAACAGCTAAACAACTTGTTATAAAACCTAAAGATAAATTCCGTTATGGCCATGCACTTTGGATTGATGTCAAAACAGGGTTGTTGTTAAAGGATCATCTAATTGGAAGCAATGGAAAAATAGTTGAGCAGTTTATGTTTACTCAAATTAATTATCCTGATGTTATTGAAAAAAGCCGTTTAGTATCAGTTAACAAAAATAAAAACAAAAAATTCACATGGTATAAAGCAAAAGATTTTAAGTCTGAAAATGAAATTAAAAAAAGTATGAACTGGAAAGTAATGAATGTTCCGACAGGTTTTGTTGCTGGGGTTAAACGTCACCAGAAAATGACGATGAGCGCTATGCCGGTCGAGCATTTTATGTATTCGGATGGTTTGTCTTCAATTTCTGTCTTCGTTGAAAAACAAATGAAAAACAGTAAAAACCTTACCGGCGGTTCAACAATGGGTGCGGTTAATGCATATGGCCGTGCTGTTGGAGGATATCATGTTACTGTTGTTGGAGAAGTACCGTATGCCACGGTTAAGATGATTGGTGATTCGGTTGAACATATCAAACACTAAAAGAGACCTTTACACGAATGCTACGAAGCCAGATAATTGCGTTGAAACCTCTTCAAAATGCTCATGTACTTCGTGTACATTCCGCTTTTTCATCAGTTTCGCCTTATTCTCTGGCTTCTCGCTATCCGTGCAAATGTCTCTACTAACTTTATGATTACTGAAAACGCCATTGTTGTTTCGACGGATAATAATCAAACCTGGATTGAAACTCAAAGAAAATCAGCTTGTGGTCAATGTAGTGCAAATAAAGGATGCGGTACATCAGTCTTGTCGAAAGTTATCGGTAATAAACTTTCAAAAATGAAGGCGATAAACAAAATAAATGCGCAAGTGGGAGATGAAGTTATTGTAGGTTTAAATGAGAGCTCGTTATTAAAAGGTGCATTTATGACTTACTTACTACCTTTGCTGTATTTGTTTTTGTTTTCATTTATTGGTCAGTTTGTTAATCAGAAACTACAAATTAATGATAGCGAATTGTTTGTGGTTTTTTTTGCTGCATTGGGTTTTTATTTTGGTTTGCGACATGTGAGGTTTTTTTCAATATTGATTGCTAAAGATGAAAGCTACCAGCCTGTTATATTAAAAAAATATAAACCTTCTACTATTTTTGTTAATCTATAAATTATTAAAAGTGAGTAATATTATGTTGATGCCTGTTATTAAAAAAGGTGCTGCCACAATTGTTTTTTTTCTGATTGCCTTATCGAGTTTTAATGCTTCTGCACAAATGTCAGGCTTACCTGATTTCACTGAACTTGTTGAAAAATACAGTGATGCAGTGGTCAATATCAGCACTACACAAAAAATAAAAAAACGAGGTGGTTTACATCATCAAATACCCGGGGTACCTCAGAATGGTCCATTTGGTGATTTATTCAGAAAGTTCTTTGAGCAACAAAGTTTTAAAAAAAATAATCATGTTGATACAAATAAAAATAAATTTATTAAAGTACAAAACACGAACAGTTCGTTAGGTTCCGGGTTTATTATTGATTCCGATGGTTATGTAGTAACAAATCATCACGTAATTAAAGATGCCGATGAAATTATTGTTCGTTTAAAAGACCGGCGAGAACTTAAAGCTACTGTAGTCGGTTCTGATGCCAGAAGTGATATTGCATTATTAAAAATAGAAGCGGATAACTTACCTGTTGTTAAAATAGGTTCCTCCGCTAATTTAAAAGTGGGTTCATGGGTCATGGCCATTGGTTCGCCTTTTGGTTTTGATCATTCGGTATCGGTTGGTGTTATTAGTGCCACAGGACGTACCTTGCCAAGTGAAAATTATGTTCCTTTTATTCAAACAGACGTTGCTATAAATCCTGGTAATTCCGGTGGTCCTCTTTTTAATATGGAAGGAGAGGTGATCGGTATTAACTCTCAAATATATAGCCGCACGGGTGGTTATATGGGCTTGTCGTTTGCAATACCCGTTGATGTTGCAAAAGATATTGTTGAACAGCTTAAACGTGATGGACATGCTAAATGGGGCTGGTTAGGTGTTTTAATTCAGGATGTAAATAAAGAATTAGCCGAATCGTTTGGCATGAAAAAACCAATGGGTGCTGTAGTTCTACGCGTGATGGATGATACACCAGCAAAAAAAGCAGGAATTGAAGTCGGTGATGTTATTACACATTTTGCCGGTAAAACCATTAATCGTTCATCTGATTTACCTTTAGCCGTTGGTCAGGCGAGAATTGGCAGTACAGTAAAAGTGCGTGTTATACGTGATGGCAAGCAGAAGCGACTTAATGTGAAGATTGCTGAACTTCCTAAACAAGATATGCTTGCCGAAGCTGATGGTTCACAAAAACAGATTAAAAGTAATCGCTTAAATATTGAAGTTGTTGCTCTTACTAAAGAACAGCGTAAACGCGCAAATGTTGAGCATGGTGTTCTTGTTCAATCCGTCGATGAGGGGCCAGCGGATAAAGCGGGCATTCATCGAGGGGATGTTTTAGTCAAACTGAACAATATGGATATAAAATCTCCCAAACAATTTTTGAAAATCGTAAAAAAATTGCCGAAAGACAAATGGGTGCGCATACTTATTCAGCGTGGTGGATCTCCCCGTTTTATTCCTTTAAAAATCGGTGAGTAATATATTAAATGTTGGCAAATCAATTAACGATGTATAGCCGACATGGTTGCCATTTATGTGAAGATATGCAAAATCTGCTTCCTGCTTATTTAGAGGAAGCGGGCTTAGTTCTTAATACTATTTATATTGATAATGACGCTGCGCTGGAGCAGGAATACGGCACCCTGGTGCCGGTACTTAAGGCGGGTGAAAAGGAAATTTGTCATTATTTTCTTGATGTAAAAGCCTTGCAACAGTATATAAGCGAGCAGGGAAATCCGTTAAACTAACTGGATTGTGTGTATTGTCGAATTTAAGGCGCTAAATGCGCCTTTTTTATGTTTAACGGAGTAGTTTGTGAGTAGTTCCCTGTGAGTGATCCCAATAGCGATTTAAGCCATATTCGCAATTTTTCAATTATTGCGCATATTGATCATGGTAAATCGACGCTTGCTGATCGTTTTATTCAAATGTGTGGTGGATTGACTGAACGCGAGATGGATAGCCAGGTTCTGGATTCAATGGACATTGAACGTGAGCGGGGTATTACCATTAAAGCGCAAAGTGTCACCCTGGATTATAAAGCCAAAAACGGCGAAACCTACCAACTTAATTTCATAGATACTCCAGGACATGTGGATTTTTCCTATGAAGTTTCCCGCTCTCTAGCCGCTTGTGAAGGTGCTTTATTGGTCGTTGATGCCGCTCAAGGCGTTGAAGCGCAGAGTGTAGCGAACTGCTATACCGCAATTGAGCAAGGTTTAGAAGTTGTGCCCGTTTTAAATAAAATTGACCTTCCCGCGGCAGAACCAGAGCGTGTTAGTCTTGAAATTGAAGAAATTATTGGCATTGAAGCGACTGAAGCTACCCGAGTATCGGCAAAAACGGGTATTGGTATAGATGATTTATTAGAAGACATTGTGCGCCTTGTTCCTGCTCCTGTTGGCGATAAAAAAGCTCCGTTACAAGCCCTTATTATTGACTCATGGTTTGATAATTATCTCGGAGTTGTCTCTTTGGTTCGAGTTATGAATGGCAGCCTGCATAAAAAGCAAAAAATTCGTATTATGTCTGCTGGACGTAATTATTTAGTCGACCATGTAGGAATTTTTACCCCAAAACGTCATGAGCTGGATTCACTTGATGCGGGTGAAGTGGGTTATGTGATTGCCGGGGTTAAAGATATTGATGGTGCACCGGTTGGTGATACCATTACGGAAGTAAATAAACCTGCTGAGGAGGCTTTAGCTGGATTTAAACCTGTTCAACCCCGGGTGTTTTCCGGGCTGTTCCCTGTAGCAGGTGATGACTATGAAAACCTGCGAGAAGCATTAGCCAAATTACGACTCAATGATGCGGCGTTATTTTATGAGCCAGAAACATCAACTGCTTTAGGTTTTGGTTTCCGTTGTGGGTTTTTAGGTTTATTGCACATGGAGATTATTCAGGAGCGTCTTGAACGTGAATATGATCTTAATCTTATTACCACTGCTCCCACGGTTGTTTTTGAAATTGAAAATAGCAAAGGCGAAGTATTTAAAATTGAAAATCCGGCACAAATGCCAGAACCAAATTTTATAAATGAAATCAGAGAACCAATTGTTGTTGCTAATATATTAGTGCCACATGAATATGTCGGCAATGTCATCACACTTTGTATTGAAAAACGTGGCGTGCAAAAAAACATGCAATACCTTGGCAACCAGGTCTCTATATCATATGAAATGCCAATGAATGAGATTGTACTGGATTTCTTTGATCGGCTTAAATCAACCAGTCGTGGTTATGCTTCTATGGATTATGAATTCGTACGTTTCCAGGCTGCAGACCTGGTAAAACTGGATATCATGATCAATGGAGAGAAGGTGGATGCTTTATCCATTATTGTACATCGTGAACAATCTATTTCGCGCGGCCGAGATTTAACTGAGCGCATGAAAGATATTATTCCACGACAAATGTTTGATGTCGCTATACAAGCGACGATTGGTGCAAAAATTATCGCACGAACTAATGTAAAAGCTTTACGTAAAAATGTCACAGCTAAATGTTATGGTGGCGATATTACTCGTAAGAAAAAATTATTAGAAAAACAAAAAGCCGGTAAGCGAAGAATGAAACAGGTGGGCAGTGTCGAGATTCCACAAGAAGCCTTTCTTGCCGTATTAAATACAGGAAAAGATAAATGAATATTGATTTTTCACTTGTACTTGCCATTGTAATATTAGTTTCCGGGAGTATCTGGGCAATTGATGCCTGGTTTTTTGCAGCTAAAAGACCCCTTCCTGAATCTATTGATAAAGAGGACAAAGGCTTCACAAATGAGCCTGCTGTGGTTGAATTTGCACGTTTTATTTTCCCCGTGGTCCTGATTGTTTTTATTTTAAGAGGATTTATTGCAGAACCTTTTAGAATTCCATCCGGTTCGATGTTGCCAACCCTGGAAATTGGCGATTTTATTCTGGTTAGCAAGTTTAATTATGGTGTGCGTTTACCGGTTATTAATAAGAAAATTATTGATTTAGGTAACCCGGAAAGGGGAGATGTTGTGGTTTTTCGCTATCCCGAAAATCCATCAATTGATTACATTAAACGGTTAATTGGTGTTCCTGGCGATGAAATTGGCTACTATAATAAGATATTGTATATAAATGGAAAAATAGCAGAACAACAGCCAAAAGGAGATTATCCTTTTGGATATTATAATTTTAAACGGATAGGGGAAAAATTACCAAATCCGGAGCTAAATCACCAGATATTAGTGAGTGATTTACAGCCAGCATCAGATTTCGTACTTGTGGTGCCTGAGAACAGTTACTTCGTTATGGGGGATAATAGAGACAATAGTCGTGATAGCCGTGTTTGGGGGTTTGTGCCTGATGAAAACCTGGTAGGTCGTGCATTTTTTGTCTGGATGAGTTGGGAATGGGGAAATTGGCCAAAATGGCGGAGAGTAGGTACGGTTATTCAGTAATGAATTTTGACTAAGGAGTCCATAATGCTGTCGAAGAAAAAACAAAAAGGTCTGACCGGGGTTAGCATAATGATGATGCTTGTCGTTATAGCATTTGTTGCGGTTATAATTCTTAAAATTCTACCAATATATTTTGATGCCTTTAAAGTTGGCGACGTTGTTTCTGCATTAAAAGAAGAGCGTGGACTGGGCGATAAAACGAATAAAGAAATTGCAAACATGATTCTGAAACGCCTGGATGTCAATATGGTAGACGATGTTAAAAAAGAACATATTTTTATTGAGAAATCCAAGAACGATATTCTCATTGATGTTGAATATGAAGTGCGAAAACAGATGTTTGGTAATCTTGACGTAATTATTAGTTTTAAAAAGAGTGTTGAGGCTCCGGCCATTTGAAGCATGTTAATTATGTAAATAAAGTTAGTCAGATTTTTGACTACGAATTTAAAAATGAGAATCTTTTAAAATTAGCATTAACCCATCGCAGTATGGGCTCTAACAATAATGAACGGCTTGAATTTCTTGGTGATTCTATTTTGGGTATGGTTATTAGCGCTGAGTTGTTTAACCGTTTTCCTAATGAAAAAGAAGGTGTATTAACGCGCCTTCGCTCAAGTTTAGTTAAAGGCGAGACTTTGAGTGAAATTGCAGTTGAATTAAATTTAGGTGAATATATTCAGCTGGGTTCAGGTGAATTAAAGAGTGGTGGCTACAGACGCTCTTCAACACTGGCTGATGTTATCGAAGCTATAATAGGTGCAATTTATCTTGATTCAAAAGTTGATTCTGGAATTAAACAGATTGAAAAAATCATTTTAAGAATTTTTGCTAGTAGAATAAATGATTGTGAGCCAGGTGGTATTTTAAAAGATCCTAAAACACGTTTACAAGAATATCTTCAGTCAAAAAATTTACCTTTACCTGTATATAATGTTGTTTCTATATCTGGAAAAGAACATCTACAAACATTTAAAATTTCTTGCTCCATAGAAAGCTTCGCTAACCATGTTATTGCAACAGGTGCGAGTCGTCGTAAAGCTGAGCAAGCGGCAGCAGAAAAAACATTAGATATACTCATTCATGAATAAAACAAAAGAAAAATTCCGTTGTGGTTATATCGCATTGATTGGGCGCCCCAATGTGGGTAAATCAACTTTAATGAATTTTGTTCTGGGACAAAAAATCAGCATTACTTCACATCGTCCACAAACAACCCGGCATAGAATAGTTGGCATTAAAACTACCGCTGAAGCTCAATTTGTTTATGTTGATACTCCCGGTATTCATGACAATGAAAAAAAAGCGATGAACCGATATATGAACCGTACTGCAGGTGCGAGTTTTAAAGATGTTGATGTCATTGTTCTTTTGGTAGATGCAATGAGATGGACCGATGAAGATGAGTTGGTTATTAAACGCCTTCAAAATATATCAACACCTGTTATTCTGGCTGTAAACAAAGTTGATCTTATAAAGAAAAAAGAAGAGCTGTTACCTTTCATTGAAAAAATAAAAAATAAATACGAATTTAAAGATATTATTCCTTTATCAGCTATGAAAGGCGATAATGTTGAAGGTTTTGAAAAACTTGTTTTTGATTATTTACCCGTCTCTGAAGCTTTTTATTCTGAAGATCAAATAACAGATCGCAGTGAACGATTTATGGCAGCAGAAATTGTTCGTGAAAAACTTACACGTAATCTTACTCAGGAACTTCCATACAACCTGACTGTTGAAATTGAAAAGTTTACACGAGATGGCAAGTTACTTGATATTGCTGCGATTATTTGGGTAGAACGCGATAATCAAAAAGCGATTATTATTGGTAAGCGCGGTGACAAGCTTAAAGATATGGGTACTAAAGCGCGTATTGATATGGAAAAAATGTTTCAACAAAAAGTGTTCTTGCAATTATGGGTGAAAGTAAAAAGTGGCTGGTCAGATGATGAAAGGGCATTAAATAGCCTGGGTTATATTGACGATTATTAAGGTTGAGTGATAGTGAATCATCATAGTCACCGTGTTAGCTTACAAGCTGCCTTTATACTTCATGGCCGGGATTTTCGAGATACCAGTCGTTTACTTGATGTTTTTACCCTTGAATATGGCCGTGTAAGTTTAGTTGCTAAAGGTGCCCGTTCACCACGTTCTAGATTGCAAGGTGTGCTGGAACCCTTTTCTCCGCTTATTATCTCATGGTCAGGAAAAGGAGAAGTACAAACGTTAACCGGAGCTGAATCTGTTAAAAGCAGCATTAACTTGTCCGCGAAACAGGTGATGAGTGCATATTACATTAATGAACTATTACAGCGTCTTATGACTTTTCATGACCCTCATCCTGAATTATTTGAGATATATAAAAAAACATTAGAAAGTTTTTTAAACGAGGATGATGAGTTAGTTCTTAGACGATTTGAAAAACATCTGTTAGCTGAAATTGGTTATGGTTTAAATTTCGAAGTTGAAGATGGAACTACGCTGGTTAAAGATGAATTATATTATTATGATATAGAAAAAGGCCCTGTTAGAGTTAACAATAATAAGGTGGATGGTGAGTTTATTATTTCAGGTCAAACTTTACTTGATATGTCAGCGGAAAAATTTAGTTGCCCGCAAAGTAAAAAAGAAGCAAAACAACTCATGCGAATTATTTTAAGTCATCATTTGGGTAATAAACCCCTTAAAACAAGAAGTTTACACTGGTACAAACCATTATGAATAATACAAGCCCTATATTACTCGGTGTCAATATTGATCATGTTGCTACCTTGCGTCAATCACGTGGTACCTCGTATCCTGAGCCTGTTCAGGCAGCATTAGTCGCGGAGCAAGCGGGTGCAGATGTTATTACACTTCATTTACGTGAAGATCGTCGACACATTCAGGAACGTGATGTAGAAGTATTCAAGGATGTTTTGCAAACTCGAATGAATCTTGAAATGGCAGTAACAGATGAGATGCTCAGTTATGCAGAAAAAATAAAACCTGAAGATTGTTGTTTGGTTCCTGAAAAACGTGAAGAGTTAACCACTGAAGGCGGGTTGGATGTGGCAGGGCAAATGTTGAGGATGAAAGAAGCATGTTCGCGCCTGGCTGATCGTGATATTAGAGTGTCCCTTTTTATTGATGCTGATAAAAAGCAAATTGAAGCAGCAGTAGAGTGTGGTGCACCTGTAATTGAAATACACACGGGACATTTTGCGGATGCAGAAACAGTTTATGACAAAGAAAAAGAATATCAACGGATTATAGAAGCGGTTGAATTTGCAGACAGTGTCGGTTTACATATTAATGCAGGGCACGGATTACATTATCATAATGTTAAAGAGATTGCGGTTATTAAATCCATTCGCGAATTAAATATTGGGCATGCGATTATTGCACGGAGTATTTTTACCGGGCTTGATGCGGCGGTAAAAGAAATGAAAATATTAATGGAATCTGTACGGGTATGAAAACAGTAATATGATTTATGGCATTGGTACCGATATTGTTCATGTTAACCGCATGCGTGAAAACCTGGAGAAATATGGAGATAAATTTGCGCGCCGTATTCTCACTGAGCCTGAGTTTGATGAGTTCAAGGATAAACATGATAAGGCTGCATTTTTAGCCAAGCGTTTTGCGGCTAAAGAAGCCACAGTAAAAGCAATGGGTACGGGATTTAGTCAAGGTTTATCGTTACACCATATAGGTGTTACCCATGATGATGCAGGTAAACCTATGCTGTCTTTTTTAGATGTAGCAGAAAAATTCCTGCAAGAGAAGAAGATAAAACAAACGCATTTAAGTTTGGCTGATGAACGAGATTATGCCGTGGCATTTGTGACGTTAGTTTTATAAAAGCTTTAGTCCTTAACTTGAAAATTCAGCCAGTCCTTTTCAATAAAAGCAGGTCCATCACTAATTAGTTGCTGAATTTCCAGAAGTACACTTTCGACAAGATTATTGATTTTTGAGTATTCTTTTTGTCTCAATTCGTCTTCAAGGCATTCGGCACTTTTTCTTAGTTTGGGGACAATACAGTATGCAGTTGCTCCATAAAGTTTATGAATATGTTCTGCAAGTGTTTCCATATTTTTTGATTGAAAACTACTCTCAATTTGTTGTTGTCTTACGTCAAGATCATCAAGCAACATGGTAAAAAGTTCTTTTGCCAGTGAAGTATTACCATTTGCAGCTATGATGGATTGTTGAATATCCAGTATTTTTGTCATTATATATACAACTTGTTTTTATTGGTCGAGTGTACAGGTGGAAGTGTACTGTTGATACGAGGTTTAGTGCAAATGCTTGTCAAATTATTATAAAATGAGGATTATTCCTGGTTTATTATATTTCGCCATTTAAGAGTAATATTTAATGAATTTTTCCAATAATAATAGCAATTTCCCAACAATTGAATCTTTTGTCGGTAATACCCCATTAGTCCGTTTACAGCGGTTACCTGGAAATACCAGTAATATCATTTTAGTCAAATTAGAAGGTAATAATCCGGCGGGTTCTGTAAAAGATCGCCCTGCACTGAGCATGATCCAGCATGCAGAATCTCGGGGTGAAATTACTCCCGGTGATACCCTTATTGAAGCAACCAGTGGTAATACGGGGATTGCCCTTGCCATGGTTGCGGCAATAAAGGGTTATCGAATGGTGTTAATAATGCCGGATAACATGAGCCTTGAGCGCCGTGCTTCTATGCGGAGTTATGGGGCTGAACTGGTACTGGTCACTCAGGCTGAAGGTATGGAAGGCGCACGGGATCTCGCCTTGAAAATGCAAGAAGAAGGAAAGGGCAAGGTTTTGGATCAATTCTCCAATCCCGATAACCCCTGCGCGCATTATGATACGACTGGACCAGAAATTTGGCGGGATACCAATGGTAAAATTACCCATTTTGTCAGTGCTATGGGAACGACGGGTACAATTATGGGAACTTCACGTTATTTAAAAGAACAAAATCCTGAGATACAAATTGTTGGTGTGCAACCTGAAGAGGGAGCATCAATTCCCGGCATTCGTCGCTGGACACCGGAATATTTACCTAAGATTTTTGAATCCAGTCGAGTCGACATGACCCTGGATATGGGCCAGGAAGATGCGGAAACTACAACCCTGAGACTGGCAAGAGAAGAAGGTATTTTTTGTGGTATTTCTTCTGGTGGTGCTGTTGCGGCAGCATTAAGACTGTCTTCCCAGGTAGAAAATGCCGTGATTGTTACAATTATTTGTGATCGTGGTGATCGCTATTTATCAACCGATATTTTTAAACTCTAATTTATATTAAATAAATATTTATTCACGGAAACATCATTTATATGCGTAGTAAACGAAAACCATTACAAGAACATGAAGCAATAGTGGAATCTTTAAGCCATGATGGTAAAGGCATTTGCCGTATTGAAGGTAAAGTTATTTTTGTAAGCGGTGCCTTGCCGGGTGAACTTGTTCGTTTTTCATTTCGACCTCATAAAAGAAAACATGATGAGGGCAACTTGATTGAAGTGCTGAAGGTCTCTCCCGATCGAATTGAAGCTAAATGTAAACATTATGGTGTGTGCGGTGGCTGTAGTTTTATGCACTTAAGCAGTGAAAAACAAATTGAAGCCAAACAACAAGTATTACTTGATGGTTTAGAACATATTGGTAAAGTAAAAGCGAATAAAATATTACCCCCTGTTACCACTCATCCCTGGGGCTATCGAAGAAAAGCACGTTTAGGTGTTAAATATGTTTATAAAAAGGAAAAAGTGCTGGTTGGTTTTCGTGAACGCAGTGCTCCTTACCTTGCTGAACTGGGACAATGTGAGGTGTTACATCCTGATGCAGGACTACGCTTAACTTCTTTTGCGTCATTAATTCGCAGTTTAAGTTGTTATGAAAAAATTGCTCAGATTGAAGTAGCAATTGCAGATAACATAAGCGCTTTTGTATTTAGAAATTTGGTAGAGTTAACTGAAGACGACAAAGAAAAATTGATAAACTATGCAAAAGAAGAGTCTGTTGCAATTTATTTACAACCAAAAGGGCCGGATACTGTAACCCCGCTTTATCCTGATAATCCTCGTTTACAATACAGTTTGCCTGACTATAATGTCACTCTGGATTTTGAACCTACAGACTTTACCCAGGTTAATCAGGATATCAATCCTAAAATGATATCGTTGGCATTAGAGTTATTAGACTTGAATGATAAGGACAATGTGCTGGAACTTTTCTGTGGTTTAGGTAATTTTACTTTACCAATGGCTCGTTTTGCCAGGCAAATTACAGGCGTTGAAGGTGATGCTGAATTAATACAACGGGCAAATAAAAATGCTGAGCAAAATGGCATCAGCAATACAGATTTACATGTTGCCAATTTAATGGAAGATGTATCCGGTTGTAGCTGGTTAAAAAATGATTACGATAAGCTCTTGCTTGATCCACCTCGTAGTGGAGCAAAAGAGATGTTGCCATATATAGCTAAAATGAATATTAAACACATCGTTTATGTTTCCTGTAATCCTTCAACTTTGGCACGAGATGCAGGTACCCTGGTTAATGAAATGGGGTATACCCTGGACAAAGCAGGTGTCATGGATATGTTCCCCCATACGGCTCATGTTGAGTCGATTGCTTTATTTACCAAAAAGTAATCCCTATATAATGGCAACTGAAATAGAAAGAAAATTTTTGCTTAAAAATTCATCCTGGAAAAACCTGGCCGATGAAGGGACACATTTTTGCCAGGGTTATTTAGTGGGAAGTCAACATGCTTCTGTTCGTGTACGCATTCAGGGAAAACGTGCTTTTTTAAATATAAAATCAGCAACAATCGATATTGTACGTCAGGAATATGAATATGAAATCCCACTTACTGAAGCAAACGAAATACTTGAAACATTATGTGAAAAACCGTTAATCAATAAAATACGCTATCGTTTAAAAAATGACAATCATGTATGGGAGATTGATGTATTTTCTGGTGATAATGAAGGGCTCATTGTTGCTGAAATTGAATTAAATGATAAAGATGAAAGTTTTACTAAACCAGATTGGTTAGGTAAAGAAGTTTCCGATGATAATCGCTATTATAATGTTTGTTTAGTAAAGCATCCATTTAAAGAGTGGAACTAAAATAGTAGCGATAGGATATCGAATATTAATAAAATGAAAAATGAAAAACTTATTGATATTGATGTAAATAAACAGGAATTAAGCTTATTACAGGGTGATAAGCTAATCATGAGTTATTCAATTTCTACGGCAAAAAAAGGTCTGGGGCAAAAAAATGGAAGTGAATGCACTCCTGCTGGTTTACACACGATACGTGCAAAAATAGGTCTGAATTCGCAAGAAAATTCTGTTTTTATCGGGCGAAGAGATACGGGTGAAATTTTTAGTGAGGAACTCCGGCAGAATAATCCTGAGCGAGACTGGATTCTCACACGAATACTCTGGTTAAGTGGATTAGAACGGGGAAAAAACAGGGGTGGAGACGTAGATACAATGCGCCGCTATATATACATACACGGTTGCCCTGACAGTGACTCATTTTCGACGCCATCTTCTCATGGCTGTGTGAAAATGCGTAATAAAGATATTATTGAATTATTTAACAATGTTGATGCAGGCACACGTGTTTTGATTCACGAGTCAGATTAAATAAACAGGTATTGTAATGAACTCCTATATATTAAAATTAATTTTATTAAGTTGCATTATTTTACAGGTAAGCTGTGGTATTACATTTAAACGAAAAGCTTCCAGTAATGCAGGTTCTCGGGTAGAAATGAGCGAGTATAAAAAAAATATTTTATCTAAAAAAGGTAAAGTAACAAGAGCTGTTAATCCTGGATTATTATTCAGCAAAAGAGATTCACAAGTTATAGTTTCATATTACCTGGATAAAGCGAATGCTGTTACTCGTCAGAACATAATAAAGAATACGAAAACATCTAAAAAACAAACGAAGAACCTCGTCGTAGATAAAATTATTCCACGAGACATCCAGGTTATACCGTTGCCATTAACGTTAGAAAGAATTCTTTCTTCTTTGCCTTTAAACGTGCTTCGGGTTCAGGTTGGAACACGTGTGATTTTAATGAATGTGAAATCACGACGAATATTGGATATAATCAATATATAAATATTATTGAATTTTTAAATGTAAATACGATAACAATAAAAAAACAGGAATATTTATGTCCCTTGGTCCAATCATGCTGGATCTTGACTCAATTGAAATGAGTCCTGAAGAACGTGAAATATTACAAAACCCTCTTGTTGGTGGAGTAATATTGTTTAGCCGGAATTTTACATCCGTTGAGCAACTTGCACATCTGGTTGATGCAATTCATCAGGTACGTGAACCACGTTTACTTGTTGCGGTTGATCATGAAGGTGGTCGTGTTCAACGTTTTCGCGATGGTTTTACATCATTGCCTGCTGTTGCTCATTTTGGTGAAATTTATAAACACAATCCGAAACGTGCACATTTATTATCTGAAACTGCCGGTTGGATGATGGCAGCGGAATTACGCGCTGTTGGTATTGATTTTAGTTTTTCTCCAGTTCTGGATGTGGATTATGGTGTGAGTACAGTAATTGGTGATCGTGCCTTTCATCAGGATGTTCATGTTATTACCGAATTAGCTCATGCGTATACAAAAGGGATGCATGATGCAGGTATGGCCGCAACAGGAAAGCATTTCCCTGGACATGGTGCTGTGACAGCGGATTCACATATTGATATACCTGTCGATGATAGAGAATACAATGAAATATATGCACATGATATCTTACCTTTTAAACGTATGATCCAGCATGGCATGGCTGCAATTATGCCTGCACATGTCATTTACCCCAAGGTTGATAAATTACCAGCAGGCTTTTCAAAAATCTGGCTTAAAGATATTTTACGTAAACGCCTGGCTTTTCAGGGGGTTATTTTTAGTGATGATTTAGACATGAAAGGTGCCAGTGTTATTGGTGAGAAATACGTTGATCGGGCTGAAAAAGCCTTGTCAGCAGGTTGTGATATGGCGCTGGTCTGCAATAATCGTGAAGGTGCTTTAAATGTGCTGGATAATTTAAGCGGGCATAATGATCCTGTTTCTCATTTGCGCCTGGCACGAATGCATGGCAAACATGAAACAACCATGGCTAAATTACATAAAACAGGGAAATGGAAAAAATCATCTGATATATTAAAACGTTATCAGGATGATCCAACAATGGATTTAGATTTTTAAAATATAAATAATTACCTTATTGGTTTAAAGATTACAATGATTGAAAAACTTCAAAATTATATACCCTTTTTACATGCAACCGATGCCTGGATTTTACAGGTGTTTGTGATAGTTTTTATCGCTCTACTGTTGGACTACATCCAAAAGAAAATTTTAAGACGTATAAAAAACCGTTTTGAAAAAACACCAAATTTATGGGATGACGCGTTTGTACATGCAGTGATTAAACCTCTAAGTGTGTTGATTTGGGTGTTTGGTCTTTCAGTAGCAATGGAGGTTGCCGGCTTAAGTAATGCCTTAAAGCTATTCGAGGTTGGTGTGATTGTTGTTATCAGCTGGACATTAATTCGATTAATTACTTTTGTTGAAGCAAATGTTGTTAAACAGCAAGAAATAAAAGGTAAAAAAATTGATAAAACAACAGCGGATGCAATTAGTCAGTTATTGCGTGTTTCAATCATTATCACTTCAATACTTGTTGGTTTGCAAAGTCTGGGTTTTAACATATCTGCTATTTTAGCCTTTGGTGGTATTGGCGGTATTGCAGTTGGTTTTGCGGCAAAAGATTTACTGGCCAATTTTTTTGGTGGCTTAATGATTTATATGGATCGTCCATTCTCTGTTGGTGACTGGATTCGTTCTCCTGATCGTAATATTGAAGGTACTGTTGAAAAAATTGGCTGGCGCTTGACTCTGATTCGTACCTTTGATAAACGTCCGCTTTATATTCCGAACTCCATGTTTGCCAGTATATCCGTAGAAAATCCATCACGAATGACACATAGGAGAATCTATGAAACGATTGGTGTTCGTTATGAAGACAGCAAACATCTTGCTGCAATAATTGCAGATGTTAAAGAAATGCTGTCTAATCATTCTGAAATAGATAGTACACAAACATTAATAGTGAATTTTAATCAATTTGCAGCATCGTCCCTGGATTTTTTTGTTTATACATTCACAAAAACGACAAATTGGATAAAGTTCCATGAAGTAAAACAGGATGTTTTATTTAAAATAACAGAAATTATAGAAAAACATGGTGCTGAAATGGCATTTCCAACATCAACAATTCATATTGAAAATGAATTTCTGCAGAGAGAAAATCCTGCTACGAGATAAAAATAAATAAGCTATGAATATAAAAAGTATTAAAAAAATTGAGAAAGAATCAGATTGCTTATGTGATTCAGAACAGTTAAATAAAGTATTAGATAAATTAGCCGTTCAAATAACGACTGATTTAAAAGATAATAATCCACTTGTTCTATGTGTTATGACCGGGGGGATTATTCCTACCGGCCATTTAGTGACACGTTTATCTTTCCCTATGCAACTCGATTATATTCATGCGACCCGTTATCGGGGTGAAACGAGCGGAGGAGAATTACACTGGATACAGGAGCCCTCCATCTCATTGCAAGACCGCACGGTTCTTATTATTGATGATATATTTGATGAAGGTATAACTCTTGAAGAAATAGCAAAATACTGTAAAGCAAAAGGTGCTTCAGAGGTTCATACTGCTGTATTAGTAAATAAAATTCATAATCGTAAAGCAAAATTTAAACCGGATTATGTAGGACTGGAAATAGAAGACCGTTATTTATTTGGATTTGGTATGGATTACAAGAACTATTTGCGTAATATAAATGCTATTCATGCTGTAAAGGGAATGTAAAAAAAAATGACTGAAATTGCAATTATCGGTGGTACAGGTTTAACTTCACTTAGTGGACTTGAAATCACAGGTAGAGAAATTGTACAAACACCTTTTGGCGAACCTTCTGGTCCATTAGTCCAGGGTATCTTATCGGGCAAAAATGTTTATTTTCTGCCTCGGCATGGTGCTGGCCATACTATTCCCCCTCATAAGATTAATTATCGCGCTAACATATGGGCTTTGAAGGAAGCGGGTGTAGAACAAGTCATCGCTGTCAATGCGGTTGGTGGTATTCGGGAAGATATGCAACCAGGAGCATTGATCGTCCCTGATCAGGTGATTGATTATACTGTTTCACGAACCAATACCTTTTTTGAAGAAGGTTTGAAACAGGTTGTACATATTGATTTTACCAATCCCTTTTGTGAAAACCTGCGAAAATCAATTATCAAGGCTGCGGATAGTCATTCGATTAATATTATAAAAGAGGGGACTTATGCTGCAACACAGGGGCCACGCCTGGAGACCGCTGCTGAAGTTAATCGCTTAGAAAAAGATAGTTGTCATCTTGTGGGTATGACCTGTATGCCGGAAGCAGCCTTAGCCAGAGAACAGGAACTTTGTTATGCCAGTATTTGTGTTGTTGCTAATTTAGCCGCGGGTCGGGGAACGGAAGACTTAACGATGGAAGTTATTGAAAAAAATCTGAATAAGGGGATGGAACGTGTTCGACAGCTGCTTGAAGCAGTTATCCCCGCGCTGGATTAATCCAAAATTTATTTATATTTCCTTATTTACTTTTAACTACAACTTCTGGTTTTTTATAAGGTGTAATGCGTACTAATATTCCTAAAACGGGATGATCCAGGTAATGTAATTCATTACTTCTAATGCGACGACGTTTTTGTTTTAAATAGATAACACCTTGTTTCTGTAATTCATTACGGATGCTTTCATTATCTAATACAGTAAAAGGATTTTCACTGTGACTAATTTCCGGAATTTTATTTCGATAGGTTAATTCTGCTTCTAAATGTAAATAACGCGATAAAGTAACGCGTAATATTCCTTCTAATATAGATGGCGAAGTTTTTCTCTTTTGAGAATCTAATGAAGATGTTTCTTCAAAATCCTGTGTGAGTAGTTTGTTTTTATCTTCAATAACGGGAGGTGCAGGAATTTCACGTTTAAAGTAAACAGGCAAAGCCAGGTTCTTATTTAAACCTGGCTGGCGCCATGCGGTATGAAAAATTACACGTTGTGTTTTTGATTTAGAAATTTTTTCAAGCACATCTTTAAGTTGAAAATTTCTTGCCTTTAATAATTTATAACTGGATTTTAAGTCAACATCTTGTGGCAGCCATTCGTTGCTAAAGGGTTGACCAAGCTGTACTGTTTTTTCAGGAGGGGTCAAATTAGCCTGAAGCGGCCAATTCTCTGAGTTTCTTTGTATCTCAGACAGATTTTCTATGATTATGACTTCAACGTCATAGTAGCGCATGTCTTCATCAGCAAAACTGCTATTTGCCAGTATAAAAAATAGTAGTGATATAAGTATTTTCAAGCTGTTATTTCCTGTTATATTTACTGATGTTTTTGCACTTATGCCGGAAGCCAAATTCCAGCTATTTTGGTAAAGACCTTACTTTCTTATTTTGTCATTGTTCGAGAGAAAATGCTAAAACTAATTGGAAATATGTGATGGCGGTACAAAAAGTCATAAAAATGGGACATCCACTGCTTTTACTGCCTGCCAGGAAAGTTGAGGATTTTAACACGCCTGAACTGGATAAGTTCCTTATTGATATGAAAGATACTATGGACGATTTGGATGGAGCTGGATTAGCAGCCCCTCAAATTGCAGTGAGTTTGCGTATTATGATTTTTGGAGTGGCCGCAAATCCTCGCTACCCGGATGTAGAGTCAGTACCGGAAACTGTCCTTATTAACCCTGAAATAACAATTTTAGACTCGGAGAAAGAATCAGACTGGGAAGGGTGCCTGAGTGTGCCACACATGAGGGGGCTTGTTCCTCGTTATAAATCAATACAATACCGTGGCTATAATCAAAAGGGTGAACTTATAGAACGAGAAGCAAGTGGATTTCATGCGCGTGTTGTACAACATGAACTTGACCATTTAGATGGCATTTTATATCCACAGCGAATTGAAGATATGAGAAATTTTGGTTTTGAAGATGAATTATCTCAGAATGGGGCAGAAAATATTATGCAAGAAGAGTTGTGATCAAATTAATTCATATGAGT
>CAZZIS010000055.1:0-14134 GCA_964654445.1 uncultured Thioalkalispiraceae bacterium
AAACTCAACAGGGTGAGTTGTCATATTCAAACGTTCGATTTCTTCATTTTTAAGGTCAATGAAAGCGTCGATCATGTCGGTAGTGAATACGTCACCTTGTGTTAAGAAAGCACGATCTTCATCCAGGCAAGCAAGTGCCTGTTCAAATGAACTTGCAACGGTTGGAATTGCTGCCGCTTCTTCTGCAGGTAAGTCGTATAAATCTTTATCCATTGCATCACCTGGGTGAATCTTGTTCTGGATACCGTCAAGGCCAGCCATCATCAATGCAGAGAAGCAAAGATAAGGGTTTGCCATTGGATCAGGGAAACGTACTTCGATACGACGTCCTTTTGGATTTGAATCGAAAGGAATACGAATAGAAGCAGAACGGTTACGTGCAGAATACGCCAGCATTACAGGCGCTTCGAAACCCGGTACTAAACGTTTGTACGAGTTAGTTGAAGAGTTAGTAAATGCGTTTAATGCGCGAGCATGTTTAATGATACCGCCAATGTAAAAAAGAGCAGTTTCAGATAAGCCACCGTACTCATCACCTGAGAATAAGTTTTGGCCGTCTTTTGCTAAAGACATGTGAACGTGCATACCGTTACCGTTATCACCCACTAATGGTTTAGGCATGAACGTTGCTGTTTTACCATAGATGTGAGCAACGTTATGAACACAGTATTTTAAAATTTGATTCCAGTCACCACGCTTAACAAGTGTGCTGAACTCGGTACCAATTTCACATTGACCCGCAGTTGCAACTTCATGATGATGTACTTCAACAGGTACACCCATTTCTTCCATTGCTAAACACATTGCAGCACGTAAATCGTTTAATGAATCAACAGGTGGCACCGGGAAGTAACCCCCTTTTAAACCTGGACGGTGACCGATGTTGCCATCTTCATAAACTTTTTCTGAGTTCCATTCTGCTTCATCAGAATCAACTTCATAAGACATGCCGCTCATACTTGTTTTCCAACGTACATCATCGAAAACAAAAAATTCTGGTTCAGGGCCAAAATAAGCCGTGTCAGCAATACCAGTAGATTTTAAATACGCTTCTGCGCGCTTCGCAACAGAACGTGGGTCACGCTCGTAACCTTGACCAGTAGCAGGTTCAATAATGTCACAAGTGAGAATTAATGTAGGTTCATCAGCAAACGGATCCATTACGGCCGTTGACGCATCAGGCATCATAATCATGTCTGATTCGTTAATACCTTTCCAACCTGCAATGGAAGAACCATCAAACATCTTGCCTTCAGTAAATACATCAGCATCTAAAGTATGAGCCGGGCAAGAAACGTGTTGCTCTTTACCATGACTATCAGTAAAACGGTAGTCAATAAATTTAACTCCGTTATCTTTGACCATTTTTAATACATTGTCAGACATGTAATTTCTCCAATTTCCTAAAAGTATTGATAAAAATTTATTTAAATAATGTAATTTATATAAAAGCTATAATTAATTTAAGCTATTAAGAGCACTAAACGTGCCACCCACTATTGTTAGCTAACACTCTGATTTTTATATAAATTTATCTTTATATTATTCTTAAAACCCTTTGTAATTTCCGTTTTGGTGCAAACTGACTGCTAGCCGCACCAAATTTGTGCATGATTTTAATAATCAGCAATAATGTATCGAAACTTGCTCAATTTCCTCTACATCTTCCAGCGCCTGTTTAAAATGCTGTTCTATTACTTTTTCTGCATCCGGGCGCACATTATGCAGAATTGCCAGTGGTAACAAAAGTTCTATTTGTATTTTTCCCTGTAAATAATGCAAAGTGATTTGTTTGATTTCTTCTGCTTCCTCCACATTAGCCCAGGCTGACTCCAGTTTTTGTAACATTTCCCGTCTTAAGGGCAATTTACTGATTTCAGCTAAATGCTCATCGTCTTCGGGGTCAATATGCACCATCACATCTATCACTTCTTCAATCTCATTTATCAGCTTACTGCGTACAGTTTCACTAATATAATGAGCTTCAGAAACACTGATGTAGGGTTCAACCTGAATATGTACATCAACCAGGGCGTCTGCTCCAATTTGCCTTGTTCTTAATATATGTAGTGTTGTCACTCCATCGACCCCAAGAATACTTTTTTCAATCTCTTTAACACGCTCTGTTTCAAGACCAGTATCAATAAGTTCTTTGAGGCTGTGCCAGGCCAGATCCCAGCCTATTTTTGCAATCATAATACCGACACCAATGGCAGCAATGGCATCAAGATAGATTAGACCCGCCATACTGCCAATAATGCCAATCACCACAATTATTGATGAAATAGCATCACTGCGACTATGCCAGGCATTGGCTTTTAACATATTTGAACGATAACGCCGCGCCACCACCATGGTGTATTGATAAATCACCTCTTTGGCAATAACTGAAACAATCGCAATCGCTAATGCCAACATACCCGGTGACAGTAAAGTATTCGGATTAAACAAACGATGGGTTGCATCAATCATAATACCGATCGCTACCCCGATTAGCACGATACCTAAACCAACGGTAACAACGGTTTCAATTCGGCCATGACCATATGGATGATCTGCATCTGCTTCCTGATGTGAATGTTTTGCCGCATATAAAACCGCAACATCCGTTACTAAATCGGATAACGAATGCACGCCATCTGCAATTAAAGCTTGTGATTGTGCAGCAAAACCAATAAAGATTTTTGCTACGCCTAAAAGCAAATCAACAACGGAACCAACCAGTGTTACCCGGATGGTATCCTTAAAACGCTGACTGGATGTTAATAAAACATTACCTTGATCATCAACAGCCGGATTATGATCCTGTGCCATGTTTCTTGACCTCCAACATCTCGACCCTAAACATCTGTATTCTAAACACCATGAACCTCAATAATAATAAACACTTCATCATCCGTTGTTTTAGTCTCTAAAACTTTATGTCCATTTATGCGACACCATGCCGGTACATCCTGTAACGCACCAGGATCGGTACACACCACCTCAAGAATATCACCCTTGACCAGAGTCTTAATTTTATCCTGAGTGCGAATAACCGGCATTGGGCATAATAAACGCTTTGCATCTAATGTGTGTTTACTCATGAAATTAATTTACTCCGTCATTGCACTTAATGAACCGCTCTGCGTTTCGTCAGTATTACCCTAACCTGCTCCGCACTTTCTGGCATCGAGGAAGAACTAAAAACAATAGTTTTTAGTTCTGACGTGGCAATCTCCAGTTCATACACTCATACCATGAGATTGCTTCAGTCATTGCATTCCTTCGCAATGACAGATTATTTTCACACATACCACGCATCGAGAATTTCATCTTTAGGCATCGGTTTTACCTTTATTACAGTTTCTTTTCCATCTGGATAATTTACTACCATTTCAACTTCATCTGCATCACGTCCTTGTCCAAATCGTGCGGCTATACGTGCAGCAAGCTCTGCATCACTATCTGAAATTGTGCCATCTAATAAAGTTAATGGGCCATTGTGACTTATGCTGTGTATATAAGGATACACATTACGGTAGCCTTCCATAAATTTGTTTTCGCCCTGCTCTCTCCCGATGATCATTTTAAAATTTTCATTCGGACGAATATGACGGCCGACTTTTAACATCATAAGATCATCAAGCTCATAATCACGACTTGATCGATGTTCCCACATATCAACCAACTTATCGGAATAATTTTTATCGGTTAAGAAACAACAACCACCAGCAGGAGTTGCATAACCTTCAAAATTAAATTTTTCTGCTAATGCCATTTGTGGTTTGCGAGTACGACCACTAAAGTCGAGTAACTTTTCTCTGTCAACCCATCCTTCTCGTTCCGGTAAAGTCTCTGGTAAATTTTTTGCACTTAAAGGGCGTAATAACAAATCACCCGCACCCGACTCACGCTGAATGATTGGCATAGTCTCCGCACGCTGTGACATCGGACGCTGCCCAACCACTTCACCGGTAATAATAAAATCAAAATCGTTTTCTTTAATCCACTCAACTGCTTTTTTAACCATGAAACCTTTGCAATCCAGGCAAGGGTTCATATTTTGTCCGTAACCATGTTTTGGATTTAACAAAACATCTTTGTACTCTTCAATTACATCAACAATATGTAATTTAATGCCCAATTTTTCAGCCGACCATAATGCATTATTTCGTTTTACTTTATCTTTATCCTGTTTACGAATGGCATGGGTATGACCTTCAACACAAAAACCGGTGAAAAAATTAATCCCTTCAACATGTATACCCTGATCCAGGATAACTTTTGTCGCCAATAATGAATCGAGGCCTCCCGAAATCAGTGAAACTGCTTTGCGTTGCTTGCTCATAATAAACCGTAAAAATTGAGGGTAATGAATGAAAAATGGATTGCTATAATAACAAATTATTGCACTGAATTTAAGCACAAAAAGACAAAAAGAAAAGCGTCAAATCACAATACTAATTAACATAGATAATTCGAGATCGACTCATATGTATTAGCTGCTTTCTTCTACTCTTACATTTAGTAAATATTTTTTAAGTTTTCTTCCACTTCGCATAAAATAAAGTATATAGATGTGTTTTTTTCAAAATGATAAAAAATACGACAAGGATCAACAATTAATTCTCGATATCTTGATTTTTTAAATTACGGTTATCTCTAATGAATGCCTCGCCTCGGGCTAAACCTTCAAGAATATGCAGAGGGCTGACCAAGCTCTGAAGCATCCCCATAAAAAAGTGATCAAAAATATAAATGATAAATATTCTTGAGTACCTCTGCCCCCTTTAACTTTTCAATCTCTTGACCATAGTGCTCGTTCTCAGTAAGGTAAAACAAAGGAACTTATTAAAGACTGATATTAACCATTATTTAAAAGCACGCACTTAAAATAAAGGATACTCTCAGCTAAGGATAAAATGAAAAAAAAAGTATTCATCACATCACTATGTTTTTCAATCTTGAACTACGTATTTATTTTTCCTATAGCCGCTCAAGATAATTCTGCTATACAAAAAAATAAACAAATGTTACTGCAAAAAGTTTGTAACGGTAATTATATTTCTTCAATCGATAATACAAATTATTACTTGTCATACAACAAAAAATATTTTATTGCGATCCATGAAATTAATGCAGCAACAACAAAAAACTTTATTTATTACAATAAAGAATATAAACAAGATAACCTTCGTATATTTGAGAAAGATTTACTCCCCTCAATACAAAAATATAATCCAAAACAAAAATTTATTTCTATGCTTCATTACTACAACTCACAAAATAAATATAATACAACTGTCGGCTACACCAAAAAAGACCATTTTGTTGTCGCCACAGGTGGCCCTAGAAAAGGACGGTGGATATATTCAAGGGGAGAACCATATCCATCACCCGAAAAAGCAGTCACTATATTTAATTACTCTTCAGCTAAAACTGCCAAACGGTTAGAAACAAATGCCAAAGAATGCCAGATTAAAATGGCGGAAATAAATAAAACAAACCAAAAACGTATTAATAAAGAAAAACAGATTGAGTTAGGTAAACTTCAACGCAAAATCAATCACGAGAAAGCCCTCGCATCCATTGAGAAGAAAATAAAATCGTTTTATTCTAAAAATGTTGTTTATAAAGCTAATGCTTTTTGGAAAGATTTATCTAATTTTAATACTGCACGAAGAATATTTGATGGTGATTTTAAAAACATCAACAACATCACTTTTTTTAAAGCAAACTATAATGCATTTCAAATTGCATATTCAAATAACTGTAAAAACTACCTGCCTAAAAGTTCTGTACAACGAGGTTACGTTACTCAAAAAACATACAGTAATCAGTATGACCAAGTCCTACGCCGAGAAGCACCTGTTGTTCATAATATTTTTATAGAAAAACGCTTTGTCGATAAATACGATGCTTATAAAAGTGCCGTTAAATCATATAAGCTACGAGATACCGCTCAACAGTTAAGTGAAATGAACGAATCATTTAAAAGCTGGTACTTTAAAGGTAAAAAAAGCTTAACCGATGTTTTTTCAGACCTTACGAATAATGCAATTAAAAGCTCCTTAAATCTCCAGTTTATGCGATTTCTTCAGTTAGCAAGCTGCCAATCAGCTACAACATATCAAATGCGTGAAAATTTTTGGAGAGCCGCTCATCAGCGGACATCGACACAATCGGCAAACGTTTTTATTAAAAACGCTAAAAAAGAAAGTGACTCCATGGAAATTATTATTGCTGAAAAAAAATCTGATGAAGAAAGAGTGTTTTTTCTCGATAAAATGTTTAGAAAATGCGCTGATCCTAAGAAACTGGATTACGGTGAAAGACTAAAAATATATTGCAGCTGTTATACCCTTGGCTCATCAAAAGTTATGACTACAAAAGAAATAAAACATTATTCACAACCCTCTGTTAGCTTTTACAGGGAAGTTATAGACAAATTATCAGGTAAGCCTCCAAGCCATCGATTTTGGAAGCTAAATAATATGCATAATAACTGCGTTCAGTAAAGCTCAAGCCTTTGAACTTACTAACTGTTTAATAGCTATAAATAAATCTGTCCCTGAGGTACTGAGGTATTCGTTTACAAACACGAAAACCATTTCTAGATAAATATTGCTTAAGCCACTACCTGACCAATTCGCCAGATCATCGCAGAAATTTTTCTGTGCAAACTCATGAAAACTTGACGAATAAACGCAACCGTAAAGTCCATACCTTCTTTGACCTTAATACCGATAAGTGCCGCCATTTTTTTAACGAGATGATAAACCCAAACACTTAAATCTTTTGATGCTTTTGCAGCTTTCGCCATATACATAGCCATTCGATCAAGTAAGGTCAACGTAACTCCCCCACCGACAACCATCGCAATGCCTGAAATATTCATTACTTTTTTAATCACATATATAAAGGCAGCATCTAATATTTCCAACGTGCTCGCTGCAAAAGTCACCACGCCATCAGACTTCAACCAGCGCTCGATCGCCGAATCCATATGACTTACTGGACGATTGCTTGCCATACTTTTCCAGCTTCCTGCACTTTTCGCAGAACTAATATAGTGCTTCATGAAATGGTATTCCCAAGGCGGCACTGAGACAGGAGAATTGAGTAAATAACCATCGCTCATAGGTACATGAAAAAAAGGCCAGGTCGGTACCATAGGAACAGGATCTGTTCGATGGTAGACACGATGTATATTCGTAGCAACTAATCGAGAAGCGCATTTCGCAGCGAAGCTTTCAAGCCCGACTCTTGGACTACCAAAGGTATAGAGTTTAACGGTAGAGATTGCACTATTTGCTTTAATCCAGTCCGCTGCCAGTGTTGCTACAGCACCCCCTAAACTATGACCCACACAGTGCACGACACTAACGCCTTTCAACCCGCTAATAAATTGCCGTAACTCAATCAATATTGAATCTAACGCATAATAAAAACCTTGGTGAACTTTGAACCCGGTGTGGCTTGAATGTACCCCCGCATTTAGATCGGTAAGTGCATCGTAAAGACTCGCAGTACCTTTGATTGCAACAAATGCCTGGCCTTTATAAATTCCTTTCCCTACCCCAAAAAAGGCCATCACATGCTTTTTTTTGACAACTATACCGCCTGTTTTACCCTTTGCCATCGAGCTTTCATCAAAGCTAAATGCATTTTTATATTCGGCATTAAATGCCCTTCGGCCAGCAGCCTTTTTAACTAAATAAACATTTGATGCTAATTCTGCTGCAAATTTTGGTGTTAATGTAGCTCCCTTCATTTTTACTCTCCCTTTTTTAATTTACATATCGTCAACATTAGCGAACCGTAATCTTTTATTAGTACTTCTTCGTCGTTCAATTCACAAATCACATCAAATTTCGCTCCAGCATATTCAACGTTCTCTTTAGGCTCTCTTTTTGCATTCGTCCATAAAAATTTCTCTTCGCCATCAATTTTTACAGATAATTGCTGGGTGATAACCAGCTCTATTGGCAACAACCTCGAAATAGAAGACTCAAAGACGGCGGGGAAAAAAACGTAGCCATCATCATCCGTTACGCTCTCATCAGATTTAGTAGAATTCCAATCCCATTCCCGATAAACCTTTGTATTTACTACTGGATCACCGTTATGCAGCAAGCGCAGCTTAACCGCCGAAAAAACGCAGGTTTTCCCTATACCCAAAATTGACATTGCTTCCACTCCTGAAAAAAGAATTAGGGAAAGAGTTAAAATAATCGTATATCTCATGCATCCCTCATAATAATTATCCGACCACGTAAAATTATACTGGCCATATCCATATTTAACTCTCGAACCAATAGCAAAATACACACCTCAGCACAGATTTAGGAAGAATATAGCCCCTTCCTCACCATGTCCACCACTGTGATATCAACCACTGACTGCTAAATTTTTATTTCACAGGTTACGTAAAGATTTTGTACCGTATCAACATTTGCTGCAAATTCTGGTGTTAATGTAGCACCTGCCATTTTAATCTCCCTTTTTTAATTTACATATTGTCAACATCAATGAACCATAATCCTCTATCAATATATCTTCATTGTTTAATTCACAAATTACATCAAATTCAGTCCCACCGTATTCAGCATTTTCTTCAGGCTCTCTTTTTGTATTCGACCAAAAGACCCTCTCTTCACCTTCTATTTCCACAAGTAATCCCTGACCAATAACCAGCTCTATTGGCAGCAACCTCGAAACAGAAGACTCAAATACGGCAGGGAAAAAAACGTAACCATCATCATTCGTCACGCTTTCATCAAATTTTCGTTTATTCCAGCTCCATCGACGTTTAACTTTCGCATTTGATACTGGCTTACCGTTAAGCAGTAAGCGCGCCTTAACCGCTGAAAAACACAGGTTTTCCCTACACCAAAAATTGACATTGCTTTTACCCCTGAAAAAAGAATTAGGGAAAGAGTTAAAATAATCGTATATCTCATGCATCCCTCATTAAAATAATCCGTCTGTTTAAAATTATACAAGCGTGTCCATATGTAATTCTCGAGTCAATCGCAAAAACACAACATATCAATACGTGTACAGGAAGCATAAAAGCCCTTTCTCCCCATATCTAGTGCCAGAATCACTCTGCATTGAGAGGCGCATTTTTTAAATAATATATGTCTTTCCCGCTTAATATGCAGGGTATATTAAATCTTTAAACTTCCATGTACCCTGTGCTTTTTACTTCTTTTTTTTGTGTGCTTGGTGTTCTTCGTGGCTAACCTTTATAATAGCTCGCTTAATTATTAAGAATTTTATTGGGACGTTCTTTTGACAAATTCTGCAGCAAAAACAAATCCAGGCGAAACCTTTCAGGGGTTAATTTTCGCTTTACAGCAATATTGGGCTGAAAAAGGCTGCGTTATTTTGCAACCTTACGATATGGAAGTTGGCGCGGGCACATTCCATCCTGCGACATTTTTACGCGCAATCGGACCAGAGCCCTGGGCTACAGCTTATGTTCAGCCGTGCCGTCGTCCCACTGATGGCCGATATGGTGAAAATCCGAACCGTTTACAACATTATTACCAGTTTCAGGTGGCAATTAAGCCTTCGCCACTGGATATTCAGGAGCTATACCTCGAATCACTAAAAATGCTGGGAATTGATCCACTCGTCCACGATATTCGTTTTGTCGAAGATAATTGGGAATCTCCCACTCTTGGTGCCTGGGGACTTGGCTGGGAAGTCTGGCTCAATGGCATGGAAGTCACTCAATTTACCTATTTTCAACAAGTCGGTGGACTCGAATGTAAGCCTGTTACAGGTGAAATTACTTACGGTCTTGAGCGTATTGCCATGTACCTGCAGGGTAAAAATAGTATTTATGACTTAATCTGGACAGATGGACCGCAAGGTAAAATTACCTATGGTGATGTTTTCCACCAAAATGAAGTTGAGCAATCTACTTACAACTTTGAATACGCAAATGTTGAAGAGTTATTTAAACAATTTGACTTTTACGAAAGCGAAAGTAAAAAACTCAATGAGGCCGGACTACCTTTACCTGCTTATGAGCAAATGTTGCAAGCCTCACACACCTTTAATTTATTAGATGCACGTCATGCTATTTCTGTTACCGAGCGTCAACGTTATATATTACGTGTACGTGCTTTATCTCGGGCAGTTGCAGAAGCTTATTATGAAAAACGAGAGTCTCTTGGATTTCCTATGGTTAAAAAGGGAGACAAGTCATGAGTAACGTTAAAGATCTCCTGATTGAAATCGGTACAGAAGAATTACCACCAACAACATTAAAAAAACTTTCAACTGCTTTTTATGATGGAGTAAAAGAAGGTTTAGAAAAAGCCGATTTATCTTTTTCTAATATTAAAAAATTTGCATCACCTCGTCGACTTGCTCTTGTTATTAGTGATCTTGAAGTTAAACAAAAAAATAAAAATATTGAACGCCGTGGCCCCGCAATTACCGCCGCTTTTGATGAAGATGGTTGCCCAAGTAAAGCCGCTGAAGGTTTTGCTCGTTCTTGCGGTGTTAAAGTTGAAGATCTGGACAAACTTGAAACTGATAAAGGCGCCTGGTTAAATTTCAAAACCTTAAAAAAAGGTCAAAAAACCAACGAACTAATCGCAGCTATTGTACAAACATCTTTAGATAAACTTCCTATTGCAAAACGGATGCGCTGGGCTGATTTAGATGCACAGTTTGTACGTCCGGTTCATTGGTTAATTTTACTCTTCGGCGATAAAGTTATTAATGCTGAAATTTTAAGCGTTAAAAGCGGGCGTGATACTCGTGGCCACCGTTTCCACCATCCCGAAAACATCACTATCCCTTCACCTTCAGAATATGAAATGCTGTTAGAAACACACGGCAAAGTCATTGCCGACTTTGATCGTCGTAAAGAAGCTGTACGCGGCCAGGTAAATGAGCTGGCCTTAAGCATAAAAGGCAAAGCCATGATCGATGAAGACTTATTAGAAGAAGTCGCAGCTATGGTTGAATGGCCTGTTGCCATTATGGGTGGATTTGAAAAACGTTTTCTTGATATCCCGCAGGAAACTTTAATCCTGACGATGAAAACAAATCAAAAATATTTTTATGTTGTTAATAAAAAAGGTGCCCTGTTACCGCACTTTATTACCGTAAGTAATATTGAAAGCAAAGACGTTTCCAGGATTCAGGAAGGCAATGAACGTGTTATTCGACCAAGATTCGCCGATGCTGAATTTTTCTGGTCACAAGATCGTAAATCAAAACTCATTGATCGCACTGAACGATTAGGCAGTGTTGTTTTTCAAAAGAAACTTGGAAGCTTATTAGATAAAACTCAAAGAGTGGCTAAACTCTCTTACGCAATTGCAGATCAATTAGCTGGCGATACACAACTCGCTAAACGTGCTGCTGAACTTTGTAAATGTGATCTCATGACTGAAATGGTCGGTGAATTCCCGAGCTTACAGGGTGTAATGGGGCATTATTATGCAAGCCATGATGGTGAAAATGCTGAAGTTGCTGCATCTTTGGAAGAATATTACAAACCAAAATTCTCAGGTGATACCTTACCTCAAAGCATAACCAGTCAGTCTTTAGCAATTGCTGATCGACTGGATACCCTGGTTGGTATTTTTGCAATAGGGCAAACACCGACCGGAGATAAAGATCCATTTGCACTACGCCGAGCTGCTTTAGGTGTATTACGTATTCTAATTGAAAATGAACTTGATTTAGATTTACTGGATCTTATTAAAATTGCTGCGACACAACATGATGCAGGCATTAATGCTTCTGATGCTGAAACAGGTGTACTCGATTTCATGTTAGATCGCTTACATGCCTACTACCTGGATAAAAATATTCGAGCAGACGTATTAGATGCAGTAATAAGTACCAAACCCACTAAGCCACTTGATATTAATAATCGCTTACTTGCAGTTGATTCTTTCCGCAATCGAACAGAAGCAGAAAGCCTTGCGGCTGCCAATAAACGTATTGGTAATATCCTTAAAAAAGTTAATGGTGATTTACCTGATATTATTGATGAAAAATTATTACAGGAAAAAGCGGAAAAAGATTTATATCAAACTTTAATTAAACTGGAAAACAAAGTTCAAAAATTGATTGATACTGCTAAATATCAGGATGCATTAACCAAACTTTCTACATTACGTGAAAGTGTTGATCAATTTTTTGATGATGTTATGGTCATGGCTGATGATGAAAATTTAAAAAATAATCGCATTGCTTTGTTAAATAAATTGCACGGCTTGTTTTTACAAATTGCAGATGTTTCTAAATTACAAAAATAACACTGTCATTGCGAGGGAATAACATGACCACGGCAATCTCACAAATTTACAGTAATTCCAAAAGATTGCCGCGTCAGTGTTATAAAGCTAACGCTTTCCAACACCTCCTCGCAATGACAGGTTGGTGACACATATGAATCAAGATTCCTACAAAGATATGCTGGCAAAGGTGCAAGCCTTTCATGATAAACATGACTTCAAAAATACCGGCGGTGAAGAACTCACCTATCGCATTTCTTTAATGGCTGAAGAACTGGGTGAAATTTCATCTTGTGTCACTAAAGGTAAGAGCAAAGAAGATTTAGCAGAAGAAACGGCTGATCTTTTCATTTTATTACTTGGCACTGCAATAGCGGCAGACTTTGATTTAAAGCAAGCCTTCTGGGATAAGATGGATAAAATCATGCAACGCGAGTCTAAAATGATCGATGGTCGTATTAGAGTCTCTGAATTTAGAGATTAAAAACCTAACGCTAAGAACCGCAAAGAAAACTTTATTTTTAAATTCATGAACATAAATTATTTTAACCATATTACAAAACTTATTAACCTTTGCGTTCTTTGCGCCTTTGCGTTGAAATCTTTTGACTTTAAATAATCTATGAAAATAATCATTCTCGATCGTGACGGCGTTATAAACCAGGACTCTGATAATTTTATTAAATCAGTCGATGAATTTATTCCTTTACCAGGTAGTATTGAAGCCATTGCTAAACTTAAACATGCCGGTTACAAAGTGTATATTGCTACAAATCAATCAGGTATTGCCCGCGGTTTTTATTCTGTTGAAACTTTACACGCTATGCATAAAAAACTTGCAACGTTACTAAAAAAATACAATGCTGAAATTGATGGCATTGAATTTTGTCCGCATGGTCCCGATGACAACTGTGACTGCCGCAAACCTAAAGCGGGTATGTATTTAGCCATCGCAAAACAAACGGGGTTGCCTGATTGCTCTGAAATTTTAGTCGTTGGTGATTCTTTACGTGATTTACAAGCCGCGCAATCTATTAATGCAAAACCATCCCTGGTACGAACAGGTAAAGGTGAGCGCACCATCAAAAAAGGTGAAGGCCTGGAAGGCATTCCGGTATATAATGATCTCTCTGATTTTGTTAACCAATTATTATAAAACATATGTTTAGACCTAAAACTTATCTCCAGTATTTTTATTCCCTCGCATTTGTCAGCACCATGTTTATTTCATCTGTCTATATTTCTATTATCGGTACAATATTCCTGCCTTTTTCGTTTCATGTGAGATACAGGTTCATTAATTTTTATTCCATATTAAATCTCTGGGTGCTAAAACATTTATGCAACATAGATTACCGGGTAGAAGGCAGAGAAAATATCCCGGATGAAGCCTGTATTATTTTCAGTAAGCACCAATCCGCGCTGGAAACCATGATGGTACAGCGCGTATTTCCACCACTTACTTTTGTCGTCAAAAAAGAACTCTTATGGTTACCCTTTTTTGGTTGGGGACTAAGAGCCCTCGATCCTATTGGGATTGACCGCAAAGCTGGTCGCCGTGCCATTGTTCAGGTTGTTGAACAGGGTATCGATCGACTTAAAAAGGGGATCTGGATTGTCATATTTCCAGAAGGCACACGCTCTAAACCAGGCTCCCGATTACCCTATAAAAAAGGGGGGGCTATTTTAGCCACTAAAAGTGAACATAAGGTTATCCCTGTCGCACATACAGCAGGAGAATTCTGGCCAAAAGGTTTCTTCTCTCGCCAAACTGGAACAATCGTACTTAGCATTGGCCCCGCTATTGAAACTAAAGGGAAAAAACCCGATGAAGTTATGCAAGAAGCCGAGTGCTGGATAGAAACCAAAATGAAAGA
>CAZZIS010000055.1:14234-20419 GCA_964654445.1 uncultured Thioalkalispiraceae bacterium
ATCGAAGAACAACGCCATATCGATTCAGCGACCGGTGACTTCACTTCTCTTTTGAATGACATCTTCACTTCATGCAAAGTTATTTCTAACCTCGTTAACCAGGGAGAGCTTGTTGGTGTACTTGGTTCAGCTGGTAGTGAAAACGTGCAAGGTGAAGAACAGAAAAAAATGGATATCATCACGAATGATGTGTTCCTTGAAACCAACGAATGGGCAGGTCACCTTGCTGCTATGGCTTCAGAAGAAATGGATGATATCTACCACATCCCTAAGCAATACCCTCGTGGTAAGTACTTATTAACGTTTGACCCTTTAGATGGCTCTTCAAATATGGACGTAAACGTTTCTGTTGGTACTATTTTCTCAATTGTTCGTTGTAAAGGCGATTGCCAAAATCCAACAGCTGAAGATTTCTTACAACAAGGTACTGAACAGGTTTGTGCGGGTTATGCGTTATATGGTCCATCAACAATGATGGTTATAACTACAGGTAACGGCGTTAACGGTTTCACATTAGACTCAAACATTGGTGAATTCGTACTCACTCATCCAACAATGACCATTCCTGAAGATACTCGCGAATTTGCAATCAATTCTTCAAACTCACGTTTCTGGGAAAAGCCTGTTCAGCGTTATGTTGATGAATGTTTAGCCGGTTCAGCTGGCGAGCGTGGTGAAGACTTCAACATGCGTTGGGTTGCCTCTATGGTTGCAGAAGTTCACCGTATTTTAACGCGCGGTGGTATTTTCATGTACCCACTCGATTCTAAAATGATGGCTAATGGTACAGAAGGTAAACTTCGCCTTTTATATGAAGCAAACCCTATGGCATTCATCGTAGAACAAGCCGGTGGTACATGTTCAACAGGTCGTGAACGTGTAATGGATATTAAACCTAAAGCATTACACCAGCGTGTACCTGTTATTTTGGGTTCAAAAAATGAAGTTGAGCGTGTCATTAGTTATCACAAAGAAATGGATACAGATGCTGTTGCATAAATAACGTTTTATTTCACCGCAGTTAATTGTAAGCCCAACTATTACTTAGTAATAGTTGGGCTTTTTTTATAAATAAATTTTATTCTAATAAACTCTTCTATACATCATGATAAAATTTTTAATTAGCAAGCTATATAATTAAATACTAATATTGATAGCAAATTTAGAGAGGGATTTTTATATGTTGTCTCGTTATACCAACTATCTAATACAACACCACAAACTCGTTATTTTTATCTCTTTACTTTTTGTGATCACCATTGGTGCGGGCGTTAAAAATCTTAAATCAACCAGTGATTTTCGCATTTATTTCAGCGAAGACAATCCCCAGTTAGTTGCATTTGAAACGCTGGAAAAAACATATGGAAAACAGGATTCACTGGTATTCTTTATTGAGCCAAAAAGTAAAAATATATTTAATAAAGATAGTTTAACCCTCATCACCGAACTCACTGACAAATCATGGCTACTACCTTATGCAATTCGCGTTAATTCATTAACCAACTATCAACATACTGTTGTCGAAGGTGATGATTTATTTACAGACTATTTACTTGAAGATGCCTCCACGCTAACAGCAAAGAAAGTTTCTGAAATTAAAAATATTATTCTTAATGAGCCCAGCCTGATAAATTTTTTAACTGATAAAAAGGGCCAGGTTACTGTAATACAAGTTCGTTTAAATTTACCAAAAGAAAAAAGCAAGGCTAACACTGAGGTTGTCAATGCTGCTCGGGAATTAAGAAAAGAGTTTAAACAGCGTTATCCTGATATAAAAATCAGCCTCGGCGGCAGTAGTGCTGCTGGCGTTTCACTGGGTGAAGCTGTTGCTTTAGATATGAGCACACTCGTTATTGAAAGTTATATCATTATTATTATCGCGCTACTACTTTTGCTCCGTAGCTTACGCGGCATGATCGCCACACTTTTGCTTGTTACCTTTTCTATTATCATTACAATGGGCATCTATGGCTGGTTTAGCTATACCCTTGCTCCTGTTGCCGGCTGGGTACCAAGCATTATAATGACCATTGCTGTTGCTGACAGCGTACATATTCTCATCTCATATTTTCATAGTTTACGCCACGGCATGGAACGTCATGATGCACTGCGTGAATCATTACGAATTAATTTAAATCCTGTTTTTGTTACCAGCATTACAACCATTATAGGCGTTTTATGCCTTAATTTTAGTGACTCCCCGCCTTTTCGTGACCTGGGCAACATGGTTGCTTTAGGTGTTTTTATTGCTTTTATTTTAAGTATGACTTTTTTGCCGGCACTAATAACATTATTATCTATTAAAAAATCCAACATTAGCCAAAAAAATAAAACCTGGATGGACAATTTTGCTAACTGGGTAATTTTACAGCGACATAAACTACTTATTGCAATGTCAATTTTTACAATTACAATTGCCAGCTTTATATCTAATAACGCGCTAACCGAAGAATGGCATCATTATTTTGATCATTCTTTTGAAATACGCAACACAATTGAAGGAATTGATGAAAGACTCAGCGGTGTTCATTATTTACGCTATTTAATTGATAGTGGTGAAGAAAATGGCATTCATGAGCCAGACTATCTTAATACCCTGGAAGATTTTACGAACTGGGCAAGAAAACAAAATAAAGTTGCGTATGTTTCGAGCCTTACTGACATAAGTAAACGACTCAATAAAAACCTGCATGAAAATAAAGAAAGCTATTATCGTATACCTGAAAATCGACCACTCGCAGCACAATTATTTTTACTTTACGAAACAGGCTTGCCACGTGAACTCAATTTAGATGACCTGGTAAACCATAACCGATCGACGTCACTGGTAACTATTATTGTTCATAAAACTGATTCTGAATTTTTACTTAATTTAGATCGCCGGGCACAAAGCTGGTTACAAAAAAATGCCGCAAAATATAAAACCAGTGAAGCAACAGGTTTAGATATGATCTTTGCACATATCAATCACCGTAATATACGCAGTCTGTTAAAAGGAACACTTGTCGCACTTGTATTGATCTCGCTGGTATTAATTATTGCATTACAATCTGTTCGACTCGGATTAATCAGCTTAATCCCCAACCTTGTTCCTGCTGCACTTGCTTACGGAACCTGGGGGATATTTGTTGGAAAAATTGATTTATCTGCCTCCATTGTTATCTGTATGAGTCTTGGCATAGTGGTGGATGATACTGTTCATTTTCTCAGCAAATATTTACGTGCTCGACGAGAGAAAAACTATGATGTAAATGAAGGCATGCGCTACGCCTTTAATACAGTAGGAGTGGCTTTAATGATTACAACCGCAGTATTGGTTTCTGGATTCCTGGTATTAGCCACTTCACATTTTTCACCTACCTGGGTCAGTGGTTTATTACTCGCGATTACACTAAGTTACGCATTATTAACAGATTTTCTACTTTTACCACCATTACTAAGTGTTTTGGATTCAAAATTATATAAAAATACAGAAAATCAACAAAAAACGACTTAAACTTTAATAATGGATTTACTACAAACACACAATCTGGACTGCCCCTATTGTGGTGAAGTCATACAAATTGTTGTGGATTGTTCTATTTCAGCACAGGAATATATTGAAGATTGCCCGGTTTGTTGTCGACCAATAAATATTTATATCAATATTGAAAATGAAAAGGTGAGGCTTCGTGCTAAACATGAAAATGAATAAAACTTAAATATGTTTAGAATTCAAAATTAATTGCAAGGTTGTAATAGACCGGTTTTCTTTCTGCTCAAAAGTTGTTGCCGCCATATCTTTTGTCCAGTGACCCAATTGTGATGCCCATCAACGGTAATTACATTATTATTATCTAAAATATTTTGCAACAACTTAATCTCTTCTATATAGCGATCCTGTTCGCCATAGCCAAGGTAAATTTGTTGTAAATTATTATTTGAAACCTGTTTTTGTAACCAAACCCACAAAAATTGCAGCTCCTTATTAAATACTTTCATATTTTCCACAGATTTCGGCTGCCAGTCTTTTACTGATCCCGCCTGTTGTAATTCTTTTCTTAACTCAGTGTCTGCTATATAGGGTGATATAGTAACCACACCACAAATATTTTTTTCATACTTCTTGTAAAACAATAAAGCATTTAATCCGCCAATTGAAAGACCAACGAGCCAAATATTGTGATAACCCGCTTTTATAGCCGGGTTAAAAATATCTGTTTCTAACCTTTTAACCATCACTTCCTTTATCAAATGTCCAATATGTATACTGGCGGAAACCATGTCCGCTTTAATACCCGCCTCTCTTGCAATCGTAAAAAAATTTTCATTTTTAAATGTTTTAGCGGTATCAATTAATCCCGGTAAAAAAATAATCAGGCTATCGTTCTTCTTACCCGTCTTATCCCACAATAAATCTACTGGTTCATTAACATTAAAATTTAGTGAACATGAATTAGCAAATAAGGTAAAAACACAAATTAGAAGAAATCTAAAATTTGTAATCAAACTCCAACTTTTATTGACAATAGTGGCCCTGATAATCACGCTATTCCTGTTTATCTCTTATACACTGATTATAAACAAGCATAAACATAGCATACAAAATACCCTATACTCAATAAAAACTCATTAGGGACATCGTTATGAAAATATTGTTAATTTCACTATTCAGTCTGTTTCTCTCATTCTCAATCCAGGCCCAAACCATTGCAAACATTGAAATTCCCGATACTGTTTCTCACTCAGAACAATCAACCAAACTTGTATTAAATGGCGCAGGAATTCGAACAAAATTTATTTTTGATATATATGTTGGTTCACTTTATTTAGAAAGCAAACAACACAGCGCAAAGGACATATACAAAGCACCTGGTGAAAAAAGAATTAGCATGCACTTTCTTTATGATGAGGTCAGTAAAGAAAAATTAGTCAGCGGATGGAATGATGGCTTTGAAAATAATCACAGCAGCGAAGAACTGGCAATATTAAAAGATCGTATTACACAATTTAATGATCTTTTTATTACCGTTAAAAAAGGCGATGTTATTAACCTGAACTTTATTCCTGCCACAGGCACCTATGTCGTTATTAATGGTAAAACAATGGGTCTTATTGAAGGCGATGACTTTTTCACCGCATTATTAAAAATCTGGATAGGAGAAGAGCCTGCGGATGATGATCTTAAAGAAGCGATGTTAGGAAAAAACACAGAATAATTTTTCTGTATTTTTTTCTTAAATTATAGCTCAAGCTTATAAAAAAGACGTGCCGTATATCCTCTGACGCATTCAGAATAAAGTCATAAACAATAATAACTTATTGATATATTGAATAATTTTGCGCCATTGGGCGCCTACTTAAATGTTAGGCATATATAAAGAAATCATGTGCTATACATACCGTAAAGCTAAAAATAAAGATAAAGATGGAATATATGAACTTTATCAAACAGTAATGATGGGCCACATTTCAAAAATATGGGGTTGGGATGAGGTGTGGCAGAAAAATGATTTCTTATCTCATTACAGGGCAGATGGAATAACAATGGTTTTTAAAGCTAACGAGCTGGTTGGTTATTCCCAGGTCGAAGATAAAAACGATCAGTTATTTATGCGTATGTTGCTCATTATGCCTGTTCATCAAAATAAAGGCATAGGTAAGCGGCTTATGAAATCGTTTAAAGCCAATGGGGATAAATGTTCTAAACTCCTTAGTCTGGAAGTATTTAAAATAAATTCTGAAGCTAGAAAGTTTTATGAAAAGCATGGGTTTAATATAGTAGGTGAAACAAAAAGCAGTTACATAATGGTGTCAAATGCCTAACAAAATCATCCAGCGGAACTTTCAAAAGAAAATATGTCTTTTAAAATGTCTGTTCATTTTGTGAAAGATAGAATGAATGACCCTAGAAACGCCCCGTCTATAACAATCACTGAATTACAAAGCATTTTCAATAGGTTACTTACTGTTTATATAAGTACACTTTCTAAATTAAAACATAATGACACCTTTAATATAAGGTGCTTAAAATCTGATATCAATATACCCTGTGCTGTTGAAAAAATAAGGAAATCCGATGGCAGAATACATCAAAGAAATATAGCTATAACAGTTATGAGGAAAAAGCAGACGTTAATGATTTCGAACGCCTGAATATAGTATAAAAAAACCTGATCCTATGCTTTTTCTATTAACAAAAACAG
>CAZZIS010000056.1:0-20292 GCA_964654445.1 uncultured Thioalkalispiraceae bacterium
CACTCGGCATGCACCTCAAGTTTCGCAATCCACGTCGAAGCCGTGTCGCCCCCTTAAAGTTTGGAACAAATGAAACCATCAGTTCCACCACTAGTATATCAGAACTGATGGCTTATTTTATTAATATAGACGAGTTTTACTTATTTCAAGGTTTGAATTTTATAATATTGCTTTGTTTCAGGTAGAAGCTTTCAAAATCGTCAGCATTTAATGGTTCGCTGAAATAAAAACCCTGGGCATAATCGCACTTATTTTCATATAAAATAGCTAATTGTTCGGCAGATTCAATTCCTTCAGCAATTACACTCAGATTTAGTGTATGTGCGAGAGTGATGATCGATTTTACGATGCTTCTGGCATCATCATCATTAGGAACATCTTGCATAAAAGAACGATCAATTTTGAGGGTGTTGAGAGGGAATCGTTTTAAATAGCTTAGTGATGAGAAACCTGTGCCGAAATCGTCAATGGATAAATGGATATCTTTTTTGTGCAGTTTATCCAGGATTTTAATAGAATCTATCCTGTCATCCATTAATAATGTTTCTGTTATTTCAAGTTCTAATTTATTTGCAGGAATTTTAGTTTCTTCAAGTATTGAAGATACACATTCTTCAAAGTCATTTTGAAGAAATTGACGACTTGACACATTAACCGCCATGCGCTCGAGAACAATATTATTATCAGTCCACTGTGATAATTGTTGACAAGCTGTACGTAAGACCCACTCACCAATTTTTTCAATTATTCCTGTTTCTTCAGCTAGCAAAATAAATTTACAAGAGGGAATCAAGCCACGAACAGGATGAAACCAGCGTATAAGAGCTTCAGCACCTATAATATTACCTGATTTAATATCCATTAAAGGCTGGTAATGAAGAGTGAATTCATTGCGATCTAATGCATGCCGCATGTCTCTTTCCAGACTCGCTCGATCCATTTCTTCGATATTCATTTTTTCTTCGAAGAATAGATGTTTACCTCTGCCAAGTTCTTTAACGCGATACATTGCTGTATCTGCATTTTTAAACAATTCTGTTTCTGTTAATCCGTCATTAGGAAAAACAGAAATACCGATGGATGTACCAATAAATATCTCATGAGTATTAATAGTGAAAGGTTTTTCAAGTGTTCTAATAATATTTTCAGCTATGTCACTAATGTCTCTGGTATCAAGTGAGCCTGTTATTATGATTGTGAATTCATCACCACCAAGACGTGCAACAGTATCTGTTTCTCTGACGCATTTTTTAAGTCTTAGCGCGACTTCTTTTAGTAATGTGTCACCTATAGCGTGACCAAGCGTGTCATTAACTCTTTTAAAGTGGTCTAAATCAAGAAATAAAATAGCCATGGAATTATCTTCACGTTGACAATGTTTTATTTCCTGTTCCAGACGAATGCCAATAAGTTGCCGGTTAGGTAAATTTGTAAGATTGTCATAATGTGATTGTTGATATAGTTTTTTGTCTCGTTCAACAGCAGATAAAGCAACTGCAATTCTGTCAGCTATATTTCTTACTTGCTTTATATCTTCTTTATTTAGTGATATTTCTGAAATAAATCCAAGGCTAATAATAGCAGGTAAATGTTCATCTACTATAACGGGAAAAACGCAAACATTGGTTGCGCCACATTGTTTAACAGGTGCAAGAAAATGCTTGTCTGTTGCCTGATGTAACATGTCATTATAATTTGTCGGCGACTGTAGTTTTTTTATATCGTTATCATTTAGTTCTATTCTTCTGGTGTCACTTTGTATAATAGAAGCATGATTAGATAAGTATGTTTTACCAATGTTGGGTGCATCATGTTCTAACACGGTAATACTTGTAACATCACATGGCGCAACGGATTGAATGTGTTTGAGTACAGTGTAATAAATATTTTCACTGTCGGTGTTAGATAAAATCAACTTGTCTATATCAGACAATATTGTTAAAGCTGCAAATTGTCTTTTTAAGCGTTCAGACATAGCGTTGAAAGACTGTGCCAGGTCAAAGAATTCATCGTCACTTTTTACTTCAACTTTTTCATTAAAGTTTCGGTTTGCTATTCGTCTGGTTCCGCTGATTAATTTTTTCAGAGGAACAAGGATACGTTGTATTTGAGTCATACTGAGAAGCAGTACAACAAGTAATGTTAGAATGATGACCATGGGGAATAGTTTGTTAAACGTTGATGCGGGTGCTAGCACATCTTTTTCTAACTGGGTTGTAATTATTTTCCAGTTTGTTGAATTAAATTTTGACTTCAGGAATAGTATTTTACTTGCTGAAATATAGTTTCTATCACTAGATGTCCAATGTTCTATTTTTTTATTTGTTCGGGTTCGTTGAGTATTATTTAAGGTGATGGTCTCAGGGATAGGTTTAGAGCAATAAAATATTCCTCCACCCTCATTTATAATACACAGGTTAAAAGAAGAGTGTGACTTATTCGTTATGTTCCATAGGTAATCCGGATTGATTTCAGCTGTGAGACGAGTGATGGTGTTTTTATCATGTTGTTTTAATTGCAATGACATGAAAATTCTTGCTTTACCATTACTTGTGGTGTTTGAGAATATACGAGTTTTGTTGTTGCTTTCTATATTGTTGTTTTTTATTAGTGAGGTTTTACTTATTTTTTCTTTTATTAAAGATGAAAATTCATTGCCAAAATAATTTTCTAAAATAATTTTATTGTTTCGAGATGTGTTTATATCCTTTGCAATACTGGTTAATCGCATTTCAACGAATAACAATCGATCGAAAAGTGACATTACATAATACTTACCTTCACTTTGTAAATTTGAGTAACCTTGATCAATCAATATATTAGTAAGGTATGTTTTCGAAAGAAATGCAGTGGTAATTAATGGAACAAGTGCAGACAAAAGAAATAATCCTGTTACGCGACGAGCAACTTTGCTTTGGAAAAATTCAATATTAAATTTAATGTTTTTCATATCTAGAATTCGCTAGCTAAACCTATGTATCCACCATCATTGGCGTAAATTATGTCGTCATGACTATCTTTTGCTCTCAAAGGAGCTTTACTTTTACCATCTTTTCCAAAACTGCAGAGATCGTAGTTTGTGTTGATAGGAACGAGGCTGCCATCTTTGCGTGCTGCACCAACGTTAGTATCATCTTGATCGCTACTACCATCATCAGCATGACCGCCGCCGCCATGACCGCCGCCGCCATGACCACCACCGTCATGACCACTACTACCGCTACCGCTACCACTTCCGCTACCACTTCCGCTACCGCTACCACTTCCGCTACCACTTTGCCCATTTCCGCTATGCAAATTTAAATAGACATAAGGATTTCCCCAGGGGTCTTTTAAATTTTCATTTCCTATATCTTCAAGACTGTCCGGATATTGGCCATATTCCATTACATAATCATTTATCAGGAAAGACAATGTTCTAATTTGAATGGCTGCTTCTGAATTTTTAGTGGTATCAACATAACCTGTATAAGCAGAATTTGAGATCATTGAAATAACAGCGACTATTGCTGTCGCAATAATAAGTTCAAGTAAAGTGAACCCTTCCTGATTTGAAATCTTTGGTTGCATATAATTTAGTATTAATTAAGAATTTAGTGGTATTTAAAGGGCAAATGAATGACTGGTCGAAACTCTAATCCGGCAGTAAAAATATGTGTATTTGTATTATAGATTAAGGATTTAAAGGTAAATAGGTGTTAAGTACATTAAATTTAACAAATTTTAACATTAGAATACAGTAATATACTTATTAAAAGTATGGGTATATGAGGCTCACTTGCTCACATCATAAATTGTTCTGTATTCAAGGTAATTTTTAAGATGCCGATATTTTGCTATGAATGTAAGTTTTATTAGCATGGGTAGGGTATGGCAAAAATAAAGGTAAAAGGACTTGAAGTCGGTATGACTTTAACAGCGGATGTTTGTGACCCAAATGGGCGTTTTTTACTGGGTGAGGGCTGTGTATTAAGTGAAAAACACCTTAAGGCACTTCATGCCTGGGGAGTGATTAGTGTAGAAATTAGTGATGATGAGATGCCGGAAAGTAAACTCGATTCTAAACTTTCCCCTGAGCATTATAAAAAGCTAGAAGAACAAGTTGCTAAACGATTTATTCATAATAATATGAGTCTCCCTTTTATTGAAGAACTTGCGACAGAGTCTGTTCGTTTTCTTGCTGAACAATTAGAGGAATAACATGGCATTAGATGCTGAACGTATTGTTACGAATGTTCTTAAAGTGGCCGCACTTCCTGCGGTTGCAATTAAATTCAGTGAAGCAATAAAAAACCTCTAACTTCAAATCTGGATTTGGACAATATTGTGTCTGAGGATTCTGCATTAGCGGCTAAAGTGCTAATGATTGCAAACAGTGCATTATTAAATTTTCCATCAAAGATAGATACGATATCCAAGGCCATTACCATTATTGGTCATAAACAACTTAGTGAAATTATTTTAAGTTGCTCAATAGTTTCTTTATTTAAAGACATTCCACAAAATATCATCGATATGGAACAATTTTGGCGACATAGCATTGCAGTTGCTACTACTGCTCGTATTTTGGCTTCATCCAGGAGAGAGCAAAATATAGAAAAGTTTTTTACTGCAGGATTACTTCATGATATTGGTAAGTTGATTCTATTTGTTGAAGCACCAAAATATGTAAAAGAGATTATTGATAAGAGTGCTGAATCAAATAATCTAATGCATAAAGTTGAACTGGAAGTTCTAGGGTTTGATCATGCAAAACTTGGCGCCATGTTATTAAAGAAATGGAAATTACCAGAAGAAATAGTTACATCGGTTTACTATCATCATATGCCTTCAATTTCATCGGGAGATATTATTAATCCAGGTGTTATTCATATTGCAGGATATTATAAAGTCGGTATGGATGATTATCTTTCCAAACCCTTTTCGCAAGAAGATATTCAGAAAAAACTTCAAAAATGGGTAAGAACGGAGGAAGCTGAAAAGTCAGTTAAAAAAGATGGGCTTTCTGAAAGTGTTAGAATGGAACATTTTGATGTGGTTGCACTTAATACTTTGAAGTCAGTAATGGGTGATGAGTTTTCTGATTTAGTTACAATATACATACAAAATAGTTCTGGTTTATGTGAGTCGGCAATGAGTAATATTGATAACTTTGAAAAACTGATTCAATATATTCATGGTTTAAAAGGTAGCAGCGGTAACATGGGAGCAATGAAATTATTTTCAATGTGTCAGGATTTTGAATTGCAGTTTCATCAGGATAAAGATGTAAATTGTGAAAATATTAATAAAATCATGGATGAACTAAAATTTGTTCATGAATATCTGAAAAATTAATAAGCTATGATGACTTGAGAATACGGGCTTTTTCACGTTTCCAGTCTCGGTCTTTTTCTGTTGCACGTTTATCGTGTTCCTTTTTACCTTTGGCTAAGGCAATTTCCAGTTTGGCTCGTCCATGCTTCCAGTACATTGCGGTAGCAATTAAGGTGTACCCCTTTCGATCTACAGCACCAATAAGTTTATTAATTTCATCACGGTTTAATAAAAGTTTACGTATACGTTGCGGTTCCGGGTGTATATGAGTTGATGCAGTTTCAAGTGGGGTAATGACCGTTGAGCTTAACCATACTTCATTATTTTTTATGAAAACGTAGCTATCTCTGATTTGTACTTTTTTTGCCCGTAAACTTTTTACTTCCCAACCTTGCAGCATAATGCCTGCTTCAAAACGATCTTCCAGAGTGAAGTCATGCCGCGCTTTTTTGTTGAGCACAATAGTATTTGAGTTTAATTTCTTGTCTTTTTTTGATTTGCTCATATTTCCGGATTATACAGACAATTCACATTTCTGGCAGTTAAGTCGTAAGCGATCACCGTTCCTGGCAGAACTTATCTAATAATAAAGGTATAGTAAGCAGTGAAGTTAGAGTAAATCAGCAAAGACTGAAGCAACTAAAATAAGGGAAAAGATTGTGGAAAATAATAATAAAACTTTTCATCTAAAACGATTATTTATGGGCTTATTTCTCATGATTACAGCTACTGCTGTGATGGCGGCAGATCCCGTTGTGGCCACATCTACATTGAATGATTTATTTGGTGTTATCAATGAATATCTAGGAAATGTTTTCTTTTTTGATGTTTTCCAGTTTGTCGTTCCCTCAGAAATTGATCCTAACAAGCCCAGTATGCCCTTCATTGTTGCCTGGCTTATTGTCGGAGCGGTTTTTCTTACTGTTCGCATGAGTTTTATCAATCTGCGTATGTTTCGCCATGCTTATCATATTTTACGTGGTAAATACGCCGTTCCGGGAGCTCAGGGTGAAGTTACATCTTTTCAGGCGTTGACCACGGCTTTATCCGCTACGGTAGGGCTGGGGAATATTGCGGGTGTTGCTATAGCCATTATGATTGGTGGTCCGGGTGCAACATTTTGGATGATTGTGGCTGGATTTTTGGGCATGACATCAAAATTTACCGAAGCCACACTCGCTCAAATGTATCGTGAAGTCAGATCGGATGGCCATATTATGGGTGGTGCGATGGAGTATCTTTCTCGTGGTTTGGCTGAGAAAGGCTGGTCGCAAACAGGTAAAGTACTGGCGATTTTCTTTTGTGTATTAACTATTGGTGGTTCTCTTGGAGCGGGTAATGCCTTTCAGGTTAGTCAGTCATTAACAGCAGTGAAATTACAAATCCCCTTCCTGGCAGAACAACCCTGGATTTATGGGGTAGTGATGGCCTCATTAGTTGCGGTCGTGATTATTGGCGGCATTAGGCGTATTGCGCATACTGCGGAAGCGATCGTACCTTCAATGGTGACAATTTATGTCCTGGCGTGTCTCTGGATTATTTTGAGTAACGCAACAATGATTCCAGATGCGATAGGTAAAATTATTACTGAAGCCTTTACACCTGACGCCGGAGTGGGTGGGTTAATTGGGGTTCTGGTTCAGGGTTTTAAACGTGCCGCATTTTCAAGTGAAGCAGGAATTGGTTCAGCGGCAATTGCCCATGCAACGGCGAAAGTAAAGTACCCCGTTCGTCAGGGTATAGTTGCTTTAATGGAACCATTTATCGATACCATCATAATTTGTACCATGACAGCTTTGGTGATTATTATTACAGGTGTTTATAACAGTCCTGAGACAACAGAACTTGTTGCAAACAGAGAAGGTGCAGCATTAACTGCTGTGGCATTTGGCTCCGCTATTTCATGGTTCCCTATTATTTTATCTGTTTCTGTGGTTTTGTTTGCTTATAGTACGATGATTTCATGGTCTTATTATGGTGAACGTTGCTGGACTTATCTGTTTGGTGAAAGTTCGACCATGGCTTATCGTATTATTTTTGTGATTTTTGTTGTGGTTGGTTCGGTAACCAGTGCTAGTAATATTCTTGATTTTAGTGATCTATTAATACTGGGTATGGCACTTCCTAACTTCATTGGTTTGTACATGCTGCATGGAAAAGTGAGAGATGCATTATCAAGTTATCTAACCAGGCTTAAAAGTGGTGAATTAGACAAAGAAGTTCAATAATCCTATGTTGAAAAATAGTTATTTAAGTCGTGGTCACTATTCATGAAGCGTGAATGGTCAAGTCGGCTCACCTTTATATTAGCCGCTGTAGGTTCTGCTGTTGGCCTGGGTAATATATGGAAGTTTCCCTACATCACCGGAGAATATGGCGGTGGAGTATTTATCCTTGCATACCTGTTTTGTATTTGTTTGATTGGTCTGCCTATTATGCTGTCAGAAATTGCATTAGGACGACGTGGTAAACAAAGTCCTGTTAACACCATGCTACAATTATCGCAGGAAGCGGGAGGGCATCCTGCCTGGAGTTTATTAGGCTGGAGTGGCATGGCTGCAGGCTGTTTGATCCTTTCATACTATAGCGTGATTGCGGGTGAAGTCATGGCTTATAGTTTTCGTGCAAGCTCCGGTATATTTAATCATCAAACTGCTGATGGTATTAAAGGTATATACACAACACTGGTATCAGATCCGGAAAAATTACTTGCCTGGCATACGATATTTATGGCTTTGACCATAGTTGCGGTTGCAAGAGGTGTTAAAGGTGGTCTGGAAAAAACAGTGACTTTCCTGATGCCAGCTCTTTTTGTAATACTAGTTTTATTGGTTCTATACGCTATGAATTCAGGTGGTTTTGAACAAGCTATTGATTTTATGTTTACTCCTGATACCGATAAGTTTTTTTATGCTCGCAATGAACTCGGTAATTACTTAATGGATGCCGAAGGTGAAAAAATCTTTACCTGGAAGCCGATGATGGTAGCCATGGGGCATGCGTTCTTTACTTTAAGTTTAGGTATGGGAGCGATTATGATGTATGGCTCATATCTGAATCGCCATGTTTCAATCGGGCAAATGGCTTTAATTATTGTCAGCCTTGATACGCTTATTGCTATATTAGCCGGCTTAGCTATTTTTCCTTTAGTTTTTGCTAATGGTCTTAATCCTGCAGCAGGGCCGGGTTTAATATTTGAAACTTTACCCCTGGCTTTTGGCAATATGGCAGGGGGCGCGTTTGTTGGAACCTTCTTTTTTGTTTTGTTATTCTTTGCGGCGTTGAGTTCAGCTATTTCATTAATGGAACCTTCTGTTGCCTGGTTAATTGAAAGCAAAGGTTTACGTCGTATTAAAGCCGCTGTCTGGACCGGGGTTGTTATCTGGTTTATAGGAATCGCATCAATATTTTCATTTACTGGTACGACCCTTGAGGATATTTTTGAGATACTATTTAGCTGGATTGGTTTTGATTATATTGAATTGAATCATGTTTTCTTTAAATATAATTTCTTTACGATTATTGATTTCTTTACTGCCAGTATTATGTTGCCAGTAGGTGGTTTACTTATTGCTATTTTCGCAGGCTGGATTATGGATCCGGAGTCAACAGAACGTGAATTTTCATTTCGCTATCGCTACATTTACCCTGTTTGGCATGTCATGGTACGTTACGTGAGTCCATTTTTAGTTTTAATGGTGTTTTTAAACATCATTGGTATATTTAAAATTTAGAATATTTTTGATGCAGAAGTTATGACAACGATTAGTAAAAGTGCCCTGGTATCACATTCAGCAGAAGAAATGTTTAAGCTGGTTGATAATATTGAAGCGTATTCAGATTTTCTACCCTGGTGTAGTAAAGCAACAGAAATATCCCGTGATGAGAAAAGTGTTGAAGCGAGCTTATTAATTTCACATAGTGGATTAAATAAAGAATTTACGACTCAAAATAAAAACACGGCTTTTGGCAAAATTGAAATGCATTTAGTCAATGGCCCTTTTAAAAATCTCGATGGTGTGTGGTTGTTTGAGCCATTAGGTGAAATAGCTTGTAAAGTGTCATTAAATCTGGAGTTTGAATTTTCCAGTAAAATAATTGGAATTACTCTGGGTCCAGTATTTAGTAAAATAGCAAGTAATCTGGTTGATGCTTTTATTAAACGTGCGGATGTAATTTATGGATAATGCAGATAAATATTTTATTGAAGTTGTGTATGCCTTGCCTGAAGAGCAGCTATTAATTACTTTGGATGTAGAGCAAGGTACAACGGTTGAGCAGGCAGTAAAACTTTCTGGAATACTGGAAAAATTTACTGATATTGATTTAACGAAAAATAAGCTGGGTATCTTTGGTAAAGCCACGAAAGCTGATCAGGTCTTGCGAGACAAAGACAGGGTAGAAATATACCGGCCTCTTATTGCTGATCCAAAAGAATCACGCCGTAAACGTGCCGAAAAGAAAGAATCTAAAAAGAAGTAAACACTGCAGGCAAGAAATAACTAATTGAGCCGTCATTGCGAGCTTGTTTTACTCTAAGGTAATTTTCTTCACCTGAGTAGCATCAATTTTCGATAATCTATCATGCTTAAAATATAAGGTCAGCAAGCGACGTTCTGCTTTGCCCTGATTTTTAGCAAAGGTATAAACATAATCCCAACGGTTTTTATGAAAGGGATCTTTTAATAAAGCGGTACCCATAATAAAGGTGACCTGTTGAGGGGTCATACCAACTTTAAGTTGTGCAACCTGTTTATCATCAAAGGTATTCCCTTGCTGTACGTCAGGCTTATAAGCACAACTTGCCAGGAATTGACTAAAAAACAGACTAATAATAAGAATGAGAACTCTTCTCATTTTCGTTCCAATATGCGAGGATTAAAAAACGAATCATACCCTATATCTGCTAATAAGTTGTGAGAAATAATGGACAGTAATGAATTAAAACGCGCAGGTTTAAAAGCCACATTACCCAGACTGAAAATTCTGGAGTTTCTGGAAAATAGTCAAGTCCGGCATATGAGCGCGGAAGATGTTTATAAGGCCCTGCTTGAGAGTGGCGAAGAGGTGGGCCTGGCGACAGTTTATCGCGTATTAACCCAGTTTGAAGCAGCTGGACTTGTTGTTCGTCATCATTTTGAAGGCGGACAATCTGTTTTTGAAATGGAGCATGGGAAACATCACGACCATATTCTTTGTGTGAAATGTGGCAAGGTAGATGAGTTTGTTGATGAGACTATCGAACAACGGCAGGAAAAAATTGCTAAAGATAAAGGTTATACCATGACGGATCATTCACTCTATATATATGGTGTATGCAGTGATTGCCAAAAGACCGATTAACTTAACCACGAATAAATTTTTACCGCAAAGACGCAGAGAACGCAAAGAAGATAATTCTTCTTCTAAAATATTTAAAGATTTTCCTCTGCGACCTTTGCGTCTCTGTGGTGAAAAAGGGTTGAAAATTTAGCCATTCCCAACTTTACCTAACATTTCCTCTGCGTGAGATAAGGTTTGTTGAGTTATCTCAATTCCACCCATCATTCGCGCCAGTTCTTTTACTCGTAACGGCTTATCCAGATAGTTAATTTGACTGATCGTTGTAGCCGAGTCGGATTGTTTACTCACTTGTAAATGATGATTACCAAGTGCCGCGACCTGGGCTAAATGGGTTACGCAAATCACCTGACGGTGACTCGCAAGTTGTTTTAGTTTATGTCCAACAATCTCTGCAACACGTCCGCCGATACCGACATCAACTTCATCAAAAATAAGTGTAGGGATACGAGTTGATTCGGCCGCAATCACCTGAATCGCCAGGCTAATACGGGAAATTTCACCACCCGATGCAACTTTACTAAGTAATTTTGCGGGTGAGCCGGGGTTGGCACTAACAAGGAATTCAATTTGTTCATTACCATTGGCATGGAATGATTTTTCCCCATAAGTATTTAATGCAACTTCAAACGAGCCGCCTTCCATACCAAGTTCTTGCATGTTTTCACTGACTTTAGTGGATAATGTTTTTGCTGCTTTTATTCGGCTTTTACTTAAGTTATTAGCTGCTTGCTGGTAAGTGTTAGCGGTAATGACAATATCTTGTTGTAGTTTTTCTAAGTGTCCGTCTGCATTTTCAATCGAGTCTAATTCGCTTTGTAAGCGTTTATATAATGACGGTAATTCATCAGGTTCGACCTGGTGTTTGCGTGCAAGGTTATGAATGGTACCGATACGTTCATCAAGATAACTTAAGCGTTGAGGATTCAGTTCAAGATTATCAACATATTGATGTAACTCACTACTTGCTTCACTGATTTGAATCATTGCGTTATCGAGTAACGCAGCAATTTCATTGAGTTTGTTATCTGTTTTGCCAAGTTGTTGCAATTCTAAAGTAAAGTGACTTAACTGTTGTGATATGGAACCTTTATCACTTTCTTCCAGAGCATGTAGTGCTTGTTCTGTTGTTTGTAGTAACTGACTGGCATTGGATAAACGTTTGTGCTCAATATCCAGCTTTTCAGATTCACCTGTTTGTAAGCTAAGTGTTTCAAGTTCATTGACCTGATAACGTAACAAATCAAGACGATGATCCTGTTCACTTTTAGCAGCGTTTAATTTTTTGAATTCGGTATTGAGTTTGTTCCACTCTTTAAATGATGTGCTGACCTTACTGAGCAGGTCAGAATGATTAGCATAGTCATCAAGTAGTTGTTGCTGAATATCTGCTTTCATTAATGACTGGTGTTCATGCTGACCATGTAAATCCACCAGCATCTCCGCAAGCTCACGCAACTGTTGTACTGTTGCAGGTTTGCCGTTAATAAAGGCTTTGGACGGGCCTTTTTCATTCACGGTACGACGAATGATGCACTCGTGTTCACTATCAAGTTCATGTTCTTTTAACCAGGCTTCTGCATTCGTTGCCTTGCTGGTATCAAAGGTGACACTGATTTCTGCACGACTTTGGCCATGACGAATGACAGTACTGTCAGCACGGTCGCCTAAAGCTAAACCTAATGCATCAAGTAATATAGATTTACCCGCACCTGTTTCTCCGGTTAAAACCGAAAGCCCTGACTCGAGTTCAATGTCGAGTGCTTCGACAATTGCAAAGTTCCAAATATGAATGTGTGTCAGCATAAGTTGGTTATTATAATCATTTATCAGGTCATTGCGCGCCCTGAGCATTATATATTTATAATGTGAGGAAGTACTCCTGGGGTGAAGGAACGATAGTGAATGCGGCAATCTCAAATTTAGTGTTACAGGTTATGAGATTGTTCCTGCTAAGGTCTCTAAAAGTGTTCGCCCCAATGGAGTTTAGCTCGTAAAATTTCATAGTGATTATGCTGCATTGGGTGAATAAGCTTCACTACTTTTTCTTTTTTCTTAATGGTAATTTTGTCACCTGATACAACACCCAGATTAATCTGACCATCACAAGTGACTTGCGCATGAGAATTTTGGTTCTCTTTTACTATAATTTCTATTTTGCTATCTCCACCGATAACAATAGGTCGGTAACTCATAGTGTGTGGGCAGATAGGTACCAGTACCATGGCATCCATATCAGGTTCCAGTATTGGGCCACCACCAGAAAGGGCATATGCAGTTGATCCTGTTGGTGTAGATACAATTAAGCCATCAGATCGCATGCTGTTAAGAAATTTACCGTTTATGTAAGTTTCAGTTTCAATCATTCTTGCGACTTCCCATTTGTGAACCACAACATCATTGAAGGCATCACTTTCGCTTGGCGGGTTGTCACCATGTTCAATAACGGTATTTAAAAGAATACGGTGTTCTTCTTCAAAATCACCATCAAGAATTTCATGAATACGCTCGGACATTTCATTTGGTGAAATATCAACAAGAAAACCCAGGCGACCCAGGTTAATGCCGAGTAATGGAACTTCAAAATCGACCAGGCCGCGTGCGGCGTCGAGTAAAGTTCCATCACCGCCAACGGTAACGGCAAGATCACAACGTTTGCCTATTTCATGGCGCGTTATGATTTCCAGCTCATGATCTTTCAAATTGCGAGAGGTTTCACGTTCGAGAAATACGGAGCAGCCACGTTCTTTTAAGATTCGTGAAAGCGCCAACAGTGTTGTAGCGACACTGGTGTCCGCAAATTTGCCAATTAGGCCGATGCAATTAAAGCTGTTTTTCTGATCTGTCATGAATCTACTTTATTTTATTTTCAATTATCCGGGTGTGAAACGTATTGTGAATTGGCGTAATTTGTATTGATAAATTAGCACAGGTCGACCCAAATAAGCCAATCTTCATAAATTTATTATGATGCAGGCTAAAGCTTGACCTGGAGCGGGGAAATCGGCTAATTTGATTAGCACTCGTAGCACAAGAGTGCTATTTGGACTTTCATGCCATACAACTCTATGGACTTAAATACGTGTCGACAGACTCTAAGTTAATCAAGCTAAATGAACGTGCTCAGCAGTTATTTAAAGTGTTGGTGGAACACTATATTAATGATGGCCAGCCGGTAGCTTCCAAAACCTTATCCAATGATGAACAAATCAACTTAAGCCCGGCTACGGTACGTAATGTCATGGCCGACCTGGAAGATTTAGGCCTGATTATTTCACCGCATACTTCAGCCGGGCGTATTCCCACATCGCAAGGCTACCGTTTGTTTGTGGACAACCTTGTGACGGTAAAACCACTTCGTGGTCAGGCCGTTGAAAAATTACGTAAGGAAATGGGAATTGATGATTCTCAGGAAGGGCTGATTACCAAAGCTTCATCGATATTATCGGGAATGACGAAGATGGCGGGTGTCGTTACTATTCCGCGTCGCGAAGTCGTTATTTTACGCCACATTGAATTTTTACCTTTAACCTCGAATCGTATTCTGGTGATTCTGGTGGTGAATGAACAGGAAGTTCAGAATCGCGTTATTCATACGGATAGAGCTTTTACAAAATCAGAATTGATACAGACTGCCAACTACCTGAACCAGGAGTTTATGGGCAAAGAATTGTCTCAGATTCGCCAATCTGTGTTGGATACAATGAAGCAAGAAAGAGATGATATGCAGCACATCATGAAAATGGCGATTCAGATGACGGACAATGTTGTGGGTGAGCAAAATAATGATGATTTTGTCATGGCCGGACAAACAAATTTAATGGATTATGCTGAAATGGCTAATATGGACAAATTACGTCAATTATTTGATGCTTTTAATGCCAAGCGTGATGTTTTACATGTTTTAGATCAGTCGATTCAGGCTGAAGGCATGCAGGTTTTTATTGGAGAGGAATCAGGTTATTCCGCTTTTGAGAGCTGCTCGGTGATTACGGCACCATATAAAGTAAGTGAAGAGGTGGTGGGTGTGTTGGGCGTGATTGGACCAACCCGGATGGCCTATGACCGTGTAATCCCGTTAGTGGATGTAACTGCAAAATTATTGGGTTCTCTCTTGAGTTCGGACTAGATGTCCCTATATACGGTATAGATACTATTTTTCGGAGTTAGTAATGAGTAAAACAGAACAAAATCAAGAAGTTGAAGCTGAAAATGAGCCATCTTCAGCAGAGTCAGCGGAATCAGAGGCTGTAGTAACTGAAAATGAAGAAGTTACAGTCGAATCTTTGCAAGCTAAATTAGCTGAAGCTGAAGCAAAAGCTGATGATAATTTGGATCAACTCATGCGTGTCCGGGCTGAGATGGAAAACATTCGTCGTCGTTCAGAGCGTGAGTTAGCTAATGCACATAAATATGCATTGGAAAAATTTGCTCAGGAATTACTGCCAGTCATCGACAGTATGGAAATGGGAGTTGCTGCGGCACAAGATGAAAATGCCGATGTCAGCAAGCTGCGTGAAGGGACTGAAATGACTCTAAAAATGTTTGAAGCTGCTATTGAGAAGTTTGGCATTAAAGGTGTTCATCCTCATGGCGAAGTATTTAATCCGGAACATCATCAGGCGATGACCATGATTGATTCACCTGAACACGAACCGAATATGATTATTGATGTAATGCAAAAAGGCTATTTATTAAACGAACGTTTAGTTCGTCCCGCCATGGTTGTTGTCTCATCAGCAAAGAGTGGCTCATCAGGTTCTGATTCAGACGAAAAAAAGTAGGAAAAATTACAGAACAGGCTTGAAGCCGGAGTAAATGACCTTATTAAATACACAGTTAAGTAAATTCAGTTATTAAAAGAATATTAAGCGGAGTAAGACAATGGGTAAGATTATCGGAATCGATTTAGGCACAACCAATTCATGTGTATCTGTCATGGACAATGGCAATGTCAAAGTAATTGAAAATAGCGAAGGCGATCGCACAACACCTTCTGTTGTTGCTTTTGCTAACGACGAAGTGTTAGTAGGTCAACCTGCTAAACGCCAGGCAGTAACAAATCCGACAAATACTATTTATGCGGTTAAACGTTTGATTGGTCGTCGTTTTGAAGATGACGAAGTACAAAAAGATATCGACATGGTGCCTTATACAATTGTTAAGGCTGACAATGGTGATGCCTGGGTAGAAGCCGAAGGCAAGAAAATGGCTGCTCCTGAAGTTTCTGCACGTATCCTTCAAAAAATGAAGAAAACAGCAGAAGATTATCTTGGTGAAGAAGTCACCGAAGCGGTTATTACTGTTCCTGCTTATTTCAATGATTCACAACGTCAGGCAACGAAAGATGCCGGTAAAATTGCAGGTTTGGATGTTAAGCGTATTATCAATGAACCAACGGCTGCTGCACTTGCATTCGGTATGGACAAAAAAGAAGGCGATCGTACAGTTGCAGTTTACGATTTAGGTGGTGGTACATTTGACGTATCTATCATCGAGATTGCTGAAATTGATGGCGACCATCAAATTGAAGTGTTATCTACCAATGGTGATACTTTCTTAGGTGGTGAAGATTTTGATATGCGCTTAATTGATTACCTGGTTGAAGAATTCAAGAAAGACCAGGGCTTTGATTTACGTAACGACCCACTTGCATTACAACGTTTAAAAGAAGGCGCTGAAAAAGCGAAGATTGAATTATCTTCTACACAGCAAACAGATATTAATTTACCTTACATCACGGCTGATGCATCAGGTCCTAAACACTTAAACATTAAAGTGACTCGCGCTAAATTAGAGTCATTAGTTGATGACTTAATTGCACGAACAATTGAACCTTGTAAGAAAGCATTAAAAGATGCCGGCTTATCAACATCTGAAATTGATGATGTGATTTTAGTGGGTGGTCAAAGCCGTATGCCTAAAGTGCAGGAAGAAGTGAAAAACTTCTTTGGCAAAGAGGCACGTAAAGACGTCAACCCGGATGAAGCAGTTGCCATGGGCGCAGCAATTCAGGGTGGTGTTTTAGGTGGTGATGTTAAAGATGTCTTGTTACTTGATGTAACACCATTATCTTTAGGTATCGAAACAATGGGTGGTATCATGACCAAGCTCATTGATAAAAATACCACTATTCCAACTAAAGCGAACCAGACGTTCTCAACTGCAGACGATAATCAATCAGCAGTAACGGTTCATGTTGTTCAGGGTGAGCGTGAACGTGCAGACGGTAATAAATCGTTAGGTCGTTTTGACTTACAAGACATTCCACCGGCTCCACGTGGTGTGCCACAAATCGAAGTAACCTTTGATATTGATGCCAATGGTATCCTGAATGTATCTGCGAAAGATAAGGGTACAGGTAAAGAACAATCTATCATCATCAAAGCGTCTTCTGGTTTGTCTGATGAAGAAGTAGAAAAAATGGTTGCTGATGCTGAAGCGCATGCTGATGAAGATCGTTTATTCCAGGAACTGGTTACTGTACGTAACACCGCTGAGCAATTGATTCATGCAACTAAAAAATCTATGGATGAGTTGGGTGATGACAAGCTGGAAGACGGCGAAAAAGACAGTATCGAAGCCGCGATTAAAGCTCTTGAAGAAGTGATTAAAGGTGACGATAAAGAAGCTATCGAAGCAAAAACTAAAGATTTATCTGATGCTTCAGGTAAAATGGCTGAACGTTTGTATGCTGAAAAAGGTGCAGCTGAAGGCGCGGCACCGGGTGCAGATGCTGGTGCAGCAGGCGAACAGGCTAATGCAGCAGATGATGATGTTGTCGATGCTGAGTTCGAAGAAGTTGACGATAGTAAAAAATAAGTTTTAACAGACTTATCGAAAGCAAATGGCTGCATATTTTTATGCGGCCTTTTGTTGTTTAAAAAAGTACCACTTTATTAACGAATTTAAGAAGCAAAAAAAATATGTCAAAGCGTGATTATTATGAAGTTCTGGGTGTACAAAAAAATGCCAGTGAAGCTGAAATTAAAAAGGCATTTAAACGCTTAGCAATGAAACACCACCCAGATCGTAATCAGGATAATCAGGATAAGTCAGAAGAAAAGTTCAAAGAAGGCAAAGAAGCCTACGATATTTTAAGTGATGGACAAAAACGTGCGGCTTACGATCAGTTTGGTCATGCAGGTGTCGATCAAGCCGCTGGTATGGGTGGAGCTGGAGCGGGTGGTGGAAGCTTTAGTGATGTCTTTGGTGATGTCTTCGGTGACATCTTTGGCGGTGGCGGTGGTGGCCACGGGGGGCAACGTGTATATCGAGGAGCGGACTTACGTTATAACCTCGAATTAGATTTAGAAGATGCTGTACGTGGTACATCCGTTAATATTCGTGTGCCTACTTATGTGAGCTGTGATGAATGTGGCGGTAGTGGCGCAAAAAAAGGCACTAAGCCAACAACATGTACAACTTGTGGTGGTCATGGGCAAGTGCGTATGCAGCAAGGTTTCTTTTCATTACAGCAGACCTGTCCACGTTGTCACGGCAATGGCAAAATGATTGCGGATCCTTGTGGGAAATGTAAAGGGCAGGGTCGTGTAGAGAAAAATAAAACATTATCCGTGAAAGTTCCTGCTGGTGTCGATAATGGTGATCGCATCCGTCTTTCAGGTGAAGGTGAAGCCGGTGAGAATGGTGGCCCATCAGGCGACTTATATGTACAGATTTCAGTACGTGAACATAAAATTTTCCAGCGTGATGGTAGCGATCTGTATTGCGAAGTTCCTATTGCTTTAACCGCTGCAAGTTTAGGTGGTGAGTTAGATGTACCAACGTTAAATGGCCGTGTTAAATTAAAAATCCCTGCTGAAACGCAAACGGGTAAAATGTTCCGCTTGCGTGGCAAAGGTGTGAAGTCAGTGCGAGGCAGTAGTACAGGTGACTTGATGTGCCGTGTTGTTGTAGAAACGCCGGTTAATTTAACTAAACAGCAAAAAGAATTATTGCAAGAGTTTGATAAATCACTTAAAGCAGATAAAAAGAATCATAGTCCTAAAGCAGCAAATTGGTTAAACGGGGTTAAGAAATTCTTTGATGATATGAAGTCTTAAGACATTCTCATATCTCATATTTTCCGCCTCAGTGGCGTTAAGAATTGATTAGAATATGCTCATTTACGAAGAACAGGGATGTTCGGCTGTCGCATAACACAAGGAAATGCGAGAGCGATCTGGTTGCAAGCTCTGTTTTTTAAATCACTTTTTTGCCTTATTGAAATGAAAACTATTAGTTGTGAAAAGAGTCGGCTTTTCAACCTCTATGGACCGTGACAGCGCCTTGTTAATGTATTAAATTATACTATACAGATAATATAAATATACGGATTATTAAATTATGGGCATTCTGGATGATTTGAAAAACCAGTCAGACGTTTTAAAAGCAAGTGAAGAACAGGAAAAACAGCGTCAAGCTGAGCTTCTAAAATATTATCAAAAAAATATACATCCAAAAATGCTGCAGTTGTATACATTTTTGAATGAATTCATCGAACACCTTAACTACATAAAAAACGTAACTAAAGTTTCATATCCAGTTGCACCTGATGGAAGCATGCGAGAGTTTGAGCAGTCTGAATATAAAGTGACTATTGATAGTACTACTGCCGTTAAAGATATGAACCTCCGCTTTAGTTGCAGGTTAAAAGAGCCGTTAATTTTTGAACTTGAAAATAGTGAACGTATACTTAGTTATACAGATGTTTTACATAGTTACCGGATTGAATTTGATCGGGTTGATGTGAAGGATGATGATTACGAATTGATAAGCTCCAAATTTAAAATTATTGGCCCAATAAATGTGAATATAGTATTGCAGGCTGATATTGAAACATCATCGATTAATATATTCTTACGTAATTTTGAAAAAGCAGGTTCAAGTAAACATATTTTTAAAGAGCGGCATATAACAGAAGAGTTTATTGACGATTTTGGTAAGTTTATTCTTAGGCAAAATCCTATGTTTTTAAAGTTAGATATTGAAGATAAAGATAAAGAAAAAATTCGTCAAAGAATTCAGGCAGATATAAAGCGACGTCAGGACGAACTTGTAGAAGCAGAACGTTTATTAAAGCTGGAAGAAGAACAAGAAGCAGAAAAGAAATCCTGGAAGAATATATTTAAGAAAATAGATTGAAACTATTGCACGGATAACGAGTAGCCAGATAACGGCATCTACTCTCGGTAATATAGTTAAATGAGGGGCACTACGAAAATCCAACTCAAAATGCTTATTCACTTCGTGTGAACTCCGCTTTTTCGTCGGCTTTATCCTTGTTCTCAGACTTCTCGTTATCCGTGCAAATGTCTCAAGTTAAAATAAAAGCTTTAATATATTAACTACATGTCATTGCTTTGTCGTTACACTCCTCGATGCCAGAACGGTGCAGAGCAGGTTAGGGTAATACTGACGAAACGCGAAGCGGTTCATTAAGTGATGCCAGAACGTGCAGAGCAGGTTAGGGTAATACTGACGAAACGCGAAGCGGTTCATTAAGTGATGCCAGAACGTGCAGAGCAGGTTAGGGTAATACTGACGAAACGCGAAGCGGTTCATTAAGTGATGCCAGAACGTGCAGAGCAGGTTAGGGTAATACTGACGAAACGCGAAGCGGTTCATTAAGTG
>CAZZIS010000057.1:0-20098 GCA_964654445.1 uncultured Thioalkalispiraceae bacterium
CGCAACGCTTCTATTTGAATTTGTCGAACACGTTCTCGAGTAACTCCAATACTGTTCCCTACTTCTTCTAATGTAGAAATATCATAACCATGCAAACCAAATCGTCTGGTGACAACTTCACATTGTTTGTCTGTTAGCTGAGTTAACCATTTTTCAATATTATCTTTTACATCATCATCTTGTAATAAGACGACAGGATCAATATTATTTTCATCGGGAATAGCATCAAGTAAAGATGATTCAGAATCAGGCCCCAGCGGGCTGTCTACTGATGCAGTACGTTCATTTAAACCCAGCATACGTTTTACATCTTTGATCGGTTTATCAACCATCTCAGCAATTTCTTCCGGACTTGGTTCATGATCCAAAGTTTGCGCCAGATGCCTCGCTGCACGTAAGTAAATATTAATTTCTTTGACGACATGTATCGGTAAGCGAATTGTGCGGGTTTGATTCATGATGCCACGTTCAATGGTTTGTCGAATCCACCATGTTGCATAAGTTGAAAAACGAAAGCCACGTTCAGGATCAAATTTTTCAACTGCACGTATTAATCCCAGGTTACCCTCTTCGATTAAGTCGAGTAAGGCTAAACCGCGATTAAGATAGCGGCGTGAAATTTTAACAACTAAACGCAAATTGCATTCAATCATTTTTTTACGGGCAGCTTCATCGCCTTTTAATAGTTTGCGTGAGTAGTAAACTTCTTCCTCAGCGGTAAGTAGCGGAGAAAAACCAATTTCATTGAGATATAAACGTGTCGCATCGAGCTGACTTGCAGAAATAACTCCCGGTGTAAATTTTTTTTCATCCTCAGAAACTTCTTTTACTTCTGTTTCTTCTTCAGCATCATCTTCTTCAAGTAATAAGACGTCTTCTGATTCTGCATTTTCGTCATCGATTTTATTATTTGTATTTTTTTTACTTTGACCTGCCATACTTCTTTTACAACCTTGTAATCTTAGTTAGCGTCGCCTGGTTGAGTTGGGTAAGTACCTCAAAGGATTAACCGGTTTCCCGTTACGACGGATTTCGAAATGTAGTTTCGTTTTATCTGTGCTTGTATTACCCATATCGGCAAGTTTCTGCCCTAACTTTACCTTTTCATTCTCTTTTACAACCACATCTTCTGTGTGGGCATAAGCACTAAAGTAGGTATCATTGTGTTTAAGGATAATAAGGTTTCCATATCCACGTAATCCATTACCACTATAAACAACCCGCCCTGCCGCCGCCGCACTCACAGGTTGCCCTTTTTTCCCCGCTATATCAATACCACGACGACCTGGATCACGTATTGAAAAGGTGCTTACAACTTTACCACGGGTTGGCCACAACCATTTTAATTTTGAATTGGAAACGTAACGAATTTTACTATCAACAGGTTTCGATTTTTTCACTGTTGAATGTCGCGTCCCAACTTTTGTTAGCTGTTTTTTTGTTTTCCTGTCACTGCTTATCGGAATTATACGTAACTTTTGCCGGGGGTAGATTATGTAAGGTCTTCGAATTCTATTCCAGCGCGCAACATCTCGGTGATCACGTCCATATTCAAAAGCAATAGAATAAAGGGTCTCTCCCGCCTTTACCTGGTGATGGGTCACAACTTTGCTGGATATAGCTAAACTCTTATTTTGTCCAGTTTCATGCTTAATAAAACGAATACAACCAGAGTTCAGGAATACCAGTAAACATAATATTGAAAATTTGTAATATTTTGACAACATAAAAAAATACTAGGTTAATTTGATAATAACGTAGGTAGCAACGGCCAAAATGACAACTGCCCAGCCGATAAGATCCATGTATTTTCTTAGCTTTCGTTCCATCGATTCACCACCCCATAACATTAAACCAGAGACCGCATAAAAGCGTGCACCTCTCGCAACAAATGAGATAAGAATAAAAGGCAGTAACGCCATATTTAATACACCCGCGGTAACTGTGAAGAGTTTATAGGGTATAGGCGCAAAACCCGCTATAAAAATAATCCATATTCCCCATTCGTTAAACCACATAATAATTTGTTGATAACGTTCCCAATACCCGAGCGTGTGTAACCAGGGCTCAAGTAAATCCATTGCAAAATAGCCAATAATATAGCCTGCAACTCCTCCGATAACGGAAAAAAATGTCGCAATAAAAGCAAAGTGCCAGGCTTTGTCGGGCCTTGCCAACGACATGGGAGCCAACATAACATCGACGGGAATAGGGAAAAAAGATGACTCCGCAAAACTCATTCCAGCGAGATATCGCGGTGCATTTGGATGAGTAGACCATTTCATTGCTAGTTCGTACATATGCGAAAACAAGCGCATAACCTATTTCTCCCTTACCAATGGCACAAAGCTCACCATATCTAAATCTGTTGTAGTTAATGTCTCCCCATCTCGTTCAATCACACTTAATCGCTGATGTGTACTTGTACCATGAGGAATAATTAGTCGGCCACCATCAGCTAGCTGTTCTATTAATTCTATCGGTATTTCTTCTGGTGCAGCGGTGGCAATAATGGCATCAAAAGGGGCATGTTGTTGCCATCCCCAGCTCCCATCACTGAGTAAATACCGTATATTAGTGAACCCTAATACTTTATGCCTCTGCTTTGCTTGTTCCAGCAAAGGTGTAATACGCTCAACTGTAAAAATCTGCTCCACAAAAGGCGCTAATATCGCTGTTTGATAACCAGAGCCAGTACCAACTTCAAGAACGTGTTTCAAAGGACCCGCAGCCAATAATAATTCGGTCATTCTAGCGACAATGTACGGCTGAGATATGGTCTGACCATGACCAATGGGCAAAGCAGTATCTTCATAAGAACGACTGGCCAGTGCCTCGTCTACAAAAATATGCCTTGGAGTCTGTCGCATTACCTCAAGTACATTTTCATCATGAATACCTTCTTCACGCAATCTATTGATCAAGCGATCACGGGTACGTTGTGAGGTCATACCAATGCCCGTTAAGTCATAATTCATCTAGGCACTGTCTTTCTGAAGCCAATCTGCAAGCCCATCTCGGGCTTCATGGCGAGTTAAATCAACCTGTAATGGGGTGACCGATACAAAGCCCTTTTTCAACGCGTAAAAATCAGTTCCTTCCCCTGCATCTTGTTCTGCACCAGGCGGCCCGACCCAGTAGATGTCTCGCCCACGAGGATCTTGCTCTTTAATCACCGGTTCAGCCTTATGTCGATGCCCCAAACGAGTCGACTGAATACCTTTAACCTGCTCCCACGGACAATCCGGCACATTAACATTAAGAATTGTATTCGAGGGAAAAGGAGCATTTTTAAGTCGTTTAATGAGAAAACGAGCCACTTGGACAGCAGTATCATAGTGAGTTAATTTAACATTATCTCCATTACTCGCGAGTGATATAGCAATCGAGGGTAAACCTAAAAAACGCCCTTCCATTGCTGCCGCAACTGTTCCTGAATAAAGGACATCATCCCCCATATTAGCACCCGCATTAATACCCGAGATCACCATATCGGGTTCATTTTCCAGCAAGCCCGTCAGTGCTAAATGAACACAGTCAGTTGGCGTACCTGCAACACGAATAACATTCTCAGTCATCTTTTTTGCCCGGATAGGGCTATCAAGCGTCAGAGAATTACTGGCACCACTGCGATCTCGATCGGGAGCGACAAGAATGAGCGAAGCCATGTCTGCCAGTCCTTCTTTTAAAGCCTGTATTCCCGGTGCTTCAACACCATCGTCATTACTAATTAAAATTTGCATACTTATCACAACACATCAAGTGACCATAAATGCGATCACGATATTCTAAAATCAACTAACCTTAATGGTACACTAAGCATCTAATTACCCATAGTACGAATAGTAAATGTCTATTAAAAAACCAAAACTGAGCAATAAAATAAGCGAAGAAGAATCACTGTCTTTTCGTGATGAAGTTGCGGATGTACGCCCATTAGTTGCAGATAAACGTGCCGAAACGGTTAAAGAGAAACCATCACCTAAACCGAGACGTAAACAAGATTATTCTGACACGGAAGATTCAACTAATATCAATATGATGTCCGATCCCGCTGATTTACGTGATGTGGCTATTGACGATATATTGTTCTTTGCACGTACCGGGATTCAACAAAAGGTGCAAAAAAAACTTCGACGTGGCGAATTTCCTATTGAAGATGAACTGGATTTACATGGTTATACCGTAGTTGAAGCTAAACCAGCCATTTCTGAATTTTTTAATAATTGTATAAAACAACATATACGATATGTTTGCATTATTCATGGTAAAGGTTATCGCTCGGAACAAAAAATTCCTGTATTAAAAACACATGTTGCATATTGGTTACCACAACATAGTGATGTACTTGCTTTTTCATCAGCACAAGCAAGAGATGGCGGTACCGGTGCTCTGTATGTTTTATTAAAAAGTCACAGATAAATTTTAAACCTTTATTATTTCTCGTAAGACGGCTGTTGCATACCCACCCGCGGGTAGAAAAAAAGATAACTCGAGTATTTTGTTACTCGTATCATAATTCCATTGCAAATCTTTAACCGATAAACGTAAAGATCGGCGTTCCTGATCAAGTCTTGCATTTTTTAAACCAACATCAAAAACTTCAAATTTATTGGGTAATTTACTTTCAAGTTCAGCAACATCGCCTTTTGAAAGCAACTCACCTCTACCCCATAATGGACCACTGGGATGTATATCATGTTCTTTAAGACGTTGAACAATTTTCTCATCAATATCCGTTGCTAAAAAATAGCTACGGCTATTATCAAGCAACATAACATCACCGGGGATTCCATTCGCCCATTTATTCATTTCAACTCGTTGCGATAAAACATCATTAAACATGGCAGAGCGCGCGGCAGATAAATAGATTGAACGTTTAAAACGATCTTTAACCCGTTTTCCGCCAAACATGACTCTGGCTTTTTCCAGATTTTTCCCATCAATTCCAAAACGTTGATCACCAAAATAATTAGGAACTCCATCTTGTTGAATGGTATTCATTCGTTGTTCCAAATCAGAAGCATCTCCCTCAATATCACGAACAATTAATGTGAATTGGTTACCTCGTAAACTACCTCGACGTAATTTACGGTTATGACGACATGTTGATAATATTTCAACATTTTCTGAGTTTAGTAACGACCAGTCTGGATCGGGTTTGCCTGGAAGCCATACGCTGAACCATTGCGTAGTGATCGCATTACGGTCTTTTAATCCCGCATAACTCACATCAAGCTTTCTAACTCCAGCCAGGTCAGAAATTTGCCGTGATAACCAATCGGTATTCGTATCTTGTTTTTTAATGTGCAATAACGCATGTTCACCTTCACCTGTAGCTTCAAAGGCAAATTTTTCATCTACCTTAAAATCAGAAAAATGTGTGCGAATTACGCCAGATAATTTTGGTTCGTTATTAGCGTAGTGATAAGAAGTGAAATCAAACATAGTATTATCTTGTAGGTCGGCTCTTCAGGCCGACGCGGTATTGGAAATTGATAGAATTTAAATGGTTATTGTATAGTTCTTCGTCGGTCTCGTAGCGCCCCACAATAAAAATAAAATAGAGAGTAGAAGAGCCGACCTACTAAAAACTAAACCAAGAGTACGATAGCAGTGACTGCAATACCTTCTGCTCTACCCGTAAAACCCATTTTTTCTGTTGTAGTGGCTTTCACGCTAACATTATTTAATGCGGTAGACATATCAGAAGCTAAAGTTTCACGCATCGTCTGAATATGGGGAGCTAACTTAGGTGCTTGAGCAATTACTGTAATATCTGCATTACCCAATTTCATTCCACCTTTACGTACCTTATTCATCACTTCTTTTAATAAAACTCGACTGTCAATTCCTTTATATGATTTGTCTGTATCAGGAAAATGTTTCCCTATATCACCGAGAGCCATTGCACCCAGCAAGGCATCGCATAACGCATGAATAACAACATCTCCATCTGAATGTGCTTCCATTCCTTTTTCATAAGGAATATCTACACCACCTAAAACAAGTCGACCACCTTCCTTAAATTTATGGGCATCATAGCCTTGTCCGATACGCATTATTTTTTACCTTTTTGTTGTTCTAAGAAAAATAAAGCTAACTCAAGATCTTCTGGACGTGTAATCTTTATATTATCGCCATGACCTTCAACCAATGCTGGCTGATAACCAGCCAATTCAATTGCAGATGCTTCATCTGTAATGACTTCATTTTTATTTAATGCTGACTCAAGCGCATTCTTTAACATTGAAAAACGAAACATTTGAGGTGTTAAAGCATGCCATAAGTTTTCACGATCTACCGTTTTTTTAATAACGTTATTTTGATCGGAACGTTTCATGGTATCTTTAACTGGGAGTGCTAAAATACCACCTACTTCATGCTCATCTAAAGTATTAAGCAGTAACGTTAAATCATCACTCCGTAAACAAGGACGTGCCGCATCATGTACTAAAACCCAATCATCATCTGCCGCTTTATTCTCTATAAACATTAAAGCACTAAGAACAGAATCACAACGTTCTTTCCCACCATCAGCGATATGAAGTGGCTTTGATAAGTTAATATTAAGCGAAGACCAATATTCATCACCCTTTGAAATAGCAACAACAATTTCAAAAATGGAATCATGTTTATCAAACACGTCCATTGTATGTTCAATAATAGTTTTACCATTAAGAGTTAAATATTGTTTAGGCAACTCTGAGCCCATGCGTTTACCAACGCCAGCAGCAGGAATAATTACCCAGATGTTATTTTTTTTATTCATATCTATACAAATTTATTATATTAAAAACCTTTGCACGGATAATGAGAAGCCAGAGTACGAGGCAAAACTGATGAAAAAGCGGAATGTACAATAAGTACATGAGCATTTTGAAGAAGTTTTAACGAAGTAATATGGCTTCTCATTATTCGTGCGGAGGTTTTTCGGTTACTACTTGGATATAGGTTTCACCCTTTTTAATCATACCGAGTTCATTTCTGGCACGCTCTTCGATAGCAGCATCACCTTTTTTCAAGTCATAAACTTCTGCGAGAAGTGACTCATTCCGTTGAGAGATTTTTGTATTTTCTTTTTTCTGATCAGCAATATCTTCTTGTAGTTGCCAAACCGTTCTCAAACTACCTTCTCCTATCCAAAGATCATATTGCAAAACAAGAAAAAGGAGGCCAAGTATGACAGCAATAATTCGCATCAACTTCTCCTCCTTTTTGATTTAAAACGACTTTAATTATAAATACTATTCCCTCCCCTTCAAGGGGAGGGTTAGGGAAAGGTGATTTAAGCTGCACCCTCCCCCTAGCCCCCTCCCTAAGGGAGGGGGAATAAAGTCAAATTATTTTAAGTTATAAAAAGCATCTTTACCGGGGTAAATAGCATTTTTACCGAGTTGCTCATTAATTCGAATTAGCTGATTATATTTAGCAACACGATCAGAACGCGACATTGAACCTGTTTTAATTTGACCAGCACACGTTGCAACAGCAATATCGGCAATTGTTGTATCTTCTGTTTCACCTGAACGATGTGAGATAACAGCGGTATAGCCTGCTTTTTTAGCCATAGCAATGGCATTAAATGTTTCGGTTAAAGTACCAATTTGATTTACTTTAATCAAAATTGAGTTAGCAATACCCTTATCAATGCCTTCTTTAAAGATTGATGTGTTAGTTACATATAAATCATCACCGACTAACTGAATTTTGTTACCTAAACGTTCAGTCATTTCTTTCCAGCCATCCCAATCATCTTCTGCAAGACCATCTTCAATACTAATAATAGGATATTTGCTTACCCAGTCTTCAAATAAACTGATAAGTTCTGATGAAGTCAATATCTTACCTTCAGATTTGAGATTATATTTTCCATCTTCGTAGAATTCACTACTCGCCGCATCAATCGCAATCATGATGTCTTCGCCTGCTTTATAACCCGCTTTATCAATTGCCTCTAAAATGACAGTTATAGCAGCTTCATTAGATGGCAAGTCTGGTGCAAAACCACCTTCATCACCAACAGTAGTATTCATACCTTGCGAAGATAAAACGCTCTTCAAAGTATGGAAAACTTCTGAGCCCATACGAATGGCTTCTAAAATATCTTTCGCACCGACAGGCATGATCATGAATTCCTGTAAATCCACACTATTATCTGCATGCTCACCACCATTGATAATATTCATCATGGGTACAGGCATTTTAAAATCTTTTTCTGTAGAAAGATATTTGAAAAGTGGCATTTTTGCATCATTAGCTGCTGCATGAGCGCATGCCATAGAAATAGCCAATAATGAATTTGCACCTAATTTCTCTTTGTTATGTGTGCCATCTAACTCAATCATCAAGTTATCAATGGCTGCCTGGTCGCTTGCATCTTTACCGATTAAGTTTTCACGTAAAACACCATTTACAAATGCAACGGCTTTACTAACACCTTTGCCCATGTATTTAGACTTATCTCCATCACGTAATTCAATTGCTTCACGTGCACCCGTTGATGCACCAGAAGGAACAGCTGCGCGTCCCATTGTGCCTGATTCCAGAATTACATCGGCTTCCACTGTTGGATTTCCGCGTGAATCAATAATTTGACGACCAATAATTTCTTTAATAATAGAACCACTTGCTGACATTATTTTCTCTCTTACTTTAATATATATAGTTAACTTTATAACAAAGCTTTATGACAATTTAACTGTATTACGGCTTAGCTGGCTTTCTTTTGTTTAGCCGCTGACATTTTTAATTCACGAGCCTTTGCAACGTAACTAGTAAACAAAGGATGCCCATCACGTGGGGTAGATGTGAATTCAGGATGGAACTGGCAGGCAATAAACCAGGGATGTTCTTTAATTTCAACTACTTCAACCAAACTATCATCTGTTGATGTACCCGCAATATTTAAACCTGCTTTTTCCAGTTTTTCACGATAGTTGTTATTAAATTCATAACGATGGCGGTGACGTTCAATAATCACATCTTTTCCATAAACATCACGAACATGACTACCCGATTTAAGTTTACAATCCTGTCCACCTAAACGCATGGTACCACCAAGATCAGAACCTTCATCGCGTTTTTCAATCTGACCTTCAGCCGTCGTCCACTCTGTAATTAATCCTATAACAGGATCTTTCGTAGCTTGTTTAAATTCAGTACTGTGCGCATCTTTGAGACCAGCCATATTTCGTGCGTATTCAATCACCGCAACTTGCATGCCTAAACAAATCCCAAGGTATGGCACTTTATTTTCACGAGCAAAACGAACGGCTTCAATTTTTCCTTCGACACCGCGCAAACCGAATCCACCGGGAACTAAAATCGCATCCATACCTTCAAGACATGAAGTTCCTTCATTTTCAATATCTTCAGAATCGATATATTTAATTTTTACTTTAGTGTGCGTATGCAGACCTGCATGAATTAATGATTCAGATAACGATTTATATGCTTCGGTTAAATCAACATACTTACCAACCATCGCAACAGTGATTTCATCCGTTGGACTATCCATTGCATCAACAACCGCTTGCCACTCAGATAAATCTGCAGCAGGTACATTTAAACGAAGTTTATCAACAACAATATCATCAAGATGTTGCTCTTTAAGCAATAAAGGAATTCTATAAATGGTATCAGCATCAAGCGCTTCAATAACGGCACGCTCTTCAACATTAGTAAACAAGGCAATCTTTCTTCGTTCACTTTCTGGAATGGGACGCTCAGAACGACATAATAAAACGTCAGGCTGGATACCAATCGAACGTAATTCTTTAACCGAGTGTTGGGTTGGTTTGGTTTTAAGTTCTCCCGCAGTAGGAATATACGGTAACAATGTTAAGTGCATATACAAGACGTTGTCATGTCCCAACTCAAAACCCATTTGTCGTATAGCTTCAAGGAACGGTAACGATTCAATATCACCTACCGTACCGCCAATTTCTATCATGGCAACATCAGCATCTTCACCATTAATTTTAGAACCTTCATGGATGCTACGTTTAATTTCATCGGTAATATGTGGAATAACTTGTACTGTGCCGCCTAAATAGTCGCCACGGCGTTCTTTGCTTATAACTGTTTCGTAAATACGACCCGTAGTGAAATTATTTGACTGGCGCATAGGAGTGCGAATAAAACGCTCGTAATGACCTAAATCCAGATCAGTTTCTGCCCCATCTTCGGTAACAAAGACTTCACCGTGCTGGAATGGGCTCATAGTACCTGGATCTACGTTAATGTAGGGGTCCAGTTTCATCATGGTGACTTTTAAGCCACGCGCTTCGAGAATTGCAGCAAGTGATGCTGAAGCGATGCCTTTGCCTAAAGAAGACACAACACCGCCAGTGATGAAAACAAATTTCGTCATTAATACGCCAAATAGTGTGGAGATGGTAGCTCATTCACCGTTAAGTAAACATGCCGTTGAATTGAGCCCTATTGTGAGTGTTTTTGTCTTACTTTTCAATCCTTAAGCAATAAAAACATATTATTGAAGCTATCTGGATATTACGTAATAAGCCAGCTGGCTTCACCCTCTGCTGCGGCAAAGGCCTCGCAGCAACAATACCCCACCACTTCAGCTAATTCTCCATCAACGTAGATTAAAGGAACCGATGCTCGTTGCCAGGGTGGAATTTTCCATTCCTGAAAGAGTTTTTTCAATTGATGGGTTTGCCCTCGTCCAGTTGGCCGGCAAGTCTCTCCGCCCTGTCGGAATCGAAGTGAAACTTCAGTATTTTTGAGTTTTTCCTGACTTAAGCCCTCGCCCACCGAGGATTTTGCCGATAATTTTAGTCTACCACTACTCAGTTCGATAGGTATCTCAATATCTGGCCAAAGCAACGCGGTCTTATTTTCTGCTGCTAAAAATTTCTCCTGAGCATACAGCAAGCCCTGGTAGCGTCTAATGTCGCCACCACGCCAGATAACTTCTGGCTGAGCATCTTCAGCTGCAGTTAAAACCTCATCCAGAATTCGCTGTAAACGAATTGTGTCAGGCAGAATTAATTCACAGATATCAGATATCCAATAACGCAAAACATTACGTTGCCGTTTTTCAGACAATTTTAATAATGCCGAAATATTTATTTGATTATTTTCATGGATATGATGCCAGTCCTGAAAAGCCAGTTCTGTTAATAATTGATCTGCATCGGCCTGATGAGTAGCACTACGAGATAAGGTTTTCTTTAATGAAGGCCAGCGTGTTTCTAATAATGGCACAACTTCATGGCGCAGAAAATTGCGATCAAAATCAGTATCAAAATTACTTGGATCATCAATCCAGTTAAGACTGTGTTCGACTGCATAACTAACAATTTCTTCACGCATAAAACCTAACATTGGTCGACAAAGCAAACCATGTGAAAAATTTTGTTTTGCTGGCATGGCTGCCAGACCTTTCACTCCTGAACCACGTAGCAACTGAATTAATACAGTTTCAGCCTGATCATCCTGGTGATGAGCAAGTAACAATACATCATCTTTGTTTAAAAGTTTTTTCCATTCAGCATAACGCGCGTGACGTGCGGCTTCTTCAGGACTATTATTTTTTGCTTTGGCATTAACAGAAATCGCTAAATATGGAACTGATAATTTTTCACAGATTTTTCGACAATGTTCTTCCCACTCATTAGCTAATGGGCTTAAACCATGGTTAATATGTATAGCTTTAATTTCAGCTTTAATTTCAGAGCGTAATGAAACTAATGTGTGTAATAAAACATGCGAATCACAGCCACCACTGTAAGCAACCCACATGACTTTAGCGTTAGAAAAGGGAGTGATATTTGATTTAAATAGTTCAGGGGTAAAAGACATTTTATCGGCTCAAGCCAAAAAAGATATTGAGCCACGAAGAACACAAAGAACACCAGGTAAAATAAAAATTATCTTCTCCGTATCCTTCGTGTTCTTTGTGGCTAAAGTAATTTATTCGGAATAGTTTCCATACGCCATTAAGTGCTCATAACGCTGGTCTAATAATTTATCAATCGACGTACTTGAAATATTATCCAGGCTTTTAATTAACGCATGTTTCAAGCTTGAAGCTACCGCATCAATATCACGGTGTGCGCCACCTAAAGGTTCAGGAATAATTTCATCAACTAATTGAAGTTCTTTTAAACGTTGCGCGGTTAAACCCATCGCTTCTGCAGCATCAGCGGCTTTATCGGCACTGCGCCATAAAATTGTGGCACAACCTTCCGGAGAAATAACGGAGTAAGTACTATATTCCAGCATCATTAAACGATCACCAACTCCAATCGCTAATGCACCACCTGAACCACCCTCACCAATAACCGTATTGATAATTGGCGTTTTTAATTCAGACATTTCAAGCAAGTTACGTGCAATCGCTTCACTTTGACCACGTTCTTCAGCATCAACCCCGGGATAAGCACCAGGTGTGTCGATAAAGGTCAAAACAGGCAATTTAAAACGCTCTGCCATTTTCATCAAACGCAATGCTTTACGATACCCTTCTGGGCGAGGCATACCAAAATTACGTTTAATCTTTTCTTTTGTATCACGGCCTTTTTGTTGCCCCATGATCATTACCGGACGACCATCTAATCTTGCCATACCGCCTACAAGTGCAGGGTCATCAGCGAAGGCACGATCACCATGAAGTTCTTCAAAATCTGTAAATATACGCTCAACATAATCCATAAAATAAGGACGCTGTGGATGACGTGAAAGTTGAGCAATTTGTGCCGCTTTCAAATTAGAGAATATTGATTTGGTTAAATCGTGACTTTTACCTTTAAGGCGCGAGATTTCATCGCCAATATTGATCTCATTGTCTGAGCCGACATAACGTAGCTCTTCGATTTTAGCTTCAAGTTCAGCAATGGGCTGTTCGAAATCAAGAAAATTTAAATTCATAATAAATACAATGTCTTATAATTAGTAATATGAGGTGATTTTAGCGAATTCTGTCAGTGACAACCAGTATTATTGTCACATTTTCATCAACTTTATGTTCTACGCCCTGCGGTGTAGGATTCATACATTGCAGCTGAAACCACAATTAGTCCACCAGCAACGGTGGAAAATTCTAACCATTCACCCAATAAAAGCGCAGCAAAAATACTGGCATAAACAACCTGAACACAGGCCACCAAACTCACTGTTTTTGCTTTCAGATTTAACAAGCTAAAAGCAAACAGCGTATGGGGTACTGCGGTAAAAAAGACACCCAATATTAACAGCTGTCCCCACTGTATAGTAGTTACCTCAGGAATCACTTCAAACGAAAACGGCAATAAAATAACAAAGGTAACAAGAGTTTGATAAAACAAACTATGTCTTGCCGAATAGCCTTTAAAATAATGCCCCTGAATGATATTTCGTAGCGCAAAAAACAACGCAGATAAAATACCCCATAAAATTCCTTGAGTCGTTTCATTATTTAAAGAGAACTCAGGCACTAATAAATAAACACCAAACAGTACAGTGACAGCGCTCATCACATCTTTAATATGCGCTTGCTCGCCGTGAAACAAGGGTTCCAAAAAAACAGTCATAATTGGAAAGGTATAAAGCGCAATCACCCCTACCGCAACACTTGAGACTTGCATGGCATGAAAATACGTTACCCAATGTAATGCGAGTAACACACCAAGCAAGATAACAATGCTATAGTCTTTAGCCTTAGATAATTTTATCGATTTATTTTGCCAAAGAAAGATAGCAAGAATAATGAACACGGCAAAAATACTGCGCAACAATGTTATTTCTAACGCAGTTAAGGAAATAAGTTTAGAGAATAATGCAGTTAAGCCAAAAATTAGAACTGCTGAGTGAACAGCTATAAGGCCTTTATAAGAATCTGTCATGGGAATATATTCAAGGAAGAAGTAAATACATGTGTCGCACCATTATCCACAACCATGAGGATTATAAAATCTATAATTGTATATTAGAAAAATCTGTGTCTGACCCTGATTCCCTATAACTACCCGTATATAATATTAACCTGCTTCTCACCCATCGTTTCACGTAAACGGTTTAACAACTCATCAGTTGGGTGCACATGCCACTCCTGACCTAGAGGGATTTCAGCACTGGCATCATCTTTGTGGTAATCAACGACAACAGGACACGAGCCTTCTTTAAAGGGGGTTAAGACACGCTGTAAATCATTTATAAAACCATTAGCCGCATGATTATTATCTACTGTCACCATTAAATTTTTTGCGAATCGTTCACGCGCCTGGCTAATATCATAAATTTCTTTGGCGCGCATTTTAAAGCCACCCGAATAATCATCGATACTTATTTCAACACTGGCAACAATGAGTTTGTCTTTTGCCAGGTTTTCACGGTTAGCATTAAACTCTTCAGAAAACACAGCCATTTCCATTCGGCCACTGCGGTCATCCAAAGTCAAGAAGGCCATTTTGTCGCCACGTTTAGTTGTCATCACACGCATGCCAACAACTAATCCTGCAACAATAACGGTTTGATTTTTTGTTGGCTTAAGTTCAGCAAGACGACCACTAACAAATTGTTTTAATTCTGGCAGATAACGATTAATCGGGTGGCCTGTTAAGTACAAACCTAAAGTTGTTTTTTCATTGGCTAAACGAAGCTCTTCGCTCCAGTCTTTTTGTAGCGAATAACTTTCTGGCCCGCTTACATTGCCATCAGCATCGGCTTGTGATGCCATACCAAACATATCCTGAATACCAGCTTGTGCATCACGTGATTTCTGATCGGCAATTTTCAGGGCATCAGGTAATGTTGCCATAATAGTAGAACGGTGTTGTTTAAATACATCCATGGCTCCGGCCATGGTTAAACCTTCCAGGGTGCGACGATTTACTTTTCGCAAATCTACACGTTGGCAAAAATTAAACAGGTCTTTAAACTCACCATTTTTTTCTCGTTCTTCAATAACCCCATCAATCGCCGCTTCACCCACACCTTTAATTGCACCAAGCCCATAAATAATAGTGCCATCATCAACTGTGAACTGATGTTTACAGAGATTGACATTAGGTGGTGCAACCTTAAGCTTCATTTCACTGCAATCATCAATCAAGGTGACGACTTTATCCGTGTTATCCATATCCGCAGACAATACGGCGGCCATAAACTCTGATGGATAATGTGCTTTTAACCATGCGGTTTGATATGAAACTAAAGCATACGCAGCCGAGTGAGATTTATTAAAACCATAGCCAGCAAATTTTTCCATTAAGTCAAAAATATAAGTTGCTGTTTTTTCATCAACATCTCGTGCCACTGCACCTTCGGTAAAGATTTGACGTTGCTTTGCCATCTCTTCCGGTTTTTTCTTACCCATAGCACGGCGTAATAAATCTGCAGCACCAAGTGAATAGCTTGCTAACACCTGTGCGATTTGCATTACCTGTTCCTGGTATAGAATTACACCATAGGTAGGTTTTAATATTGATTCCAGATCAGGATGTGGATAAACAACACGGGCACGACCATGTTTACGATTCACAAAATCATCTACCATACCTGAACCTAAAGGCCCCGGTCTAAACAATGCAACTAAGGCAATAATGTCTTCAAAATTACTCGGTTGAAGACGAGTAATTAAGTCTTTCATGCCGCGTGATTCCAGCTGGAATACTGCGGTAGTATTTGCTGCTTTTAATAAATAAAACGTGGCTTCATCATCAAGCGGTATCGTTTCAATATTAAGCAGCTCTTCGTCTTCGCCTTTGGTTTTTTTAATGCCGTTAATTGTTTTAACTGCCCAATCAACAATGGTTAAAGTACGTAGTCCCAGGAAATCGAACTTCACTAAACCTACCGCTTCAACATCGTCTTTATCAAACTGACTTACTAAGTTAGAGGCATCCTCTTCACAATATAATGGTGTAAAGTCGGTTAGCTTTGACGGTGAAATAACTACACCACCGGCATGTTTACCTGCATTACGCACAATACCTTCTAGAGACTTTGCCAGATCAATCAGGCCTGCAACATCTTCATCTTCATTATAAAGTTCGAGTAGTTGTGGTTCTTGTTCAAGTGCTTTGTCTAACGTAATGCCAATTTCAAAGGGTATAAGTTTTGCGATACGGTCAACAAAACCATAAGGATGACTTAACACACGACCTACATCTCGAATAACCGCTTTTGCTGCCATCGAACCATAAGTGATGATTTGCGAAACTTTATCGCGACCATAGGTTCTTGCAACATAATCAATAACACGATCACGACCGTCCATACAAAAATCAACATCGAAATCGGGCATGGAAACACGTTCAGGATTTAAGAAGCGTTCGAACAGTAATTCATACTTAATCGGATCCAGATCGGTAATGGTTAATGCATACGCAACAATCGAACCTGCACCTGAACCCCGTCCTGGCCCAACGGGTACATCATTTTCTTTTGCCCAACGAATAAAGTCAGCAACAATTAAAAAGTAACCGGGGAAGCCCATGCTATTAATTACATCAAGCTCAATTTGCAGACGAGCATAATATTCAGTATGTTTCTCTTCATAATCGTCTGCTTCAACATCAAATAATTGATGCAGACGTTTTTCTAAGCCTTTACGTGACTCTTCTTCAAGAAACTGTTCTATAGTTAATCCATCAGGAATGGGGAAGTCCGGTAAATAATTTTTACCTAGGGTTAATTCAACCGTGCAGCGTTTTGCTATTTCAAGCGTATTTTCAATGGCTGAGGGAATATCTTTAAACAACTCCTGCATTTCTTCAGCTGAACGTAAATACTGTTGTTCACTATAAAGTTTAGGTCGTCTGGGATCATCTAAAGTACGACCATCATGAATACACACGCGTGCTTCATGGGCATCAAAATCATTCGTCGAAATAAAGCGCACTTCATTTGTCGCGACTACAGGCACATCATGTTTTATTGCAAGTTCGACTGCGGCATGCAAATAGTTTTCTTCGTTTTCTCTACCTGTGCGTTGTAATTCAAGGTAAAAATTATTGGGAAAAAGCTGAGACCAGTCATTTAAACGTGATGATGCTAATTCAGCATTTTCACTTAACAAGGCAAGACCAATATCACCAAGACGACCACCGGATAAAGCAATCAAACCATCAGTTTGTCCCGTGAACCAACTTTTTTTCAACATTGGAATGCCGCGATGTTGGCCTTCGGTATAACCTCTGGAAACGAGTTCTGTGAGGTTGAGATAACCGGCATTATTTATACACAACAATGTCAATTTAGTCGGTTGGGTTGGGTCATCTTCGCTGCTCACCCAGCAATCAACACCAACAATAGGCTTTACACCGGCAGACTGACAGGCACGATAAAATTTCACCAGCGCAAACATATTACTCTGATCGGTCAGTGCCACTGCCGGCATCCCCGCTTCTGCGAGCGCCGCTGCAAGGGGTTTTATCCGAACAATCCCATCAACAATAGAATATTCAGTGTGCAGAGAAAGATGTACAAACGATTCAGACATTAGGGTAGTTTGGGATTTATTGAGGTCAGACGCAAGATGGAAAAGGATTTAATATCTGGTTAAATTTTGAGCTAATAGTGAACCACAGGAACATTGGGCTCACGAGGCAAAAGTGATTAATAATTACTGCAAACCTCTCTCTTTACCCTGTTTACTAAACTGCATTTTCAAAAAGGCCATTTGGTCACCAAGAATTTTTCGATTTCGCAAAACTAGATATTCTGCCACATTTGGCACATATGGCACGGCCAGTAACTTCATATTCATACTATCCAGCAAACGATCACCTTTATGAGTATTACAGCGCCGACATGCTGTTACAACGTTAGACCAGATATCCCGTCCTCCTTTCGAGAGAGGTTTAACATGATCTCGAGTCAGTAATAAATCCTTCATTGATTGACCACAATATAGACAGGTATGATGATCACGGCGAAATAATTCACGGTTATTAAGTGGCGGGATAGACTTTTGACGCGAACGCCGGTTTTCACCTTTGACGGCAATAATTGAATTTACAGTTAAAAGAGTTTGCTCACCGCTGATACGGGAATGTCCACCGTGCAATTGAAAGCTATTATCGCCTGCAGTCCATGCCACACAATCTCGTACGTAAATGTTCGCGGCTTCCTGCCAATCGATCCATTTCACCGGTTGTCCTGTTGCATCCAGCCTTAATATAAGCGGTAGTATCATGAGACTATGTTTTATAACTTCCCTTTCTTCCATTCGCATTTTGTTTGTAAAATTGGTTTAACTGATGGCTAAAAGCTTTTTCACCGGGCCAAAGGTACGCCGATGAATTTCCGTGACGCCAAGTTTTTCCAGGGCTTCAATATGAACCTTGGTTGGATAACCTTTATGTTTCGCCAGTCCATAACCCGGGTAAATATTGTCCATTTCAACCATTTCTTTGTCTCGAGTAACTTTAGCAATAATTGAGGCAGCACTAATACATTCCACCCTGTCATCACCTTTGATTATTGCCTCGGCATTAATCCTTAAATCAGAGGGAATACGGTTACCGTCGATCATGACAAAATCAGGTTGCTGCTTAAGCTCAGAAACAGCAATGGTCATTGCCCGCAAGCTGGCCTGTAATATGTTGATCCGGTCGATTTCTTCAACATCAACACGGGAAATAGCCCAGGCGATCGCTTTTTCTTTTATTTCTTTTGCTAGCACTTCCCGGCGTATTTCCGAGATTTTTTTTGAATCCACCAAACCTTCAATCGGCTTATCAGGATCAAGAATTACCGCTGCTGCGACAACCGGCCCCGCCAATGGACCACGGCCGACCTCATCAACCCCGGCAACAAACTGGCCTCGTTCAGCCCAGTCGAGGATAGGGGGAAGGGAGTGTTTTTTAACCATTAAATTGACAACCTGTATAATATGAAATTATGGTATAGCATACTCCCAAAATCGTCCAAAATGCTATGACTTTAACCTCTGAAAATCACTCTATCATGCCTGTCTTGTTGATTTTAAAATAGGACAATGCGATCATATCGCCCAATCGCACCTTAATTATTTGAGTATTTTCCTGGTTTAATATCTATTCTAATATTGTTTAAATCAGCTGAAAACCCCCACTATTCGGAAAAGTAATGAGCAAAATTAAAATTGCCGTCATTGGCGTAGGTTACCTGGGTAAATTTCATGCGCAAAAATATGCGCAACTCGAATCATCTGAGCTGGTTGCCGTGTGTGATGCGAGTCTGGAAGTTGCACAGTCCATTGCAGATGAACATGACGTACCTGCTTATACCAACTACAATGAACTCATTGGAAAAGTTGATGCTGTCAGTATAGTGGTCCCCACACAAAAGCACTATGAAGTTGCAAAAGTATTTCTCGAAAACAATGTTCATGTTTTATTAGAAAAACCGATTACCTCGACGGTTGAAGAAGCCGAAGAACTGGTCAAAATAGCAGACAAAAACAAATGTGTGTTTCAAATCGGTCACCTGGAACGTTTTAATCCAGCCGTACTGGCATTAGAAAATGAACTCGAACAACCTTTATTTATTGAATCAAATCGTATCGCACCGTTTAATCCACGTGGTGCAGATGTTAATGTTGTTCTTGATCTGATGATTCACGATATTGATATTATTCTGGATTTTGCACATTCACCCGTTAAACATATTGATGCGAATGGTGTTGCCGTTATTTCCAATGAAATTGATATTGCCAGTGCACGTATTACTTTTGAAAATGGCTGCGTAGCAAATGTTACTGCAAGTCGTGTTAGTATGAAGAGTGAACGTATTATGCGTATATTCCAGCATGATGCCTATATTTCTATTGACTTCCAAAATAAGAAACTCGCTATTCACAAAAAAGGCGATGGTGAAATGTATCCAGGCATAGCCAATATTGAAAGTAATGATCGTACCTTTGAACAAGGTGATGCATTATATAGTGAAATAGAGGCATTTCTTCTTTCAATCGATACAAAGAGTCCAGCGATTGTTAGTGGCAAAGCGGGTTTACTCGCATTACAAACAGCCATTAGAATTAGTGAATTGCTTAATACAAATTAATACAATCTCAAAAATAATATAATAAATTTTACGGAGTTTCCTGACATGATCCCAATGGTTGATCTCAAACTGCAATACAACAATCTTAAACAAGAGATTG